>JANMOF010000158.1:0-9891 GCA_031368925.1 Leptospiraceae bacterium
ATTTCTATGGAGCAGTAGCAGGATTTCTAATTGCTTTCATTCTCCGATTCGGAGGAGGAGAGGCTTCTCTTGGTTTGCCTACACTTCTTGCTTACCCTGTTTTAGACTTAGCCTCTGAATTTGATGCAAATGGAACACGCACTGCTGTTCTATTTCCATTTAGAACTTTTGCGATGCTCTGTGGATTAATGAGCATTATTCTCGTATCAAGGCTTACACAAATACAATCTCCACCTAGAGAATTGATGCAAACCAATTGGGATAACAAGAATTAGAAGACTGTTTACTGAAGTTAAAGCGTGGTCGTTTTCTGAAAAAGTTTTTCTTTGATAGGATTTACAAGATTTGTAGGATAAATAATTCTGGAAATCAATTACAATCGAGAGGAAGTATGAAAAACAATCCCTTAAAAATTACTCTCTATTTAATCTTTTTGTTTTACGCTTCTTTATATTCACAAGAAACACAACCTGTAAAGGAAACTGTTCCTGAAAAAATGACCACAGAACCAAAGAATGAAAATCCAAACCCAACATCGTCTAACAGTATAGCAGAAGAAAACTTTTTTAAGTTAGAAGAAAAGATAGTAGTCACTGCATCTAGAAGTAAAGAAAATATTCGAAAAGCTCCCGCGAGTGTTGTAGTAGTTTCCGAAGAAGATATAAAAAATCGGGGATATACGAGTATCGATGAAATTTTATATGACCTACCGGGCTTCGATGTTGTTTTTCCAGATGGATCTTTTTATATCACTGCCTACCAAAGAGGATACCGCACTCCCTATACAAATAGAACACTGATTATGATTGACGGAAAAATCGACAATAGCCTCTACTTCCAAACAGCAGATATTAGTAGGCAATATTCAATCAGTAATATTAAACGAGTAGAAATTTTATATGGACCAGCATCGGTTGTCTATGGACCTAACGCATTTCAAGGTGTAATCAATATTATTACTAAAAATCCAAAGGAGAATAAAGAAGAAAATTCTCCGAGCGGCAAACTCATATTACAGCATGGTAGTTTCTCTACCACAGCAGCAGATGGAAATGTTTCCTTTAGATCGGGTGATTTTAGTTTTTCGGCGACCGCAAAAGCTTTAAATAGTAAAGGACCGGATTTATCTAATCGCGGAGGCTATCTTTCCAATTATTGGTCTGGAAATTCAGATGCATGGGGTCCGATTTTACAACAGGGAGATACAGGAAAGAAATTTGGGAGTTATTCTGACCCTGCCCGTGACTACTCCGCAAATATCATGGCAAGTATCGCAAATTTAAAAATGGGAATTATGCATTGGACTGCCCAAGAAGGCTATGGAACCTATTGGCCAAATGATAGAGTGCAAAATGGTGCACTATGGAGTAAGGCTTCGACAATGTATTATATTGAAAACGATGTGCAGCTAACAAAGTCTATCCGCTCTTATTCGCTGATTTCCTACCGCGAAAATCCGCTTTATGGAAACTTTGCACAGGCAGTACCGGATAATCGAAATAGCCGCTACTCCAATGTAAACTATACACGCTGGGTAACTCAGAATAGTAGCCAATTGATGAATCAAAATTTTGAAATTAAAATTTCAGATTCCTTACAATTGCTGCTAGGCGTAAAATACGAAAGCAAACGACTAACCAAATTCTACGATGTTCCCGGATACACGATTACAAGTTATAGCTCTGCGACAATTCCTTCGGGTTATCGTGGAACTATTCACAGCACAGAGCCGTTTTATCTCCGTCCTCCTCCTCCGGCAGATAAAATGCCCGAAAATAATCTAATTAGCACAACGGATTACGGTGGTTTTGCGCAGGGGAAGCTAACGATCAGCAAATTTATATTTAGCCCCGGGATTCGTTATGATGAAAATTCAATCTACGGACATTCTGTAAATCCTAGAATTTCTAACATCTATCTTTTAAATGAATCTACCACTTTAAAATTACTTTACGGAGAAGCATTCAATGAGCCACCTCAATATCAGTTGTACGGTGGGTTTGCCGGGAGACAAACAAATATTAGCCTTAAACCAGAAAAGGTTAGATCTACAGAATTTATATTCATGAAGGAAGGTCGAAGTACTTTGCAAGAAGTTTCCATTTACTACCAGAGGTATGAAAATGTAATCAAAGAAGAAGCGGAAAATGCAGGGCGAAGACGAATTTACGGGGGAGAATACAAATTAAACTTTCATATGAAAAACTTTTTAGATATCAATATCCCTATCAAGTCCTATCTCAACTACACTTTCACAGAGGCGCTGAGCCAAATTCATTATGATCGCAATTCAAAAAAATGGAGAACTGGAACCAGTATAGTCGGGGATAATGAAGTGTATTTCCCGAAAGCAAGCGTTGATTTGCTTCCAAGACAGGAGGAGTATACTACGTTAGGAGATATAGCTAGGCATAAATTAAACCTGGGGACAAATATTCCAATCCTACACAATCTATTTATAGATTTAAGAACTCAGTATGTAGGAAAAAGAACTTTGTATTTATCAAATCCACTTCGCTGGCAAGGTAAAACCGTAGACCCGTATGTATTATTTCACCTTAATATCAGTTGGGAATTTTTTAAAGCAATGACTTTAGCTCTTAAAGTAAATAATCTTTTTAATGAGGGAATTACTCATCCCGGTGTAGACGTTGCTAACGCGGGTGATAATTATTATGCGCGCTCACAGGGCTTCCGTCCATCTCTTCACCCACAGCCAGGTAGATCTTTTCTTGTGATGTTTACGTATACGTTTTGAATAAATTCACAAATTAGAACTCCCCGTCCTTGAGCGATAACTCAAGTAGCCGCTACCGACAATTCCAAGTGCAGAAATTCCGATCATCATGTAGAAGGTGAAGTGAAATTCATACCGGTCTAGAATCCAACCGATTACTTCTTCCTGGAAGATTGGTCCGATAGAGCCAAGCCCATTTATAATTCCGGCAGCGACAATTGCCATTTTGCGTCCGCCTACATCAATTGCACCAACACCTGCGAGTAGGGAGTCAGGTCCCATGAGCATGAAGCCACAAAAAGCTAGGCAAGCGGCAAACGCCCATAAGCTCTTCACTCCGACAAATGCCATTACGGTAAAGGCGATGAACATTCCACAGGTCATGATGAAAATAGTTTGGTGTCGTTTGCCGTGAAAGTATTTATCAGAAACCCAACCAGCAACTACTACTCCCGTGAACCCAATCCAATCGAAGAGAGTGGAGATGTAGCCGGAGTGTTCTTTTGTTTGGTGAAATAATTTCTCGATTGCCATGGGAGCCCAGCTATCTAGCGAATAACGTAAAAATTTAAAGACAAAGTATACACAGCCCATAAAAAAAACAGAGAGGAGAACATTATTATTCCACCCTTTTAAAAAGGATTCGTGATGAGTGTTTGTCTCTACTGGCACTTCTACTTCTTCGATAATAGGATCAAGTCCTACATCTTCGGGATTATCTCGCTCTAAGAAATAAAATAAAATCCATACTCCAAATAAAACTACTGACGCTCCCCAGAACGACCAGGTAGCACCGAGGTAGCCAAGTAAAAATGCAGCAAATACTTTTGCAAGAATACTTCCGAGTTGGTAAGACGTAGCCCAAACAGCCATTATCCGCCCGCGCTCTTCTCGTGCGAGCCAATTGCTTAATACTCCAACGTTTCCAGGCCAGCCTGCTGCTTGTGCAAAACCGTTGATAACCATAAAGAGGAGAAAAGGCATGTAACCCGCAGGTCCCATGAGATAAGAGAATCCGAAAATAATATTACAAGCAACAGAAATTCCCATGCCCGCTAAGAGTAAAATTCTTGTCGCAACTCTCGGTCCGAGGATACTCATTGTAAACTGCCCGAGCATGTAAGCAATTAAATAAGCTGTATAAATATGAGCGAGGTCTGAGCTTGTGATTGCGAGGGATTCTTGGATAGAGGACTTTGCGATTGCAAAATTTTTTCTACAAAAATAAAATCCTGCGTAAGAAAACCAGGTGGCTGTTAAAATTCTTACACGCCACATTGTTTGTTTTTTTATTAGTTCTGTATGCATCGCCCAATATTAAACTGCATCTTTCCAGAGTCTACGAATTTCTTCTAACATTTGATAGGGATCGTAAATTACGACGCGCGTGTTATCTAATACATCTAAAAATCCAACTTCGTTAATAAAACGGGGAACGATATGCTCGTGAATATGTGGAATCGAGCCGCCGCTGTTTTTTCCTAGATTGTAGCCGACGTTAAATCCCTGTGCTCTCCATGCTTTTGAAATCGTTTGAATTGCTTTTACGCGCATTTTATGCATATCGAGGACTTCGTCGTCGCTGAGATCAGTAATTATGATTGTGTGACGCTTGGGGAAAATGATGATATGCCCCGGGTTGTAAGGAAATAAATTTATTGAAACAATACAGTGCGTGGATTCGTGAATAGTGAGGTTTGGAACGTCGGGATTTTTTTCTGTCACTCCGCAGAGGATACATTCTACTTGTGGTCGGTCTCCGCGTGCGTAACCCAGCTTGTGAATAGAGAATAAATTTTTCCGAATTGGTTTTATCTCTTCTACTTCATCGTTTTCCATTCTAATCGTATTGTAAAAAATGCTTGTATCTTGGCAAGAATTTTAGATTTGCAAATCAGGTTAATTTCTAATACTGGAATCATAAGGCTGGGTTGATTTGAATTTAATTTATGTAGTAATATTCGCGATGGTCATTTGGGGTGTGAGCTGGGCGTCTGCCAAGATGATTACGAATTATACAAACTTAGAAGTAATTTTATTTTGGAGACTGCTTGTTACATTTGTATCGCTAATTCCTGTGCTATGGATTACGAAGGATAGTTTTCGAATTCCTAAAAAAGGAATTTCCTATGCAGTGGCTGGTGGACTCGTGATGCTTTTTTATAACTCGCTTTTTTTTCTTGGATTGCGAAATGGTTTACCGGGAGTGGGTGGAGTCTTTGTGACTACACTAAATCCAATTGTGAATTTTTTTCTTCTAGCTATTTTGTATAAATATAAAATGGAACGACTGGAATATCTCGGTTTGGCGCTCGGACTCACGGGTGGTCTAATCATTCTTAAAGTCTGGAGTATTTCGCTCGAGTCGCTTCTGGCAGGTGGTAACGTCTACTTCATATTTGCCGCTTTTAGCTGGGCGGTTTTGAGTATCATCACTGCAAAGTCTAAAAGTTTTGTTTCCCCGATTACGTATAGCTTATATCTCTATGGAATTGGAACTGTGGTTTCTTTTTGTATGGCGCTTCCTTATGACTGGCTTGGTGCGCTTTCTTTTGATTCTAATTTCTGGATAAATATGTTTTATCTTGGCTCTATTTCTACTTCTTTTGGAACGACTGTATATTTTATTGCGTCTTCGAGACTTGGCTCTGCAAAGGCTAGCTCTTTTATATTTCTCGTTCCCGCTAGTGCCATGCTCAGCAGTTGGGGCTTACTCGGCGAAACCCCCGAGTGGACTACAATCGTCGGCGGTTTACTTGCTATATCCGCTGTGTATTTATTGAATAGGAAGAAATGAAAAGATTACCACGGATGGACACAGATAAAATAATCATGAATAAGCAATGTCATTTCGAGCGACAGTCGAGAAGTGCTAATAAATGAAGCTTTTTAGTTTTTGTAGTTCTCGACTAACGCAAATTCGGAAGCTGCTGCTCGAACTGACAGGTAATTGTCAACAACTTTAATATATAAAAGGATTAAACTATGAACTGTAAAATATGTGATATACATCACACTAAAGAAATTCCGATGGTAATCGGCGAGACATTTCACTTTGTTGTGAGACATGCTGAACTTTCTAAGAATGCGCCGGGGTATTTATACATTGAGCCTAAACGTCATGTAGAGGCTTACAATGATTTGATTCACGGGGAGTTTATGCAACTAGGTGAATGCATGAAACTTGCTACCGAATGGATTTATAAACATTTTAAACCCGTGAAGCTTTATACGATTACTATTTCCGAAGCAGTGCCTCATTTGCATTTTCATTTGGTTCCGCGCTTTGAAGAGTCACCTAAAGGAATTGAATTTTTGCAACTAGCGCTTTCGGGTCATTTGCCGTCATCGCCTAAAGTCCAAGCGGAGTTGGAGAGAGTTGCTGGGTTGTTTGGGGATAATTGAAGATTACCACGGATGAACACGGATGGAAGAGGGTAATGGTAATTTATCGTTTTACCATAAAGCGCGTGAAGGTTACGGAGAATATACAATTCAATGGGCTTCTTTTATTAACCTTCGTGTGCTTCGCGCTCTTCGTGGTTAAAAAATATTATCTAATTTCGTTTTTCAACTATACTATTGTCTTTTTGGGCAAGGAGAAAATTTAACTGCCTTGAATTAGTAGGCGTCTTTTCTATGCGAGATTCGTAGAATTGTGATTTTGTCTTCATCCATATTATATTGGAAAAATATCCGATAGTCACCTTGACGAATTCTGTAAAATTCTGAATTTACTAGTTTGAGCTTATTTAGATTAGCCTCTACTTGAAGCGTTGTAATTTTTTGTTTTATCTTGGAAATGTCAGGTTTGGGTGTGTTTTTTAAATCTTTCCAAACTGATTCTTTGAACTCTATTTCACGCATTTTCTAATTTCTTAAAAAAAACATCCATAGGAACAGATTTTTCCTTTTTTCTGCGTTTTAAAATTTCTAATTCTTTATCAGTAGAAATCTTTTTTATTTTTTTTACAACTGGTTTTTCGGGAATAGATTGTATTAGCTTCACAATATATTGAAAATCTTTGTAAGGAATAATTGCCGCATTTGGTTTTCCATTCTTTAGAACTATGTCATGCTTTATTGCTACTTTCATAGTTCAATGGTTTGTTAAAAAGGAAATAATAACAAGCAATTATTTTTTCTAAAATTCTTTTTAGCTGTGAATTCCTCAGAAAAGATTGACAACTAAGTTTTAATACGAAAACTATATTCGGAGGAAAGTTATGACTGCAACATTAGAAAGAATCGTCACTGAATTTGATAGTCTTTCGAGTAAAGACAAACTAAAAGCATTGTCTATTTTAAAAAAGCATTATTACAAAAATGAATTTAGTAAGATAAAGGCTTTAAGCACTTGTAGTTCTCGACTGCCGCTCGAACTGACAGCTAATTTTTCAACAACTCTAATGAAAGAAGTAAAAGCAGCACGCAATGGACAAACTCAAATCTCAACTTAAAAAAATCTCTAATCCTACAAAGGCAAAATTTCTTCAGGGCTATTTTAAAACCGGTAGCGGCGAATACGGAGAAGGCGATATATTCATTGGAATCACAGTTCCTGAATTACGAAAAGTTGCAAAGGAATTTGAAAAAATAGAATTTAAGGAGCTAATAGAATTAATCCACTCGAGGATTCATGAAGAAAGACTTCTTTGTTTACTCATTCTCGGTCGCAAATTTCACAACAAAAAAACAGATGAAAAACTAAAAAAACAAATCTATGAATTCTACCTTATGCATTTACGGTATGTAAATAATTGGGACTTAGTCGATGGGGCTTCTAGATAAATTTTAGGCTCTTATTTATTAGATAAAGATCGCGCGATTTTATACAAACTAGTGAAGTCTAAAAATCTCTGGGAGCGGCGAAATGCTATTATCTCTACGTTTGTATTTTTACAGAACGGAGAGTCGGACGATACAATTAGAATATCAGAAATCTTACTCGTGGATAAGGAGGATTTAATCCATAAAGCAGTGGGCTGGATGCTGCGCGAAATGGGAAAGCGAGTGGATGTTAATTTGCTTGAAGCATTTTTAGACAAACACGCAAGCTCTATGCCGCGGGTAATGCTTCGTTATGCGATAGAGAGATTGCCTGAGAAGAAGAGAAAAGAGTATTTGGGGTTTAGGTAAAAACTTCTTTCAACACAAGCGAAAATCCTTTCATCCAATCGCCGAGGGTAATTGTATCGTTGATGTGAAAAGTGCGTGCGGTGTTGTCGGGGTAATAGGCTTGGATAGATTTTCTGGCGGGATAAACCAACCAGACTTCCCGAGCGCCAAATCGTAAGTAGTCTTCTACTTTTGCTAGAAGTTTATTTATATCATTTCCATCTGAGACTATCTCAACCATCAAAGGAAGAGAACGAGTAGGAATTTCTTCTTCTGGAAGCCTTGTATCCGACCAAGCTAAATCATAACAGTAGCGAATGTCATCTGCAAATTTGATTCCGCCTTCTCCGCTGTAAACATCACCGAATCCGTTGGATTTTATCCATTGGATGATAAGATGAGAAAGTTGGCTTAGAATTCTAGCATGGTTTGGTTTTGTATAAGTCATTTCAACAGGCTCTCCTTTGTAAAGCTCAAAGCGCTCCCATTTGATTGGGTCTGCTTCCATTTCGGCGACGGTTAATTTTGCAAGAGTTGTTTCCATAAAGTCAATCTACCTTAAAAGAATTTTTCTGTAAAGTCAAATTAATTGCCATCGGTGCCACCTGCGGTAAAATTATCTTATCCTCTAGAACTTATACTCATCAGGAAAAAGTTTTTCGGAAAGAAGAACTTCTCGATCAAGTAGTTTTTGGATTTCGTCGCGGAGTCTTGTAGTAAGATTCTGTACAGTTCCTTTTTTATCTTTTTTATAAGCTGCGTAGTACTCTGAAATTTTAAAAGCGGGCGCAAAATGCACATAAGCCTTTTGTGGACGTTGGTAAGTAAAACCAATCAGTTCGCTTTCAAAGCGATAGATCCATTCGTAAATTCTTTCAGCGGAAGGAAGGCTTGTTAGATAATCAGTTTTAATCGAAATAAAATCATACGCACGCTGACAATACTTGCGTCCCCATTTCGCTTTGTCCAATGATGGTAATTCGCCCTTTGGGTCAGGAACTCCTACAAATACCATTTCGAAAGTAGAAAGAATTTTTCTAAGCTTATCAATAGCGTGGTCTTCTTTGTTGTATTTCTTGAGAGCAACTGTTTCAGCTACATTATCGAGGATACGATGTCTTAGCCTTCCAATGCGGTAGTCGAAGGTTTGAGTCTCATCGGGGATAATACCAAATTGCTTTTCTGCGCGCTCTACTAGACGCTTTCCAATAGAAAGAAGTCTATGAACAATGTCTTTTCCTTTTTTAGAAATACCTAAACGTTTTTCCATTACTTCAAGCGACTTATCTACATCACGGCGAATTTCTTCTTTCGTTCCATTCATTCGATACTTTACAAATGCAGGTAATACTGTTATGTCGGCAGATGAATCTAATTTAATTGCATCTTCGTATCCCCAGAAGCCTAGTTGTGATACCCCTGCTTGGAACGGAAGAAGATTGTCATTTTCTGCTCCAGTTGGTTCTCCTTCCGGGAATAATACTAATTTGCCGGCAGGCTTCGCTAAAATGGCTCTCGTTGTCTTGAGAGATTCTCTATCAGAGGCTCCTGCGATTACAGAAAAAGCTCCAATGTTTTGAATCAAATTTCCTACAACTCCATTTCCCCAATCGAATACTTCCCGCGATGCCATGTAATGAAAACGGGAATACATATGATTTCCTACGATATAAGAAATCGGCGGCTCTTTAGTGGACGGGTGATTCGAAATATAAATTAATCGTTCGTCTTTGTATTTTTTCAAATTCTCTTTATCGAGATCAGTAATTACAATCTCATCGACGTTGTTAACGCCTTTCATTAAGGCTTTCAGGGCTGTATCCATAAACCACATAAATGGATAATTGTGTATTGGGGGAATAAATGATTCGGTTGACATAAAGCAAGCCTACAGAATTTATCATATAGAACAAGAAATTTTTAATAATAAATAAGCATTAACAAGGGAAAAGAATACCACGGATGGACACAGATAAACACGGATGGTTTTAATAATCCTTACTCTTATATCAGTGTTCATCTGTGTTCATCCGTGG
>JANMOF010000178.1:0-6459 GCA_031368925.1 Leptospiraceae bacterium
ATGTAAATATTTTTTATCAGTGACATGGCTTCGGCTACTTAAGAATATCCCCCGGATTTGCATTTCTATGCGGAATAAAAAGTGAAAGAGTCTCGTCTTTGCCGGAAGCAAGTAACATCGCCTCAGACATACCGAACTTCATTTTTCTTGGTTCCAGGTTTGCAACTACAACCACTTTCATTCCTACAAGTTCTTCTGGTTTATATGCAGATTTTATACCAGCAAATACGTTTTTAATTCCTTTTTCTCCTAGATTTACTTTAACGTTTAAAAGCTTGTCTGCTCCCTCAACATGATTTGCTTGTTCAATGAGTCCAACTCTTAATTCTACTTTTGTCAAATCGTTAATGCTAATTAGACCAGCTCCAGTAGAATCTGGTTTAGATTCTGTGGCTTTTATTGGGGCTGGATTTACTTTTACTTCGTTTTGTGATTCTTTGTTTTCTTCTAGCATAGTTGTAATTGCCTTTTCATCTACTCTCTGGGATAATATTTCATATGGTAAAATTTCTACATTTTCTAACATTTTTTCTAACTCGGCAAATGGGATTCTAGATTCTAATTTTAGAATTTTAAATATTCGTTCAGAAATTTTAGGAATAACTGGCTGTAGGTAAATAGCGAGTATCCGCGCACTGTTAATAGCAGTAGTTACAACCTGTCTTGCCGCTTCTTTATCTGTCTTCAAAAGATTCCAAGGAGCCTGGTCGTTTACATACTTATTCACTACGTCTCCGAGACGGGCAATTTCTTTCATTACCTTGGTATAGTTTTTATCTTCGTAATTTTTTAGGATTTCTGGTTTACTTGCAAGTAGTTCGGCTACTATTAATTTGCCTTCTGAGTTAAGAGTTCCTAGTTTTCGATCTAGCTTATCTAAGATAGATGTTCCGGTTCGAGAAAGAATATTAATGAAATTTCCGATTAAATCGGAATTTACCTTCGAACTAAAATCATTGAAATTCAAATCTAAATCATCGAGTGTATCATTTAATTTTCCAGCTATAAAAAAACGGAAATGCTCAGGCTCTAAGTATTTTAGAAAAGTAGACGCTTTAATAAAAGTTCCACGGGACTTAGACATCTTCTCGCCATTGACAGTTATGAATCCATGCACGTTGACGCGGTTAGGAGTTTTGTAATCCCCACCCATAAGCATAGCAGGCCAGAAAAGTGCATGAAAATATAATATGTCTTTGCCGACGAAGTGAATAATTTCTCCCTCACCCGATTTCCAGAATTCATCGAATAGCGGGTTGTCTTTGAAATAATTCTTTGATGACGCCATATAACCAATAGGTGCATCAAGCCACACATAGAAGTATTTATTTACTTCTCCAGGAATTTCAAAACCAAAATAAGGACCGTCACGCGATATATCCCATTCCTGTAGACCTTGCGAAAACCACTCGTTTAATTTATTGCGCACACCTTCATGGACATGCTTCGGGTCTTCAATCCAGGTAGACAATTCCTTTTGAAAATCCTGTAATTTAAAAAATAAATGCTTGGATTTTTTTAAGCCGGGTGCATTCCCGCAAATCGCGCAATGAGAATCCACTAAATCTTTAGGAGAATAATTAGATCCACAGACTTCGCATCCGTCGCCATATTGGTCTTTTGCGCTACACTTAGGACAAGTCCCTTTGATAAAGCGATCGGGCAAAAACATTTTATCATGCTCACAATAAGATTGCTCGATTTCTCTTTCTGCAATATGAGATTTATTTTTTAGGTTGTTATAAATTTCTTCTGAATAATGACGATTTTCCGGTGAGTTAGTAGAATAATAATTATCATACTCGATATGAAAACCGGTTAAGTCAGTGTAATGCTCTGTATGTATTTTGGAAACAAGCTCTTCCGGGGAAATATTTTCCTTCTTAGCGGCAAGCATTACAGGAGTTCCATGCGTATCGTCTGCACAGAAGAAATAACACTCATTACCCGCTAACTTCTGATAGCGCACCCAAACATCAGTCTGCACTCCTTCGAGCATATGCCCTAAATGAATAGAGCCATTCGCATACGGCAGTGCAGTTGTGACTAATAATTTTCTTTTTTTCAAGAGACTTCTTTAAGCCTTCTTCACTTTCTTGATGTTTTCAGCGACTTCGGTGATTTTTGCTTTTACAGCTTCTACTTTGCCTTCAGGCATTTTTGTTTGAATTTCTTCTGTGATCTTGTTGTAGTTGTCTATGATCTTAGAACGAGTGTCTTCGTAGTTCTTTCCGGCTACGCTTGTAAATTCTTTGATATCGTGAATGATTTTGTCTAACGATTGTCTGATTTGCACAGCGCCTTCGGAACTATCTTGAGCACCTTTTGTGCTAAGTTCTGTATAAGATTTTTCGAGTTCAGTTTTGGCTCTTTCTAAACCTTCTTTCCCAGCTTGTAAGAGTCCGATTCCTACGTTTAGAATGTCCATAATTTGCTTTTCCATAATCTCTCCTAAATAATAAAAGATTTAACAATATATGACCAAAGTTATACGGTTGACTCATTTATATATCCCTTTTTTCAAAAATAAGTTCGCCTTTTTCGAAAGAATACCGTATTCTAGCTTGCCAAGGCAGGTTATGACCTCCTAATGGAAGGTATTTCAGCTATATTAAAAGCGGAAAGCATTCCAAGGAACAAATGAAAGAAGACATACATAAGAGATTTGAACATTTTCAAGGATTTTTGCCTAAAATTCAGGCATTTTTAATAGAAACCCAAAATAAGCCAACCTTTAAAATCAACAAAAAGGGACCTATTGACCTCGTAACCGAAGCAGACTTAGGCTCAGAGAAAATGGTCGTAGAGCAAATTAGCAAATTTTTCCCGGAAGACCATATCATGGGTGAGGAAGGATCTACCTTCCAAGGCAAAAACCAATACCGCTGGATCATAGACCCCGTAGATGGAACAACCAACTTCGCCCACCGCTTACCTCTCTATGGAATATGTCTAGGACTAGAAAATATGGAAAGCGGAAAGATCGAAATGGGAATCGTCAGTTTTCCGGCGATGCATGATACCTACCATGCCATTCGAGGAGAAGGTGCTTATAAAAATGGGGAAAGAATTTTTGTATCCGAAACAAGTGAATTAATTAATGCGTTAGTCTCCACAGGATTCCCCTATGAAAAAAAACAAAGGATAGAAAGTGTAATCCACAATTTGCGCTCCATGCTCTTAGCCGTTCGGGACGTTAGGCGAACGGGAGTTGCAAGCCTTGATTTATGCTGGGTCGCAGAAGGAAGATTTGACGCCTACTGGGAAGAAAACTTAAAACCCTGGGACATGGCTGCTGCTTCTATCATTGTAGAAGAAGCAGGCGGAAAACTTTCTACCTTTGATGGAAATGATTTTTCCGTCTTCGTTCCAAACTTACTCGCGTCCAACTCTATCATTCATGGAAAACTAATTGATCGGCTATCCATCATTTCCCCCACTCTCGTTGGTGAATTTGGAATATGAAATGAAACTTCTCTAGTCTATACACTTCCGATAAGATGTCTGGACTACTACATAGGGACTAGAAAGGGGTGCAAGTTGGGGGATGTAGGCGCTTATCCGGCGGGTGGTTGCCCCAGGAACCCCCTACGTGGTGCGCCTTCTCGCCGCCAGCAAGTATATAGTCTTCTATAACAAAGTGTATCGGAGTTCACTCTTGGGGTATTTCAGTTGCAGGTCGTTATTGTGATTGGATGTATCTACAATAGTAGAAATTTAAAACCCCTCATGGAGCCCTATTTTTCGTGGTCTGCTCTAAATCTACAATAGTAGAAATTTAAAACCCCTCATGGAGAGGTAGTTTTGAAAATAGGCAGTTTTTTGGTTTGTTTTTTCGTTTTTATGCGATTTTTGCTTAGCTTGTAAGCAATTAAACTTCCATCTGACCATCTTCGTCTACATCAAATTCCATTAAGACGGAGGTTTGCAAGCGTTTTTTTAGAAGATCAGCACGTCTCGTTCTTGGTTTTTTGCGTATCCATACCGCGTGATCTTACAACTTGGACTCATATGAAAAATCATTATGCTATCATCCTGCGAAAATCTTTTTTCAAAGTACTGTTTAATCTGAGTCTCTATATTGACAAGCACTCTTTCGCTATTCTTAATCTCGAATAGAGAATATTGTAAACGCTCCCCATACTTAAGTAAATACTTTGAAAACTTCGTTCTTAATTTATCATCGCTTATGTCATAGGAGATGAGTAGCATTTTCACTCCGTTATCCGAAAGAGCGGATAATCGCCAATAGGCTTACTTCGCATAAAGGCTCGATAATACGATTGTGTATATAGAAACATTTCTTCTTTGTATTTCATAATTTCTTGTACAATCCAACTCGTATATTTTTTATTCTGATCAATTTTTAAAAAATACTGTCCTTTGCTTTCTGTAAAATCGTCTTCCTTTATTTGTCCTAGCCCATGCGCATTCTTTACTTTTCTATCAATGATACATCGAAATGGTTCGACAAGATCGCATACTAATGATTTTCTCTGATAAAAACTTTGGTGATACACGCCTTTGTAGACATCAAAGCCATAAAGATTCAACATTCCCTCCATGATATTAAAAAGATAAGTATAACCAATATCTAATATTACATTCGTCTTATCAATCTTTGCTCTTGGCTTTCGTCCTTTCCAATCCATATCAGCAAACCAAATTTTAAAAAACACTCTCGATGAAATTCCTTCTGTTCCAAGAATTGTTTTTAAATTTAATTCTGTCATTTCTGTGTTCTGATATTTTTCTAAGTCCGCAATACTCGTCTTAACCTCTAATGTTTTATCACGAATACTTTTTAATAGCAAAGTTTGATTTTCAATTTTATTTTTCACAATATGCCAAGCGAGTTCTAGATTCTTATACTGATATTGTTTTTCTCGAAGTAAAAAATTTCCTTCCGCAGTTGAGTTCCAAACTCCGATTAGTTTCACACTGTAGGAAAATAAATAAATCGAGAATCCAAATTTTTTACTTCTCTGAATAATTCCTGAAGTTATTGTAGTGCCTCCAATAATCCACAAGGTAAAAATTCGATAGCAAGAATGTTGTAAGACAGTTTTTCCTTCTCCGTCTTTAACAATTAAATTATCATTCTTAAACGATACAGCCTGTCCTTCTGTTGCAAAAGAAATGACAATACTTTTTTCTTTGAAGTCCGGTAAACTTAACATAGGCTATGATCGCATAAGTGCGAGTAAACGCACTTCTTACATTTTTCGATATTAGCTTTAAAATTTGGATCACTCAAATCAAAAGCATTTATATCTTCGATTAATCTTTCAAATTTTTCAAACATCACCTTGTCCTCCTCTGGTAAAGGTATTGGATAATTTTTATTATGCGTTCTATCGTGAATTACAATTTTCTCTACTTCATATCCAAGTTCCAAAAGTCCAAAGTATTGTGCATAGACTTGAAACACAAACCCATCGTAAATTTTTGTGACTTTGTATTTTCTTTCCGTTAGTTTCTTTGCATCTATATCAAACACATCTATTTTACCGAGAATATTGTATTTCTCACAATAAACGTCAGTCCCCATAAGCACTTTCTTTCTCGTAGAATAAGTTCCTTCGTCTATTGTTTCATGCGCCGCCCGTCCTTCTGTCTGTTCCTTTGAACTATACATCTCCTGACTCATCCCTCCATGCACTTGATGAAAGTAAATCGAGCGCGGACAAAAGATGAAGTCGTTTAGGAATGAAATGGGGATGTAGGTTTCCATTGTTAGCCTGCCGGCGGCTTGGTGGCTAACCGCCCCCAAACCCCTGTTTATTTATTTTTGTTTTCAATATATCAACTTGTTCGAGATTCTTTTTTCGTTTGTTTACGAGCGCTACTTCAGTTATTCCATCTGGTGCTTCCATTTTCAAACCGTTACAATTTGTAACGGTTTCATTTCCCTCATCCTTCAACCGCTTTTTCAATACACGCCAATAAACCTGTGGATTTGAACTATTTGTTAAAATGGCAATTATAGCCACAATCGCAAAATACCATTTTCCCTCAATGAGTCCTCACCGCGTATAGAGTGGCACAAAGTAGATTTCAGTTGCAGGTCGTTGTTGTGATTGGATGCTAGGTGGACAAAACGAATTAGTCGCAGGGACTGTGTTATTTCAGTTGCAGGTCGTTGTTGTGATTGGATGCTAGCAAGTTATGGACAAGCAAGGCAAGGCTCGTTATGCAATTTCAGTTGCAGGTCGTTGTTGTGATTGGATGCTAGTTTTTGGGAAACCGTTTATTTCGAACACCAATTTTATATTTCAGTTGCAGGTCGTTGTTGTGATTGGATGCTAGAGTCATACAAGACCACAAAAGAGACGATAAATTCTATTTCAGTTGCAGGTCGTTGTTGTGATTGGATGCTAGAAGCACCGGAAGCCCCGCAGCATTCACAATCTAATAAATTTCAGTTGCAGGTCGTTGTTGTGATTGGATGCTAGTGTA
>JANMOF010000253.1:0-8517 GCA_031368925.1 Leptospiraceae bacterium
AGGAAGAAATATGATTAAACTTGGGATTATATTATTTATTGTTATTTTACTTGTTCTTGCTATTTTATTTATTCTTTACTATGGGAATAAGTCCGTATTTCAGAACACAGTATCCGGTATCATTTTATTGGAAGAAGACCCTGTATTTAATACTAGCATGATACAACGAGAACTTGAGACTCGTTACAAGTTGCGGATAAATAAGAAAACCGCGAATGATGGAGTCGTAATTTTAACGACTGATAAATACCGAATTGTTATAGTTAGTGTAGATGCAGAAATCCCTGTGGATGAAATGGAATCAGTATGTAAAATTTCTCACCTCTGGAAAGATGCATTAGAGCATACCTCTAAACACAGGTCGCATATTATCCTTTCTGTTTCAACAGATGTTACTGATTTAGTAGAACTCAATATGCAATTTACCAGAATTGCTGCGAGTCTATTACGAAATACAAAATCTATTGGAATTTATTTAGGAAATCAATCCCTTATTTCTCCGCGTGATTATTATATAAAAATCGCAGACAATATGAGTAATGATGATTTGCCGCTTGCAAATTGGATTTATTTTGGACTCCGGGAAAATAATTTAAAACGAAATGGCTTTACTATTGGTCTAAAAGAGTTTGGTTTCAGGGAACTTGAGTTTGCTGATTCTGAAAAGAGTTTTGATGAAATTTATAAAATACTTTACGATCTTGCTCATCATGTTTTATTATCGAGGCAGCCGCTAAAGAAAGGGGAAACTTTCGATTTGTCTGAGACCGAAAAAATTTCCTTAGAAGCTAGAATAGGTGAGTTTAGAGATACTGAGAGTATGCATGTTGTAGTGATGTCGAATCAAAAAACTCCAACGTCCTATTAGGTTTAGTCACTCAAATGTAACGACAATGTAAGGATTCAGATTTAAAGAATCTCCTTTTAAAATTCTAAAATTTTCTTGTATTGACTTCAAGCCTTACTTAAAAAAATAAGAGGGAGGTGACACCATGAAAGAGCAAGCACCATTTAAGCCGGAACGAGATGAGGAAATGATTTCTTATCATGAAAAGAGTCGTCATCTTTCTGTTGAATTAATACACTCGCATATTGTTGCAAAAAATATAACTGTTCTAGAGGAATACGTTCGTAAGGCGCATCCTGCAGATATTGCTGAAATAATTTCTTCTGCTAAAATTGAAGATGCGCTTTATGTATTTCGACTTTGTGACAAGGATAAACAAAAGTTAGTTTTCGTAGAGCTAGGGGAAGAAACACAGGCTGAGTTTGTCGGTTATTTGAAGCTGGAGGAAATCGCGTTTATCCTCGAAGATATAGAGTCTGACGATGCTACTAGTTTTATTTCCGAGATTGAGCCCGAGAAAGCAGAGGAGATTTTAAATTCTCTAGACAGTAAAGACTCCGCTAAAATTCGAAGCCTGATGAGTTTCGCAGAAAATACAGCGGGTCGTCTTATGAGTTTTGATTATGCTGTCGTTAAGGAAAATGAAACTGCAACGAAAGGAATTTCTAATGTTCGTAGAGCAGCCAAAGAAACGGATAATATCTATTTGATCTATGTGATTGATCAGAGAGGAATTGTAAAAGGTTATCTTCAGCTCAAAGATTTACTTCTTTCTCACCATAAAAATAAAATCAGCAAGATTATGAAGCCAGTGCAAACGATTCATTATAGTATGGATCAAGAAGAAGTTGCACGCTTCTTTCGAAAATACGACGTAGTATCCGCTCCAGTAGTAGATGACGAAGGTAAAATGATCGGGCGGATAACAGTGGATGATGTGCTCGATGTCGTGGAAGCTGAGGCTAGTGAGGATATACTTCGTTTAGGTGGATTAAGTGAAGATGAACGACTCAAGACATCTATTTGGGATTCTGTTAAGAGGCGAATCATTTGGCTCACCTTAAATCTATTTACTGCTATGATGGTTTCGACTGTTGTGTCTTTATTCGAAGAAACGATTCAGCGGCTAGTCATATTAGCCTCACTTATGCCTATCGTCGCAGGCATGGGAGGAAATGCCGGAACGCAGGCGATCACTATTGTTGTTCGTAACCTGGCTACTGGTGAGTTGACGCTTTACAATTGGTATATAGCTGTTCGTAAGGAGCTAATCATTGGTATTCTCAATGGACTTGTGTTAGGCGCAATTACATTTATTGCTACTTATCTTGTCAAAGCTAACCTAACTCTTTCTTTTGTAATTGGTTTTGCTATGCTTGCCAATATGATCGTGGCAGGTCTCATTGGATCTATCGTTCCACTTATTCTAAGGTTTTTTAAGATTGATCCGGCGATTGCATCTTCTATTTTTGTCACCGCTTGTACAGATACGTTTGGATTCTTTTGTTTTTTAGGGCTTGCAACTTTGTTTCTTTAATTTTCTTCTTAAGCCTTTAGTGGTTAATTGATATATGCCGCAAATCTTTAGAGCGAATGAAATTTTATTTCTCAAATTCTATGATAAATGTAGTCCCGTTCTTATGTTCAATGGAGCTCTTCCCGTGAATTTGCTTCACGAGTATTTCAACTAGTTGTAGACCGAATCCAGCAGAATTTTCTGCAGAAATCATTTGCGGCATACCAACTCCGTTATCAGCAAATACAATGGTTACTTTTTTTTCTTTCTGATAAGCTGTAATAGATATTATCCCCTCACTTCTTCCAATAAATGCATATTTCATCGCGTTTGTGATTAGTTCATTAATTAAAATTCCAAGTTGAGACAAAGTTCTTGCATCGAGAGGAATATCTTCTACCTGGATATTTATCTTAACGAAAGACTTCTGTGGAAATAAACTTACTATTTCTTTTATCAGCGCTGGAAAATACTCCTTGATAGATACTGTGGTGGTATTTTCAGAGCGATATAATTTATCATATAAAACCATCATACTTTGCACGCGCCCGGCGGCATCATTCAATATACTTTTTATTGCTGGGTTTTTTTGAATGGCATCCTCTTGCAGAGTAAGAAGACTAAAAATAGTATTCATATTATTTTTAACACGATGGTGAACTTCTTTTAAAATAAGTTCTTTTTCTGCTAGTAAGTTATGAATTTTTTCTCCTGCAAGTTTACGCTCGGTAACATCGCGGATAATCATGCTGGTCATATTATTACCATTATTATTTTTAAAAACGGCGGTTGATACCTCGCCTGGAAATTTTATTCCGCTTTTGCGAATAAATGTAAGTTCTCCAATAAATTTTCCAGTCCTCTCTCTTTCTTCTAATGCAACAGCCAACCGAGGATCAGACGTATCAACAACGACACTTCGACCACCTTCTAGAATTTCGTCTAACGTCCTTTCTAGTATTTGACAACCGGCTGGATTTACATTCATAACTTTTCCATCAGGAGAGGTAAGTAAAATAGCATCTAGACTAGTTTCAAATAATAAACGATAGGACTCTTCTGTTTCGTGCAATGCGTTTTCTACTTTTTTATATTCCGTAATATCTCGCGTTGTCCCGTACATCCAAATTGCTTTTCCATTTTCCCAAACAATTTCTCCTTCATCATGAATGTACCGAATTTCTCCATCGGGTCGAATAATTCTATACTCCTGTTTGTAAGGTTCAACCTTATCAATTGCCATAGCAACTGCCTGTTTAAATCTTTCTAATTCTTCTGGAGGAAATATCTGAGTAACCGCTCCAAGATTTACAGGTGTATTTAACGGAAAGCCTAGAATATGATACATCTCCTCCGACCATTGCAATTCACCTGTTGGTAAATATGTTTCCCAACTACCGATATGAGCAATGCGTTGTGCGCGAGATAACCTTGTATTCATATCTCGAATTTCTTTTTCCACTTTTTTTCTTTCTGTAATTTCTGTTCCAGTGCCTAGCAAATAAAATTGATTGTTGATAACGAGTGTTTTACCATTAAAAAAGAATTCCTTAGCGCTGCCATTTTCCCCTTTCAGTCTTGCCTCGACTTCTGCATATCCCTTTTCGAATGCAAGGCGAATTGCATCGGAAACTAAAACTCTATCTTTATCATGAATGATGTTAAGCACAGTTTTCTTAGCTGACTCGATTCCCGCATGTCCTACAAGTGCTACAAGATTATCATTCCAACCAATTAATCTTCCTTCTAAATCAAGATGATAAAATATTCCAGGTAAACTCTCGATTAAAGTTTCTGAAAATGCACTTTCTTTTTGTAATGCGTCAGTCGCAATCTTTCTGTCCGTAATGTCACTAAAGGTACAAATGACTTTTTCTACATTTCCTTGGTTATCCAATTCTGGTTCCGCATTCACCCAGAGCCAAACACGATTTTTTGTAATAGGTCGATAGACTCCCATGACTACGCCTCGCACAGGTTTTTTAGTAGCAATCGCTTGCGGTACAGGATGAGTATCCCCCGAGAAGGGAGAACCATCTTCGTGTATAACGTTCCAATCTGGATCAAAAGATGTCTTACCTAGCAATTGGTCTTCTGTTACGCCAAGCATATTAAGAGCAGCTTTGTTGCTGAGTAGCATTTCAGTTTTTGGACCTTGCAATAAAATACCAACGTGCAAATCCTCAATTAGAGTGCGAAAACGATTTTCACTCTCTTCAATTCTTCTTTGGATTTCATATTCTTTTGTAACATCTCTAAAGACAAGAACCACGCCAGTAATATTACCATCCGCATCTTTTATTGGAGAGCCAGAATCTGAAATCTGGTATTCTAATCCATTTTTCGAAATTAATAATGTATGATTTGCAAGACCAACTATCTGTCCAGTGGCTAATACTGAATTAACTGGATTTACGGCTAACTCTCGAGTTTGCGCATTTACTATGTTAAAGACTTCAGTTAGTAATATCCCCTCTGCTTCGTTCGAATTCCAACCGGTAAGATTTTCGGCAATGGGATTCATTCGAATTATTTTTCCTGAGCGATCCGTTGCAATGACCGCATCTCCAATGGAATGTAGAATAGTTCTTAATTGTTCATTTTGTCTTTCTAGTTTTTTATTTGCTTCATAAAGTTTAAATGCCATTTTGATAGATGCATTAATTACATTTATACCGGAATTTTTCATTATATATCCGTACGATGTAATTTTTTCTGTTTTCTGAACCATTTCTTTTTCAGATCGCGAGGAAAGAAATACAACCGGAACGTCATTCGTTTTTAGAATTTCTTTTGCTGTTTGTGTCCCATCGATTCCTACTCCAAGATCAATATCCATTAGAATTAAGTCTACATCTTCTTTGCTTATAATACTTATGGCTTCTTCACCGTTTATTGCATGAATTAAATCATAACCCTCTTTTTTAAGCTGTTGTGTTTCCATCATAGCAATGATTACTTCATCTTCAACTAGAAGTATAGTTTTATTCTTTCTTTGTAGTTCAGGATTAGCTGTATTTTGATCTGTATTCATATAATAAAGACTTGGTGGCTAATATGAATTACATCGAACTAAAGAATGGATGCGATTTAATATTTTCATAATAGTCTTCATCAAATACATCCATTGTTTCGTCAGGAGCTTTGTAGTGTTTTAGAATTAATTTTGCTAATCCAATTTCAGACTCAGGCAAAGGGATATTAGCCATTCGCTTTGCAAAGGTATCAGCTAAGCGAAGAATTCTGTCAAAATCGTCTACAGTATTAAGGTCACTTTGTTTAAATCCCTGGTCTTTCATCATCTTTATAAAAATAGGCGGCATTTGCCAGACGTTAAAAATATGCACCCCGACATCTATATGACTCAATTCAAACTCTTCCTTTTCTAGTTTTGCCAGGTCACTAACTTTAGTTTCGTATTGAGTGAGAATTTCAGTATAAGCTTTTGCTGAGTTTAAAGCAAGAATTGTCATCCCAATTTTAACCATCATTGCAGACAGAAATAATTCCTCCCGCAGTGCTTTTAGTCCAAGTGGGACAGATAAATCCAGTGCAATGAGTGCGGTTAATATTGGTAATTCGAAAAGATGCTTTTTGAATAAGTCTGTGTACACGAGGTTACGCGATATATGCTTCTTAGATTGCAGCATTACAATATTTTTAATTGTCTTAAGTCCAAGGAGGGTGATTGCATCGCGGATAGTTTGAACTTTTTTAGAGCGAGCATAAAATGCTGAATTGGCTATTCGTAATATATCCGCACAAATTGATTTATCGGGAAGAATAATTTGTTCTAGCTCGCTACTTCCACTTACATGGTCTCCTTCGAATAATAGCACCTTATGCGCAATACTGGGTAGAGGAGGAATACTTATATCTTCAAGTTTGAGACTGTTTTTTTTAATTGTGACCTTTGATTGTAAAATTAAATCTTTTCGTGAAAGAACCTGAATTAATTTTTGATCGATAATACTTTTACTAATTGGTTTTAGAATATAGGAATTAATTTTAAACTTAGCAAGTTCAGCAATTACTTCTTTGTTGACATTACCCGTAACCACTACAATTAACATATCCGGATACATCGGTCGAATTTCTCGAATTGTTTCGAGCGCATTCTTGGGTTCCATTTGATAATCTAGAAAAATAATATCTGGAATTATAGTTGAATATTTTAAATAATCAATCACTCCCTCACCACTAGGGACATCGGCAAGAATTTCAAATTGGTCAGCCTGTAAAAATCTTTTTAGTAATTCTCTATCGGAGAAAGAGTCCTCTGCTATGATTACTTTATACTGATTACCATTTGCAACGTTGATTCCTAAAGCTATATCCATATCGCAAGTATATCCTTTGATTATAAAAAGTAAACAAAAAAGAAATTGCCCTTTCCTTTATCGAGATATGCAGGATTGTTTTAAGTATTATTCATTAGTTTTATAGAGAAAATTTCGATACTGTTTATATGAAGAATTCACTTTTTATTCGTACGCATATTTTTGATCTAGATTGGAATCGTCATGTTACAAGTCGAACCTATGAAAGATTCAGCTTGGAAGGTAGACATGCGATTTTAACTGAAAATGGGTTTCCGACTCAGAAATGTATGGAAGATGGACTTGTGTTGATTCCCGAATACAGCCAGGTTCGTTTTTTAGCTCAGCAATTTGCAAATGTAAATTTAAAAATCAATACTGAGGCAACCCCTTTTAGAGAAGGTATCATTTTCTGGGATCATAAGATATATGGAGAAGATGACAAACTCGCCTGTGAGCTAACACTTATTACCCGATCAGAGAAACGAGGGGATAGTTTTTCGTTCTTATATGGAGAAGATAAGATTCCCTATCCTGAATCAATAAGAAAGTTTTCGGAATCATCTAAGCGGCTAGTTCATGATTATTATATACTCAATTGTGATATGAATTGTTTTTGGAAATATTCTCCAGATACTATTTGGAAAGTTTTTGAAGAAGGTAGATGGTTATTTTTTAGAGAAATTATTGATTTGAATAGAATCACCTCTCTTGATACGACCTGTTTTTTTATGGGTGGTAAAATTCAATACGCACGTATGCCATTAGCCGGAGAAAAAACAAAGCTTTATACCTGGGTAGAGAGTGTAGAGAAAATTCGTTTTTATATCAGGCAGGACTTAGTTGGTGAGAATGGGGACATTATTGCATCTATGAGAGACGAACAGCTATTTGTCTCTATTTCTGCTTCGAGACCTAGAAAGGCTCCCCCTGATTTTTTTGAAATAGTTAAGGATTATGTGGAGATACGCTAGATTAGCCTTTAAAAATAATTAGTATTTTAGAAAGAGTTTCGCGGATACGATTGATTTGATCCTCTGAAAGTTTAATTTTTCCTTTTTCAGCTTTGTCAATCACTGCCTCAGCTTTTTCTATGAATACTAAGGCTTCTTTCTTTGCAGATTTATTGGAATCTTGTTTTTTCTTTACTTCTAGGAGTGCGGACTGTACGTCACGCAACTCCTGGCTGATTCCATAAATCTCTTCGTCTAGTTTATCAAAATTTAAGCTCATCGCGTTAGGCTACTCATATAGTACATCTATGTATTTTTTCTTTGCTTGCGCGTGTTCTTTATGATCCTTCGAAAAATAATGATAGCCATCTGGTTTTAACAAGAAGAAAAGATTATCTGTTTCCTCTGGATTAAAAGCAGCGAGTAGGGCTGGCATTCCTGGATTAGAGATAGGACCTGGCGGATAGCCTCTGTGCAGATAAGTGTTGTAATCCGATGGAATGAGTAAGTCTTTTTCGAAAAGTCTTTTCTTTGGTTTGTCAAATAAATATTGCACAGTCGCACAGCTTTCAAGTGCGATGTTTTTCTTTAGCCGCTTAATGAATACTCCTGCCATAAGGGGGCGTTCTTCTTTTTTCTTTGCTTCTCTTTCTACAATCGAAGCGAGAATTACTTTTTGGTGTAACTCTTCTGGAGTAATGTTTTTTGCCTTATCAATTTTTTGTAGGTTTAAAAAAAAGCGCTTTAGCATCATATCTACAATTTTATCTACAGGGTAGTTGTAAGGAATTGTATAAGTTTCAGGAAAAAGATACCCTTCCGTTGTCTTGGCTGGTATTTTATATTTTTTTAATACTTCTGTACTAGCGGCTAATGCTAAGA
>JANMOF010000332.1:0-9286 GCA_031368925.1 Leptospiraceae bacterium
TCCAAAGCAAATCGCAATAAGCCTCTTTTTCGTAATCTTGTAAAGGCTCGCGTTTATCTATCTTTGCCTGTAATGTCTCCAATTGTTCTTCATCATCTTTCGTAACGTAGTTTACCGAAGCAACTATAATAAGTATACAACAGATTAGTAAGCTAATAGGAAATAGCTTTCCTATTGCTTGTAGAGACGCACGGCTGTGCGTCTCTACAAGCGGTTTATTATGAGTTGGTGGCTTTTCTAGTAAGTTAGGCATTTGGTCAGAATCGCAAAATTATTTTAGTGAATCAAGAATAATTTAGCGGCTAATATGTCTGAACTGTGATTTTTGTGATTGGTATGGTTACGATGAATGCCTTCTAAAAGGTAATCTCTTGTCCTTATCATATTAATCATAAAAATCACAGTTCAGACAATGTTTTCGTTTACCTTCCTATAAGAAGACTATATACTTACTGGCGCTGAGAAGGCGCACCACGTAGCGGGTACCTTGCGCTAACCCCCGCCGGATAAGCGCCTATAACCCCCAAGATGCACCCCTTCCAAGTCCCTACTTGGTATATAGACATCATATCGGAAGTGTATACATTGCGTTATCCACTCTTCGAATTCACCCATTCCCTGCTTACTGAGTTCATTGCCCTTTATTGCATAGCTCGGCTGCTGTAGCATTAAGCGAGCAACCAAGCTATGGGAGGAAATAATCATATGTCTCAAATCGGTGCAACTGCGTAATAATCACAAAAAAATATTTTTCACAATAATAATTCAGTGTAGTTTTCATTAGCCGCTCACGAAGATTATTTTAACTTCACTAACTGAACTTCTAATAAGAAGATTACAAAGAGTATCCCCTTTCCCTTGCATTCCGATGCTTAGGAAAGGGGGAAAACAAGTATATACCACAATTTAAAAGAAGTTGGGGTGAGGTAAGGAAATTATATTTATGAAACTATTATCAATCTACAAAGCGAAAGTCATCGAAGTAATTGATGGCGATACATTCCGGGGAGAAGTTGATCTTGGATTCGATGTGAGAATAACAAGACATTTCCGCGTATTCGGAATCGACACACCGGAAATCTTCAAACCTAAAACAGATTCAGAACGAGTCAGGGGCGTTCTTGCAAAAGATAGAGCCTGTGAGCTCCTTCTAGATAAAGAAGTAGAAGTCAAGCTACATGGAACTGAAAAGTATGGACGTTCTCTTGTAGAAGTAATTCTACCGGATAACCGTGATTATACAAACATCATGATTCAAGAGGGTTTTAGTAAAACAAAAACGGTGGTGGTGGCTTAGCACTGTCATCCCCGAGTTCTTTTATCGGGGATCTCTCGATGTAGAGATTCCCGATATCGCTTGGCGGTCGTGTGAGCCCAGCGAAAGGGTGGAATTTCGGGAATGACACTTTGCGACATAACCATCATTACCCTCAAAAGCGAAAAAGGACGACATCAAAATCAAATAACTCGACCCCGAAGGAATCGGGACGAGATAAAGGAAATTATTATATGGGAAAATTAACTAGAAAAATTTTAGGAAACGTTGCCGGAGCAGTTGGCGACATTACATTTTCAGATTGGAAAGGTCAGACTGTTATCAAGGCAAAGTCAGAAGGCAGTAAATCAGCACCTACGCCTGCACAACTTCTCGTGCGAGAAAAGTTTAAAGTCATGACAGGACTTACGAATGCGTTTACACAAGTCATTCCGCTTGGACTAGATGGAAAAGCAGAAGGTATCACAAAATACAATATGTTTACAAAACTGAACTATCCATCCATCTCAGGTACTGCTGGAGCTTTGGTTGTGGATAATACCGCTATTACTCTCAGCCGTGGAAAGTTAGAAGGATTAAATGCCTTGGCGCTTTCCAATGCAGGACAAAACATCACCGTGAATTGGAATTACGGAAGCTATGGATTAGGAACCGACCAAGTGACACTTGTTGCTTACAATCCAATCTTGAAACAGACCGTGGTTAACACTGCATCTATTCGTTCCGGCGGTACATCTGCATTATCCGTTCCAGCAACCTGGGCAACACAGCAAGTCTTTGTCTACATCTTCACAGGCAATGGCGATATTTCTAGCACCTCTCAGTATGTGGGAAGTGTGACAGTTTAAGAAGGAGGCTTTTTAGAATTTTAAATCCCCCTTCGTCCCCCTTTAAAAAAGGGGGTTTACGAGTAGTGTGTATTTTTACAATTAAACACCACTTAGAACAAAACCCCCTTTCGCAAAGGGGGATCAAGGGGGATTCTTCTTACGCCTACTACAAAGTAACCACCATGGCAAAATTAACAAACGAACAATTCAACAACATCAGTGGTAAACTAGGAAATTTAGTTTACTATAAATTAAACGGTAAGGCTTGTGTGCGCAGTCTACCTTCAAACTTCAAAGATAGCAATAGCGAAAAACAAATAATCAATCGAGATAAGTTTAAAGCTATGGGCTCTTTGTATCAGATATTTCGACCGGCATTACGTTATGAACCAACAAAAGCAGCATTGAATAAATCGGCAATGTTTTGTAGCCTCAATTGGAAGAATATATTAGTAAATTCAGAGGAGGTATACGTAAACTATGAAGATCTCGTCTTATCAAATTACGGCATCAAAGAACTTGTCGGTCTAGAAATTCTCATTGCACCTACTAAGATTACTTTTCAGTGGGAGGTAGACAATCTAAGGGCTGATAATCATTATGTGCTCTGCATTGTTTATGCGAAAGGCTTACGGCAGGTATACATTGCAGATGTAAAACGAAAGGAATTATCTGCTACAATCAATGTCCCGGATGGTGCAGGGGAGATTATTACTTACACAATTGCCCACAGGCGGACAGAATGAACGAGATATTTCTAAATATTAAAAAGAATCTCTACGAGTTGTTATCCGCTATTTTACTCATTGGTTTGTTTTATACAAAGAACAAACTAGTGCATGATTATTTTAGTTATCGGGGAGTTTTTCAATCTATTCGGTTTAAGATATTTAAGATTGAAAAACTTTCTCAGCTTTTAGTTCTCTCGGGTGCGGATAGGTCAATTCTCTATGAATTAGTTGGAGATACTTTTGTTCCTTCTGCATTTAGTCTCAGAGATGGGATTAGCTTTCATCACGGAGAGAGCATTGATAAAGATGACAGACTTTTTGACTGGTCAAATACAAAAGAATATATATGGTCGGAGTCTAATCATCATTTGCCAGTATCCTCACTCAATAATTGCAAGTCAATCTTATATTCACTCATTAAAAATCAAAGCGGAAAACCAGCAGCCATTTTAATGCTGCACTATGTATTTAAAGCGGAAAATAAAACAAATTTCACATTACTCAATACTTACAGATTAAAAATCAAGGATATATTAAATATGGAAAAAGAAGATTCAAAAAAACTTCTCGCAGTTCTAATTACATTTCTTACAAAATTAGTAGAACTCATTACAATTAAAAACATTTTACGAATTGCTTTAATGGCTCTAAATATTCGTATCATTCAGTCAGAGCTATCCCGCGTGGGTTATACGTTCGTTACCCTCCCCATCTATGGAGTAGGAACGGAGATTCCTCTTGTCTTACTTTTACTTTTTGCTGCCATTGCCAATTCTGGTATATTAGAGGGGCTGCTTTTTCTCTATGCGAAGCTAATAGAGGTTAAACTCAAAGGTAATAGGAGTAACGTATGAACGAAGTAAATATTATTTCTCCAACAGGGGATACAATTCGAATGGAGGATGATTTTGGTAACGGAATATTCTCGGCTCCCAAATGGTCTAAAAGTTACAATTCCATTGACTATATTTGCGAGCCGGGGCAAGTCATTGTTGCCCCCGTAGATGGAACCATTAATCTAGTAGCATATCCTTTTGAAAACAAAGAATACCAAGCCGCTCTATTCGAGAATGATTTCATAAGTCTAATGATCTTCTATTTTATTCCCGATGAAGACAAAATAGGAATAGAAGTCAAACAGGGAGATCGCATTGGTATCGCGCAGGATATTTCTCAACTCTACAATACAAAAAAACGTAAGATGACTCCACATATAAACTTACACGTTTTAAGCATAGACCCGTTAGCTCTGATGTTCTAGCTTTTAGCTTTATGACTGTATTTTTTAGGGGATGTGTAGCAAGCATCTCCTTTTTTTTCTGAATATTATTTTTCACCACATAACCATTCAATATTAGGCGAAGTTTTTTACTTTACTGCAATGCCCAAAACTTTTAAATATCCCTTCCTTCAAGTCCCTACTTGGTATATAGACATCTTATCGAAAGTCAAAAGAAAAATATTTTGGGACTAATTGGGCTTTATTAGATAGCTTGCCTATTGGCTCTTTGATTCAGATATTTCAACCTACTTTGCGCTATGAAACAATAAAAGATGGATTGAATAAATCGGCAATGTTTTGTACATTGGAAACAGACGAATGCGGTGTATTAACTACAATTGGGATAATACAACTTTGCCGCATGTTTTAAATTTTAGGGACAAATTATGAAATTCTTTTTGCGAATTAGCATTCTAGTTTTTTTATTCCTATCTTATTCGTCCTGTGCTTCGAATGATATGGAAGAAAGAAAAGGCTGTATTAAGCTTTGGGATGGTTGGGCAGGTTATTATACAGATTATAATTCTAAACCATTTGATTTTTTTTATAATGAGTGGCGCGAGGAAATTAACATAAAAAAATTATCGAAAACAGAAAAACCAGAAATTTTGTGCAAAGAAAATTCTATAAAAAATCGAAGTGATTCTTTAATAAGAAAAATGATTGGTGACTCAATAATTGGCTCAATCCATGCAAAAAGTGAAGCAGAAGAGGAAAGAATTGGTATTCTACTTGTAAAAAAATATCTCAGAGAAAAAGACAAAATCCAAGTGAAAGAATGCAGACCTTTAGCTCAACCTAACTCCAAGATACCAAATAGTGAATGGAGAGAATGCGAATGCATTGTTTATCTTTATATCCCAGGCGGAAAAGATACCATTATCAAAGAAGCAAAAGAATTACAAAAACTAAATCAATAGGATAATCCAAATTAAACTCATGAAAACAATTCTAGCATTTTTAACTTTATTATTTTTTATTTCACTACTCGCACAAGAAAACGAAGTAATTCCTCCTGAGCCTAAGAAGTGGGGAGTTACAACTGGAATCTATGTTGGACGAGAACGTATGCCAATGCTAAATGCATTGTATACATTCAATGATTGGTTAAGTTTTTCTCTGAGCTTGCGGAAAAGAGATATTAGGCGCACTCATGAATTGATTAATGGAGAAACTTATATTTTTAGCAATCGGTATGATACATGGAGAGATTCTTACTCTTCCAGAAATGTAATTGCACCCGGTGTTGAACTGCATAGAAAAGATAGTGCATTTTATATAACAGCTAGACTTGGTCTTGAGGATTATAGGTATAATTCGCACACAGAGAGAATGTATTTTGCAGAGGGAAGAGAATATACAAGTTACAGAACGTACCATGTCAAAAGCTATAGACAAAATCAGTTTGGGGAAATTGGCGGAGGTTTTCGTTATTTATTTTGGGGTACGTTCCTATTTGGAATGGAAGCCGGTTTTCAAAAAATATTTCATACAAAATATGGTAGAACTCAATATGATGATTATACTTTTTACAGAAATAATTATGTTAGCTATAGCCAAATATTTTATTCCACTAATCCTGAGATGAAGACTTCTTCAATATATGTAAGCCTTAGTCTAGGGATTGCCTTCTAGCGAATAATTCTTGTTATACTCTTATGATACAATTTATAACCGGCGATATTTTTGAACAGGATGTGGATGTAATCGTAAACCCATGGAACCAAAATTTTATCCCCTGGTGGTTGCTGATTCCTCAAGGAGTATCCGGACAGATTAAAAATAACCCGACTAATATTGACGTTAAGATTGTAAGGTATATTCGGAACTAAAGAATTCAAATCTTATAAAAAAATAACCTTAGATAACGTTTAAATCTATAGAGCTTTATAAGGCATTGCCAATTCTAACGCATTTATCTAAGATTTTACAAAAAAATAAAAAAGATTTGTAGGATATGAAGAAGAAATTTTATCTTAAAAAAGATAAAAAAGAGGAAGGCAGTATGAATAAAAACGTTATATATGGTGCAATTGGTTTACTAGTAGTAGCAATTGGTTTGTTTTTTGTTTTCGGCGGCGGTAAAAAAGGTTCAAAGGGGAAATCTGGAGATCCTATGTCTCAATCAAGTGATCCTACACAGGGAGGAGCTCAAAATTTTTCAGATAATACTACAACAAATTCAGGCAATGGAACGGGAAAAATTGAAGATGGCGTTACTCCTGAATTTTTACTCGAACAATACAATGAATGGGCACAATACCCGCCAAATTCCAGACCAATCTCTTCTTTAAACGATGATATTATTCACCCATTTACAATTGGGATCAATGCAATTACCATGGTAGACTCTCCAACAGAAAAAGAAGGTAATGGATACAGATGTCACCTGCAACCAAAAGAATGGGCAGTAATTGGAATGAACAATGATATGCTTATCAAATTAGAATGTAGAGATTCATCTAATGATTTAGTGAAAGTGAATGTTGTCAATGCAACTGTATTTAAAGAATTTGAAGATCAAAAAACTCCTACTCATAGCGCAGACTATAACGATGATGGTAGAGACGGTGATGAAGTCGCAAAAGATGGAATCGTAACTTTCCGTTGGAGACCTCTCAAAGCTGATTGGGGGCAAATGTCTTTAGAGACTAATATCACTTATGCGAAAGACAAGAAAGCAAAGCTCACAGCGAGTTTCTTCTCTTCTCCTAATAAACCAGCCGAAATTGGAAATACATTTAGAGATAGTTTAATTGATGGATCTCTTGTAATTCATGCAACAGTGATTGCTTATAAAGCGGGCAACTATCGATTAGACGCAAATTTAAAAGAAGAAAAAGAAGGCAACTACTTAGCCTATGCAACCTTTGACGGATCTTTAAAACAGGGAACGAATGAGGTAGAGTTTTTATTCTTCGGTAAAATTTTAAAAGACAAAGGCTACGATGGACCTTACATAATGACTAACGTTCGCGGCTATAGAGTCAATTTACCAATTGATCCAAAATGGTACGACGAAGGCGAAGAAGGACTCAAGAAAATTCAAGCGGCTAAGACCACTGAGCCAGACAAAGAATTGATTGTTCCTTTCAAAGAAGAATATAAAACCAAAGTTTACCAGGCATCTGCATTTAGCAAAAAAGCCTGGGAAAGTGAAGATAAAAATAAAAGAATCCAAGAATTACAACAATTAGCACAACAAAAATAATAGGATAAGAAGTTAGGTTATGGCGAATAAGAACGATTTTGCGGCACTACTCGAAGAAAGTTTTAAGAAAAGAAAAAGTCTCGAACCGGGAGCCAAATACAACGCTCGGGTCTCAACGGTTAAGAACGATTATACGTTCATCCAAACCGAACAGGACAATATCAGGGGAATCATTTCCAATGCAGAATTTTTAGACGAAGGAACTGAGCTCGTTCCGGGGAATTTTTATTCCGTTTATTTTCTTCGTGAAAATCACGGGGATTATTACTTCACTACTGCATTGACTGGCGATGATATTACCTTGGATAATCTTGAAATAGCGCAAGAGCATGAAATTCCTGTTCTCGGACAAGTGGGGCAAGAGACTAATGCTGGCTTTGAAGTGAAGCTCGGAGAATACACCGGATTTTGTCCTTATTCGCAAATTGACTCAGAAATGAAAAGCCAGGGTTTACTAGGAAAGAAATTAAAATTCATCGTCAATGATCTTTCTATGAAAAACAAAAGGATTGTTCTCTCTCAAAAGAAAATTTCAGACAAAGAAAGAGATTTAAAACGAGAAATTCTTAAAGGCGAATTAAAAGAAGGCTCCTACGTGACTTCTAAAATCAAATCCATTCACAACTTCGGTCTCATCGTTGATATGAATGGAATAGATGCGTTAGTTCCAGCGAGTGAAGCAAGCTTCAAGAAAAATGTGGATCTGAATAAAGAATTTCAAATTGGAGCTACCGTTCGCGGAAAGATTTTAAGTATGGATTGGAAAGAAAATAAAGTTTCCATTTCGTTGAAAGATTCTTCCAATGATCCTTGGGCGACTAACGTTCCTTTTAAAGAAGGAGACATTGTCAAGGCAACCGTCGAGTCCATCAAGACATTTGGAATTTTTGTAAAATTAAATGACCACTTCCATGCTTTGATTCCAAACAAGGAGACTGGCTATCCAGCTAGAACTGCTTTGTCAAATCACTTCAAACCTGGAGATGAGTTAGACGTATTCGTAACAGAGGTCAATCCTGCAAAGAAGCAAATAGCCGTTTCCCTCGCAAAAGCAAAAGACGCGAAGGATCGCATGGATTATGAAAGCTATGTTTCTGAAAACAAGACATCGAGTGAATCGAGCTTCGGACTGTTACTGAAGAAGTCATTGAAAAAATGATTTTTTGCCACAGAGGCACAGAGACACAGAGACACAGAGGTTTGGGGTTTTCATTGTTATTTAAAATGTTTTCAATTGGTAATATAATCTCCAGGTCTCAATTGTGGGATAAACGAGAATATAAAAATAAGCCCTCTCTCTTTTTCTCTGTGCCGGCGCCTGTAGTGAGCTTGTCGAATCTATGCCTCTGTGGCAAAAAGCCATGCTAAACATCGCCCTTTATCGTCCAGAAATTCCACCGAATACGGGTAACATTGCCCGTCTTTGTGTGGGAATCGGTGCGAAATTACATATTATTGATAAACCTTCTTTCGATATGTCAGAAAAATCAGTCCGAAGAGCTGGACTTGACTACTGGGAGCACCTTTCTTTGCAGCAGCATCCGAATTGGGATGAATTTGTGAGGACAGTTCCAGACCTATCTCGAGTATTTTTAGTAACAAAATTTGGAAAAACTCTCTACACTAACCAGAATTATCAAGATAATGACTATTTTGTATTTGGTCGTGAAACGTCTGGCTTACCAGAAGAAATTCGAAATAATTTCCCTGACACAAACCAAATTCATATACCTATGAGCCCAGAATGTCGAAGTATTAATTTAAGCAATTCAGCAGCAATTGTAGCATACGAAGCTGTCAGACAGTTGAACTTGAACCTAATGAAAAATGTTTAAAATAAAAACTTTACACAAATAAATTATATTACATCCTAGTAAACCAACCATGCCCTTAGAAATAACTGACATACTTTTGGAAAAACTCTTAACCGATATTCTTGCAAACGGACTCACTGGC
>JANMOF010000244.1:0-1638 GCA_031368925.1 Leptospiraceae bacterium
GCCGGCGTGCGCACCGATGCACCGGAGTGTGAGAGGTCGAGCAATTTGGAATGGTTTGGTTGCCTATAATCAAGTTTGGTCATCGGGAGCCCACAAAGCAACTTGGATAGATTTTTCGCAAGATGTCATGATTCAGGGCAAGCATATTCCAAAAGGAAAGTATGGTTTTTTCACGATTCCAAACAAAAAATCTTGGACTTTGATTTTGAGTAAAACTTGGGATATGCACACGTTGATTGCATTAAAATTGGATAATTATCTTTGAAAATAGACCTTTGTAAATGGAATTACAAAAGATATTTTCGGAAGTGCCTGATTTTAGAATAAATCGGAGAAAATTACATTTATTATCAGATATTTTGGTCATTAGTCTTTGTGGAGTTATCAGTGGAGCAAATGATTTCGAGGATATAGCAGAATACGGTCGTCAAAAGCAAGATTTTCTATCCAAATTTTTAGACTTACCTAACGGCATACCCTCTCACGATACATTTAACAGAGTATTTAGATATTTAGATACTCAGTCATTTAATAGCTGTTTGGTTAAGTGGTCTTCAGAGATTCTAAGTCGTTTAGATTTTTACCAAGTCAATATTGATGGCAAAGTTTTGAGAGCCACAGCAAAAGAGGGTGAAAAGAAATCTGGACTGTGTTTGATAAGTGCGTGGGTAAGCGAACAAAATGTAAGTCTGGGGCAGTTAAAAACACCTGCTAAGAGCAGTGAAAAGACAGCAATTCCAGAACTTATAGCCAATTTAGACATAAAAAATGCCTTAGTAAGTATTGATGCCATTGCTTGTAGTAAGTCAATAGCGAGTCAAATTATTGAAAAAGGAGCTGATTATTTATTAGCCTTAAAAAACAATAATAAAGGACTTTATGAACAAGTAAGTCACTGGATGAAAAGCCGAAAAGCCTATTTTGACAAAGAAGAGCATATTGATTTTGGTAGCGGAAGAATAGAGCGTAGAAATTGCTATATATGTCAAGAACTCTTATTTTTAGACGATTTGGACGGTTGGAAAGACATAAAATCAGTAATCATGATAGAAGCCAGTCAAGAAAAAAATGGAATTATTAGAAACGAAACTCGTTTTTATCTCAGTAGCAAAAGCGAGAGTGCTTCCTTTTTTAACAAGGCTGTTAGAAATCACTGGAAGATAGAAAGTACGCTCCATTGGCAATTAGACATCACTTTTTTAGAAGATAGACAACGTGTTCATATGAATAATGCGGCAGAAAACATGGCTACACTAAGAAAAATGAGTCTTCAATTGATTCTAAAAAGCAAAGCAGGGAAAAGTGTTAAAACAACACGAAACAAAGCTGCGTGGAATAATGAAGTTTTAATCAATGTTTTGAAAAATATACCACATATTTAAATGCAATCAACGTGTTAAATATGCTACTAAAAGCATAACTACCAGAAATGAAAGCTAAAAATGTTGATATGAAAACAGCAAGTCCAATTGAAATATACTTTGATTTTTCAATTGGTATTTTTTCTATCAAATTTGGGTCTGCACCAGAACACCAAATGAAAAAGTTTGCAATCATATTTTAATTGTTTGTAAATGTCCTGAGTTTGCGGTTAAAACTTATGGAAACCGAGATCAATTAATTTCTGCTTTAAAAAAG
>JANMOF010000402.1:0-4838 GCA_031368925.1 Leptospiraceae bacterium
TTTTGCCACTGAGGCACAGAGGCGCGGAGTTTGGGATTATTAAACTCTCTTGAAAAATAATATAGATTGACTAAATGGAATTTTTATTTTAAATACCATCTAAGGTTATGATAGAAAAATTATTTATTGAAATTAGCGCGATTTGTAAACGCTATGAAGAGATTGCGAAGCTTACAGGCGAAAACTTTAATATTTTTCAAATATTAGGATTACAAACTTCTGAAGTTCGATTACATTCTGCTTTTCTCGCTGAATTATTGAATTCGAAAGGATTGCATGGGCAAGGAGATAAATTTCTTTCTCTTTTTGTTAAACAGTTAAAAGGAAAAAGTATTACCACCAAGATCGATACAAAATCTTCCGAAGCATTCGTTGAATATTATTCGGGTAAGATTACTGAGGACGGACAACATGGAGGTAAGATTGATATTTTAATTAAAGATAAAAACAGCCAATGCGTTATTATCGAAAACAAAATTTATGCAGGAGACCAACCACAACAATTAAAGCGTTACAATAATTTTAGCGAAAGCACTGCTTTGACCCTGCTTTATTTAAATTTATTTGGAGGAGAGCCTTCGGCAATAAGTTCAGATGGCTTAGAAGTAGGCAAGGATTTTTATATAATTTCCTATCAAAAAGATATATTAGAATGGTTAGATGCGTGTATGAAAGAAGCTACTGCTCTTCCAATAATTAGAGAAACTATTCTTCAATACATTCATTTAATAAAATGGTTAACCAACCAGACAAGGTCAAAAACTATGAGTAACGAAATAAAAGAATTACTAAAGAACAATCCGGAGTATTTTAAAAATATACCAAGCATTCAATCTGCTTATGAAGAACTAAAAAAAGAGATAAACGATAATTTCTTTAAAGAACTTGGTGAAAAACTTAAAAGTGAAGAGTTTGAAGTAGTCGTTGAACATGGATATTGGGTTCAACTTCATGCGGGAGAAGATAGAGATGGTATTCATTTTGCCTTTCGTTTGGTGAAGGATAGAAATAATGAGCGATGTAATCTAAAAGAAGAGCAATTCGTTATTGAGCAAAGCTATCCTACGTTATTTAAAGAATGTACAGTTATTTTAAAAGATAAAGTTAGTTCATCATTCAAATCAGATAATTGGTCACTAGCATGGTATTATCCTACTAACAGAAAAAGACTAGAAGACTTAGAGCCTGAAGAATATCTTTCTTTTTCAAAAAATGAAAAGATGTTAGAATTTATAAATCAGATATTAGTTGAAGCCAGAAAATATTTTTCTATTCTAAAAGAAAATATCCCAAAGTCTAAAGCAACAGAATCAGAAAAAAGTTTTCCTTAATTCTAAGTATTTCATTTCTATAAAGAAAAAACACCGACACGAGGTATATTATTTTGCATTTAAACATTTCAAACCTCGCATCCATTTTGGTTAAGATCAATAACCCTCTGCGTCTCAGTGCCTCTGTGGCAAATCCTCATTTCCCCGAAAATACCTTCAAAGCGACTAACACTATTATAACCACAATAGGAATCGACATTGTCTTTAACGCCACAGTTCGCATGTCTCTATATTTAGAAAGACGCAGACCTAGCGCATAACGGTTGAATACCCAAAACGATGCCGAAAAGCACATAACCGTTGCAAAGCAGATTAGAACGGTTACGCTGTACAATTCCCAAAAAGAATTTTCTTTATAACCATAAATATCCGTAAAATATTCTATTACAGAAAAAATGGTTCCAAGGATAATGGGTAATCCGAAGGGAATGCCAAAGATAGCGAGTAAGTTTGCTTTTTTGTCATCTTCTATTTTTCCGATGTAAAGGAAAGAAAGAAATAACAAACCAATAAACGCACCGATTGTGAATAGAACTTTAGAAAGAAGAGCATCTTGTGCTGTTGTTGCAAGAATCATTTTTTATACCTCAATTTTTCTCAGCATAACACAAGAAATTTTATTTACCGGAAAATGATTTTCCGAATAAAAAGTTCTCCTCTGTCACCCCCATTATGTTGCGACCCTAGGAAGCAACATTGAGTTTCGTTTTCTGTCGCGGGTCTTAAGGTATTAAGATTCCCGACAGAAAAATTCGGGAATGACAAATGGTTGCCACCGAACCATGGCAAACAATCACTCCCTCTCAATCTCTAACTTATGACTCTCCGGCAATAAAAAACTTCCGACGACAAACGTAATAAGCGCAACCGATATAGGATAAAACAACCCCGCGTAAATGTTACCCGTAGCCGCAACAACACTTGAAGCGATAAATGGTGTTAAGCCACCGAAGACTCCATTACCGATATGATAGGGCAGAGACATAGAAGTATAACGAATGCGAGTGGGGAAAATTTCTACAAGAAAAGCGGCTATTGGTCCGTAGACCATAGTAACTAGGAAAACTTGAATAAATACGAAGACTGTAAGCATAACAGGATTATCCACAAAGCGAGCCATTGCTGAGTAAAGAGGTATATAAAGAATAGACGCAAGTAGGCAGCCGGTCATGATAATTTTTTTACGACCGATTTTATCAGAAAGACTTCCGAAGAATATAAAGAAAGGAGTCGCAAGTGCGAGTGCTACGGCAACTACTGTGTAGGCGGTGGTGTAATCTACCTTTAGAATTTTCTCTAAGAAGCTTAAAGCATAGAACTGTCCAGTATACCAAATCACTCCCTGTCCTGCTGTGGCGCCAAAGAGTGCGATTAGGACTAGTTTTAGATTGGCGCGATTTCCAAAGCTTTCTTTTATGGGGTTACGCGATGTTTTCCCCGTAGCTTTCATTTCTAAAAACAAGGGAGATTCTTCTAGACGAATGCGGATATAATACGAAATTAAAACTAAAAAAGCCGAAAGTAAAAAAGGAATTCTCCAGCCCCAATCGTTGAAGTCAGCAGGTGAGAGAGTCGAGCGGGTTAATAGTATTACCCCGATAGAAATAAATAAGCCAAGTGTTGCAGTTGTTTGAATGAAGCTTGTATAATACCCACGCTTTTCATCTGGTGAATGCTCTGCGATATAAGTTGCGGCTCCCCCGTATTCGCCTCCGAGTGCCAAGCCCTGCACTAGACGTAGTAATACTAAAACGATAGGCGCCCATATGCCGATTACATCATAGCCGGGAAGAATTCCAATTACGAAAGTCGCACCTCCCATGATTAACATTGTGACAAGAAACGTATACTTTCTTCCAACTTTGTCGCCGATATGACCGAACACAATTGCTCCAAATGGGCGGACGATAAATCCAGTTGCGAAGGTTGCGAGAGTTGCCAAGTAGCTAACAGTGTCATTCCCCTTGGGATAAAATTGTGTCGCAATGAAACTTGCGAGCGTCCCGAAGATATAAAAATCATACCATTCGATCATCGTTCCGACTGATGATGCAAAAATTACTTGCCAGATTTTTTTTTCATCATTCTTCTTTTGTTTCATTCTTAACTCTCTCGTAAATTGATTGTAACTTTACAAAATCTTGCCTGCATGCGCATTGTCAAACTAAATGCATAAGATAGATTGACAATTCTATTAGCATTTAACAAGAAGTAGAATAACGAAATGAACGAAACAAATATACAAACTCCCTACTACTTAATCGACGAATCCAAGCTCTTAAAGAATTTAGAAAAAATTTCTATTCTGAGAGAGAGGACAGGTGCGAAGTCGGTGCTTGCTCTGAAATGCTTTTCCACATGGTCAGTCTTTGATCTCATGAGAGAATACATGGACGGAACAACATCGAGTTCTCTCTATGAAGCAAAACTAGGTGCAGAGAAATTTCAAAAAGAAGTCCACGCTTATAGTGTCGCCTGGTCGGAAGAGGAAATTTTAGAAGTAAAAGAATTTGCCACCAAGATTATTTTTAACTCTGTTTCCCAATTAAAAAAATTTCTTCCTTTTGTAAGAGAAATTCCAATTGGTTTAAGAATCAATCCAGGCGTGAGTCATTCTGATTTTGATTTGGCTGATCCTGCTCGTAAGTATTCGAGATTAGGCGCAACGGATAAAGAAGAAATCAATCAAATCAGCAAGGAGCTAACAGGTGTTATGTTTCACTGCAATTGTGATAACGATAACTTTGAAAGCTTTGCTAAAATTCTAGATACCATTTCTGAGAATTACAGCGATTTGCTGCATAAGCTGGAATGGGTAAGTCTAGGTGGCGGGATTTATTTTACCAAGGAAGATTACGAGTTCGAAAAATTTTGTAATAAGCTCTCTGAATTTTCTAAGCATTTTAACGTGCAAATTTATCTAGAGCCAGGGGAAACTGCCATTACTAAGTCTGGTTATTTCGTCACAAAAGTTCTAGACATTGTAAAGAACGGGTTAGATATTGCGATAGTGGACGCTGCTGTAGAGACTCATATGCTCGATCTTTGTATCTATCACCTCGAGGCAAAGATGGATTTGCCGGAAGTGGGAAATTATAAGTATATGGTAGCAGGAAGAACTTGTCTTGCGGGAGATATTTTCGGAACTTATACGTTTCCAGAAAAGTTAGAAGTAGGAAGTATTGTGACATTTGCCGATGCTGCCGGTTATACGATGGTAAAGAAAAATTGGTTCAATGGAATCCAGATGCCATCGATTGCAGTGAAGCGTTTAAATGGGGAAATTGAACTCATTAAAACATTTAATTACCAGGATTATGTAAATAGCCTTTCATAAAAAATAGGAGAATAAATTTGAAGAAAAATGTATTAATCATAGGAGCAGGCGGAGTTGCCAATGTTGCTGCCCACAAAGCGGCACAGAATAACGACGTGTTAGGCGATATCTGCATTGCTTCTCGTAAATTGGAAAAGTGTGACAAGATAATCGAAGGTATCCACAGAAAA
>JANMOF010000408.1:0-23210 GCA_031368925.1 Leptospiraceae bacterium
TAGAGTTGTTGCAAAATTCATAATAGTGAATAATGTCAGTTCGAGCGTTAGTCGAGAACTGCTTATAAAATAAAGGCTTAGAGCACTTGTAGTTCTCGACTAACGCTCGAACTGACATTTAATTTCGCAACAAGTCTAATATATCCCAGAATCTATTTCAAAGCTTGAAAAATTAGAAGAATTAACATTGAGAAATTGTATAAATTTAAAAGACATTAAAGCAATTAACAAATTGCCAAATTTAAAATTACTTAGAGTTTGTGAATTAACAGATAAAAATGTCGAAAAGCAAATTATCCCAAGAGAAAATCTAGACTTGGATATTCGATACATTGATTAACCTCATCTCTTCGGAGTTAATTGTCTTTCGTTCATTCCGAACAAATAGCATTACGCAATCCTCAACTCTCTGTGCCTCCGTGTCTCTGTGGCAAAAAAATCCCTCATCCCAAGAATCGCCCCTTCAACTCTGGCGTAGGCATACGACAGGATTCCGATTTACCAAACCACCGGTAGCGGTTACGAGCTATATACTCATAGATAGAATCGCGCATAGAAGTAGGAATAATTTTACCAATGGAAATGAATTTATAAATTCCATCTAGATGTTTGGCAATGCGAAGAGCCGCATCTGATTTTTGATAAAAAATATTTTCTTCGAAATAAATTATTGAATTGAGCGAATTTAGTTCTTTTTGAATTTCTTGGTTTAACGGAATTATACCTTTAGGAGTAAATAATTTATTTTCATTAGAAGAATTTAGAATCAGGCTTTGGGCGAATTCCGATTGTAAAGAGGCAAAGTGAAATTTCTTCTTTGAGTCGTGGTCAATTATAAAATTCACAGAGGCATTGCAGAGGTTACAGACTCCATCGAATAGAATGATTTGGTTCATACTTGCTTAGACTAGGAACACTTCAATTTTTTTCTCTACTGAAATCTATTTCTACTTGCATAAGTTGTCATACTCCGTATTGTTTGTCGAATGGAAATAGAGGCTAAATTAGAAAGACCTAGTGTAGTAAATGGAACCCGTCAAATCAACAACCTGTTGATTAAAATGAAAACCCCGCCAGCAGTCCACCTCCCACAACGACAACCCCTTGTGATTGGTCTTGCAATCGACAAAAGCTGGTCGATGAAAGGGGATAAGATGGAAGCTACTATCGAAGCTGCTTGCTCAATGGTAAATTGGCTTACCAGACATGATTATCTGACAGTAATTGCATATTCGGCAGACGTGCAGGTAGTTCAACCTCTAATTCAATTAAAAGAAAAGTCAGCGGTATTGGACAAAATTCGTTCTATCCAAGTTGCCACTTCTACAAATATGAGTGGTGGCTGGCTTCAGACTTTGCGTGCTGTCGAATCTGCTGGAATTCCCAATGCCTACAAGCGTGTTATTTTACTTACCGATGGTCAGGCGACTTTAGGAATCAAAGACCCTGCTCAATTCATCCAAATTGCAAATGACCATGTTACTCGTGGAGTATCAACAACTACAATTGGTTTTGGGGAAGACTTCAACGAGACTTCTCTCAGGGACATCGCTGTCAACGGTGGTGGAAATTTCTATTATGTAAGTAGTCCGGAGCAAACATCTGAAATATTCTTTCGTGAGTTTGGAGATATTGGCGCTCTTTATGCGCAGGCAGTTGAACTCAAATTAAAATTTGCTCCTCATGTCAAAATGCTTGAGATTTACAACGATTATCCTTTTCAATTGAATGATGATGGAAGTATTTCTATTCAATCAGGTGACGTTCGTGCGGATGATACCCGCAATATTGTTATGTCATTGGAGATTGACGCTGAAAAACCTATGGATGCATCTGATTTAGTTAGCATTGACGTTTCCTTCTATAATCTTTTTGAAAAAATGCGCTTAGATAAAGCAAGCCGTATGGTTCCTCTTGTTCGTAGTGCTAGCGAATCTGAACCAGACAAAGAAGTCGTAGTAGAGCGTTTGGTAACTTCTTCTGCTAAGACAGTTATTAAAGCGGGAAGACTTATCAAGGAAAATGATATTGGAATGGCTCGCACTCTATTGCAAGCGGCTATTGAGCGCGTTGAGGATAATGTTAAGTTATCTTCTGATGTTCTCAGTCCAATTTTACAACGTCTTAAAAATATTGAAGTTAAGCTTAGAGAAAATGCAGCCACTGCAAGTAAACACTTTATGGCAGAGGGAACTGATCTTTATAGTAGAATGGATATCATTGATACCGGTGGAGTCGATGTTCACGATCGTATCTTTGAATACAAAGTCATTGGTGATATTGATCTCTACAAATGTCCAGATATTAAAGCGACAGTTCAGGCACAAATGAGAGATGGTTATCGTTTCGTAATCTTTGATTTGAGTGACAGTAAGTTTATTGATTCATCCGCAATTGGAGCTTTTATCCAAATCGTAGGATGGCTTCGTAAACGTGGTGGAGAGTTTATAGTTACAAACATCGTAGATAGTGTTCGTAAGGTATTTACCATTACCCGCTTGGAAAATCATATCCGCGTTGCGACATCTATGGATGAAGCTCGAGATATTGTAGAATCAATTATATCTGCTACTTCTAGATAATTAACAGCGGGTTTCAACCCGCTGCTCCTCACCAATCAATCCTTAATAAAATTCCTTGCGTTCTTGATTCGCTTTGCGCGAATACGGGCGAGCTTTTGCATTTGTCGGTTGTTTAGAAGTTCACGAGCTTTTAGACCAAAGTCAGGAAGTTGTGACTCACTTGTAAGGTTTGCATAAGATAAATTGTTTTTTGCGAAGGAACTTTTTAAGTTCTCATCCATGTCTGAATAATACATATCCGCCTCCGTGCGCATTTGAATTATATTTGTGTGTGTGTTCTATATATGTTGTAAGGGAAAAAGACTTTCATCCTTGAAGCGTCTAGTTACCCTAATATAACTATCGAGATAAATAAAAAATACTTAAGACAAAAAAAATAATTGTACAATTTCTGTACCATTTTATAATGTACAAAAATAAAGAAATTCTGTCAGATCACATGTGTATAAAATTAGTTAACAATACTGGTAAAAAAGAAGGAAGATTCGTTCAATACGAATACGGCACCGACCTTTTCGGCTATATTTACCTAGATAAGTTCAAAGGAAAAGAGAGAGGCAAACTCGTTGACCGTTGGATTTTAAATGACCTGGGTAGCCTCGTTCGCACTCTTGACCTCGAAATATATAGACGAGAAGTGGAAAACTACGAGAACGTAAACGCCGCCTAATTCTTTTTTAATAAAATACTTGCCGTCTAACATCCCGTTCGAAACACTTTCAAGGTATCTTTATGCCACCTTTTGTTTTAAATGAATCTAGGTCCTCCGGTGATTTTCTTAAAGGAAGAATTCATAAACTATCTGCAACGCTAACGCGCGTTAAACAGAAATTAAATAGACTCAGCCTATTTCGTCTTCTCATCTTTGGTTTGTTTTTAGGTTCATCCTTTGCTTATTATCTCAGCAGAACGGAAAATCGTTATTACCTGCTTCCAATCTTTTTATTATTTTTGGTTTTTATCGTCCTAGTTTTTTATTATCGAAAAATTAATATCTTTAAACTGAGACTCCAGTCTTATGAAAATTTATTAGAGCGAGAAGTTCTTCGCTTTGAGTTTAAGCTAGATACGTTTTATGATTACGATATTGCAATTAATAAGTTGGACTTAAAAAATCATTTTCATAGAGACCTGGGTGTTTCCGGCAAAACAGGATTATTCACATATCTTAATACAACCAAGACAACCGGTGGCGAAAAACTTTTCCTGGAAAATCTACTTAGACAGAAAGCAGAATCCGTTGAACAAATTGTTGCCCGTCAAAATCTTGTAAAAGAATTTTGCTTTAAGAAATATTCTCCGCTTAAAGTATTACGAATTCTAGAAGAAGCTCATATAGAAGAAGGCTCTGGTAAAATAAACTTAGCCCCTTTATTTCAATACCAAAGCAAATTTTTTGAGACCAAAAAAATACTTAACCTAGTATATAAACCTTATATTATTTTAGGTTGGTTAATTAGTTTTTATTTATTTCTTGCTGATTCCCCTCCGATTAGTGCTAGCATTTTTCTTATCAATACCATTCTATTTATTTTAAACCGGAAAGAAATAAGTCAGGCATTTAAATCTTTTAAGAATATTCAGGAAGAAATTCCTTCCATCGAACGAGCTACCTCTTATTTATCTGGAATTCCAATTCAGTCTGGCAAAGAAATATTTTCTTTTTCTAATTTTAATCGAAGTCAGATTAAAATAATGTTTACCAGACTAGATAAAATTATTTCTAGAATTGCAATCCAGAATGCCCCGTTTATTCATTACCTTTTAAATATGCTTTTCTTATGGGACTTATGGCAATTAACCGCTTTAGCAAATTGGCAAAAGGAATACAGGGAAAGAATGAAAACTATGGCTGAAAGCCTTGTGATAGTTGATTCTATTTTACCCTTCGTAATATTAAAATTTCACAACCCGGACTACCAATTCCCAGAAATTGATTCTAAGTTCTCCTCATTGTCTGCGGAAAATATGCGTCACCCGTTAATTTCTAAAAGTCAATGTGTTTCTAATCCTCTAAAGAAAATAAATGCAGGCGAAAGTTTAATTATTACTGGATCAAATATGTCCGGTAAAACGACTTATCTGCGAACCATTGGACTTAATGTTTTACTGGGTCTTTGTGGTTCAGTCGTAGCTGCGGATAAAATGGAGTTTCCTCCACTTGAAATTCTTTCCAGCATTAAGAATGAAGATTCTTTAGAAGAAGGAATTTCTTTTTTCTATGCAGAGGTAAAACGAATCGCGTATGTTCTAAATAAAGCAAAGGAAAATGGAAAGTATTTAGTTTTGCTCGATGAGTTACTGAAAGGCACAAATACGCGTGAGCGTTTGATTGCATCTAAAGCAATTTTGCAAAAATTAATGAAGGCAAATTCTTTTGTATTTATAACAACTCATGACGTAGATCTCGCAGTGAAAACAAAAAAACAAAAGGTTGCTCATTTTACAGAAACAGTTAAAGACAACCGAATGAGTTTCGATTATAAAATTAAAGATGGCGTAATTAAATCCACTAACGCACTTAGAATTTTAGAAATAGAAAATTTAGATTTAGATTTGTGAAAAATCACTTTTTCAATCTTGCTTCTTCCAAATCTAAATCATGCTCGATTTTGCGAAGAGACTCATCATTGATAACACCTTCCCGGCGGAGTTGAATCACCATACTCCGCTCTGCTGCGATTACAGCTTTTTGAATTTGTAAATACCTATCAGGTAAAAATATATTACTAGTTGTCGCATGTTCTACATGATGGTATTCTATTCTAATCTGTTTTATTCTCGCCTTATGCTTTGCCTTGAGCCAGTTAATCATGTCGATAGAAACATCTCCTTCTAATTCGACTTCATTTAGATAATCAAGCGCTGCTTGTGCTGCGAGTAACCTTGCATGTATTTCTTCTTCTTCAATACTTGTATCGCCTTCGACCTTTAAAAATTTAATAATGAATGGCAATGCAAGCCCTTGAAATACAAGTGTAATAAAAATTACACAACAAGTAATGAATAGAATTAAACTTCTATAGGGAAAACTTTCTTGACTTGCAATTGTTAGCGGCAAAGCCATAGCAGCCGCTAGAGATACTACTCCGCGAAGTCCTGTCCACGCAACAATGAAAACTTGCTTCCAATGGAATTTCCTTATCTTTTCAGGGTGTAAGCGATTACGAATTAACAATGATAAGTAGCTAACAGGCATTACCCATATAATTCGAATTAAAATTACAGCAAGACTAATTCCAACACCATAGAATATTAATTTTCCAAAAGAAATTCCTGGAATTTTTTCCATAATATGCGGTAGTTGCAAACCAATTAAGAGAAATATGAATCCATTCAATAGAAAAATAATAATGTCCCATGTGGCAAATGCTTGTAATCTTGTTTGAGGAGAGAAAAGTTCTGGAGCTCTCCAGGTTAGAAAAAGTCCAGTTGTGACTACAGCCAATACGCCGGATACATGAATATTTTCCGCTGTCAGGTAAACTATGAAGGGAGTTAATATCGTGATAGTAGTTTCTATCGCAGGATTGTTAAATAACCATTTATGAAGCCTAGCTACTAGCAAGCCGAATAATAAGCCAATTAGAATACCGCCAATAGAAACAAGAAAAAAACTAGTCGTCGCCTGAGTTAGAGAGAAACTTCCCGTAACCACGGATGCTACAGCGAAACGATAGGCGACGAGTCCTATCGCATCATTAATTAAGCTTTCTCCTTCTAGTATTGTAACAACTTTCTTTGGAAGATTTAAACCGAGGGTAATAGAAGTTGCCGCTACTGCATCCGGTGGTGAAACAATTGCTCCAATTACGAACGCTAATGGTAGAGAAATTCCATCTATCAGCCAATAGGCAATATACCCTACTACAGTTGTTGTAGCGAGAGTTAAACCAATTGCTAAGAGGCTAATCGGTCTAAGCTCTTCTTTAAAATCTCTCCACGAAGTATACCACGCAGCCGAATATAAAATAGGCGGAAGAAAAACTAAAAAAACAATATCAGGATTCAGTTCGTAATTTGGTAGAAAAGGAACAAAGCCAATAAGAGCTCCTACTAGAACTAATAATATCGGATAAGGAATCTTAACCTTCCCTGCAATCGCTGCAAGAGAGGTGACAACGACTAATAATCCAAAAACAATTTCAATTTCTTTCATCTATAAACTACTTCTAAATTTTTCTTGATTCCGAATTCCTTTTGATCGTAGAATAGAAATTACTTTGGAGGCTAACGACGGAAACATGCCGGCTAGCTTTGCTTGGAATCCTCTAGAGCGAGTAACTGTAATTTCCATTTTCTTATTTCCGATTGTATCAATTACAATATCTGCAACTTCACCAGCGGATAATGGCTTTGAACCGCTAAATGTCAGTGCTGCTTCTTCATAATCTTTTTGTAAATCAAACATAGGTGTTGCAACAGCATCGGGGCAAATGCATGTTACATTTACATTGTATTGTTCTAATTCCATAGCAAGAGCAAGCGTAAATCCTCTGACTGCAAATTTGGAGGCAGAATACAAAGCTATTCCTGGAATTGGGGATATTCCTGCTAGGGAGGCAATATTAATAATATGCCCATTTCTTTTTTCTACGAAGTATTTTGCAGCAGCCTGTGAACCAATCATGACACCTTTCGCGTTTACATCAATATGAAAATCTATTTCTTTATGAGTGGTATTTATAATGTATCCAGGTAAAATTACACCAGCAGAATTAATAAGGCAATAAAAAGGAGCAGGTTGTGATGTTGCTAACTTGATTATCTTGTCCCAGAGTTCTGGTTTTCTTACATCCAAAATTTCTGTAATCAATTTATCCTGGTAGCCAGAAAATTCTTTTTTCAATTCCTCCAAAGACTTTGTATTTATATCAGTCGCAATTACAATTGCTCCTTCTTCTAAAAGACGCCTTACGATTTCAATTCCTATTCCGCCGGATGCACCTGTTACAATAAATGTTTTACTCATCATTCCTCTACGTTATATAATATTTATGAAATTATTTTTTTTTCTTTCATAAGATTATGCCAATATTATCGTTAATCCAAACTGAAAAACTTTTCTTTTAAAAGAAAGTAAAAAAAGGAAGCACTTTGAAAATACTACATACTACTGCAGAATTTTTTCCTTACATCAAAGCAGGAGGTCTATCGGACATGCTCTCATCCCTGAGTGAATTTCAGTCAGGAGAGGAGAATGCAAATGAAATTTTCGTGGCATTACCCATCATTCAAAAAATGAACCAGGAGCCGACTTTTACAGGTAAAGAATTTAGCTGTATAGATGAATCAATTGCCTATCATTCTGATGCTTGCAAGGTTTTGAAAAATTCCAAATTTAAGGAAGCTGTAGACGGATCCCGGAAATTGTATTTTTTTGATTCACCAATTTTTCGTGATCTACCTGCTATTTATGCGAATCCAAACGAGCATTTTAACTTTGCCGTATTCTCCTACGCCTGCTATCATTTAGCACTAGAATTAAACGTAGACTTAGTTCATTCCCATGACTGGCATACAGCTATTGTGACTATTCTATGTAATACGCAACCCGTAAGAAAGCCAACTTGTTTTACTATTCATAACCTTGCTTACCAGGGCGACCATCCTACTGAGATGTGCAGATTTTTACGTATCGATCCATTTTACTTAGATCTAAAAATTTTTGATCATCTATTTAAGACTAACTACATGAAGGCTGCTCTAACTGTCTCCCAAGAGATAACAACTGTTAGCCAGGGATACCGTGATGAAATTTTGACTGAGCCTATGGGAAATTCTCTTTCCTGGCTCATGAAAGAAAGACTGGATTCATTAACTGGAATATTAAATGGAATTAACGAGAACGAATGGAATCCTGAACTCGATAAAAAGATTTATAAAAATTATTCTTCCGATACAATTGAAAAAGGGAAGTTCGCAAATAAGCTTGCACTATACCAGGAATATGGTTTGCATGTAGACTTACATAGACCACTCATTGGTCTAATCGGGCGACTAACGCATCAAAAGGGATTTGATACATTTTTAAATTCTTTTTACCAGAAGTGGAAAATGCCTTTCTATTATGTTGTTCTAGGAAGCGGCGACAAACAGATAGAAGGCGCACTCTTTCACGAATCCCATCACTCCAATGGTAGAATATTTTTTTATAAAGGTTTTGATGAAGTTCTAGCTAGAAAAATTGAAGCAGCCTCTGATTTCTTTTTAATGCCATCTTTATTTGAACCTTGCGGTCTCAATCAAATGTATAGCCATGCTTATGGAGCAATTCCTATCGTATCGAGAGTTGGTGGACTGAAAGATTCCGTGCATGAATCGTGGGACAAAAATAAATCTACTGGAATTGTATTTGAGGCAGGCATAGAGCATTCTCTAAATTATGCGCTTGATCGTGCATTATCTCTTTACTACGATAAAGCAGAATTTAATCAAAAGCGAGAACGAATTATGAAGTTGGATTGGAGTTGGAGAAAAGGAAACTCTGAATATATGGCACTATATAATCGCGCAATTCAAAAACTAAAAGGTTAATGATTATTATGCGTAAAAAAGCATTCCTTGTTTTACTCATTTTATTTATAACTTTCAAGATATTCGGAGATGGTTCAAAGAGAAAAGATTCTCTTCATAATCGAAAAAACCTCATAAATAGCGTAACGGTAGAAAAGGATAAAGTATTCTACCTGAACAAAACTTTAACTGTAAATGAATTTGAAGAGGTAAAGAGAAAAGAAATAAGTGATTTTAAGGCAGATTTAAAATCACTTTATAAATTAGATTTTAAAGTGCGTTATACGAAATACTATAACATTGCCTATATGTGTACAGAAAATGAAATGAATGTAATAGAAGAAAAACTTAAGATTTTTTATAACGATACTTATTCCCGTTATTTTTTGTATGAGCCGCGGTTTACGCTTAGAATTATATTCTTTAAGAATAAAAATCAATTTATCAAGCAAATGGGATATAATACTTATGGCGTTTACTTTCCCGAATCCCCTCAAGGTGTTACCAATACCGAAAGAACTCTTTATACCTATTACAACTCCGGACCCGGGACCCTCTGGCATGAGATGGTTCACTCCTTCATAGATTTGAATACAGAAAATGATGTGCAGCAATGGTTCAATGAAGGTTTTGCTTCTTTCTACGAGATGGGTGCTACCCAGAATGGAAAATTCATTGAGGGGTATACCAATTGGAGACTTCCAGAGTTACAGGATATTATCCGTAAAAAGAAATTAACACCTCTTAAAAAATTTTTACTCGCTGATGAAATGCAAGAGGATTACGGGTATTCTGCGGCACGTTTTTTATTTTGTTATCTCTGGGTAGAAAATAAAATCATTCCTTTTGTTAAGTCCTATGTATATGAACTGTCTCCGAATTATCAGGGCAAAGAACTCGGACTCAAAGCAATTCAAAAAATCGAAGAACTGACGGGCAAATCTATCGAACAGGTTGAAGCAGAATATATTGCTCTTGCTCTCAAATCTAAAAATACAGAAAAGTTAAATCAAAAAAAAATGAGGTCACAATGAAATTACGTAAGGGAAATATAATATCTCTATTTATTGGTGTAGTTATTGGCGCATTATACGGATTATCTTGTCAATTTGTATTAGGTCACGAGGCTATAAAAGATTGGTTTAGCGTTATGACGATGGGTTTTGTTTTTATTATGCCAATTATTCTAGGCGTGGTTACTCTCTATTTTGCGAATTCTGAATCTAGATCCTCCTGGATATATCGAATTTTTATGCCCTGGGCGACGGCTTCGCTTTGTTTACTGCTTTCATTTATCACCGGCATGGAAGGCACGATTTGTTTGATTATGGCAGTGCCGATTTACCTACCTCTGGCTTCTCTAGGTGGAGTCGTCGGTGGTGCTTTTTTTACTGTGTATGACTCGAATCGATTGAATTCATTTGCTCTTGGTGCTCTTCTTATTATGCCATTTATTGTAAGTGGGGTAGAAGAGCGTTATCCTCTTGATGATAAAATTTTACAAGTCGATACATCTATTTTAATAAATGCACCATCGGATATTGTTTGGAGTCAAATTACTCGTATCCCCAAAATTACTGAACCGCAGGAAAGTTTTTTTTATACAATGGGCTTCCCTAGACCTGTAGAGGCTACACTTTCGTATGAAGGTGTTGGAGGTATTCGGGAAGCAAAATTTGAAAAGGGACTTATGTTTTTAGAAACTATTACTGACTGGGATAATCAAAAGAAGCTGACTTTTAAGATTAGATCTGAGCCAGCCAATACTCCACTAACTACTCTTGATAGTCATGTTGTCGTTGGTGGAAGATACTTTGATACACTTATCGGGCAGTATGAAATTGAAAAAATTAACGATAGGCAAGTGAGATTACACTTATTTAGCCGCTACAGACTTTCTACAAGGTTTAATTTCTATGCAGAAGTCTGGAGCGATTTTTTGATGCGAGATATTCAGCAGAATATACTTAGAGTTATCCGCTCTAGATCAGAAGGAATTAGCCAACGATAGATCCGAATGAATCAAGTGCATCGCCGCCTATACTGTCAATGGTGGCGGAGCCGGGTTTTACAGGAATATTGGAAATTGAATCAAAGTCTATCGGAGCACTAAAGGAAAGGCTTTCTATTATTACTTTTTGATTCATGATATAAACCCATGGAAATCCGATTCCACAGGTAACAGCTATTAGCCCGATAGATTTTAAAAAGGTAACAAAGAGCATATCGCCTTTTAGATCGGAATTAGTTTTTCCATTTTGAAAGTAATAATTATTCCAGAAAAAATTATGAAGGTCAGCGCGAAACCAAAAGCTATAAAATCCACAAGTTACAAATGTTAAAGCAAGTCCTTTTAATAAAATAAAAAATAGTTCCTCTGCCTTTACTCTCAAATCAAAGGCATGGTTTCCAAAAAGGGCATTTCTTGCTATGTAGTTAGTAACTGCAACTAATGCCCACGGATAATAGATCCCGAAGGTAACAATTGTTAACCCCAAAGACTTGAGAAATAAAATTGTAAATTCTTTTGGTTCACCAAGAAATTGAAATCGAATTCCATTAAAAGAAGTTCTGCTAAGTCGAAATCTAAGTGCCCCGATAATTAAAAAAGGAAGAACAGAGAAAAAAACTAGATACGAAAGAAAACCGACAATGGTTTGAGCAGTTTTTTCACCCACTGCTTTTGCTAAAATCCAAGTGGTTACAAATACAATAATACCGTAAATTAATAATATACCAAGCCCTTTTAGAAAACCGATAAACCGTTCTTTTCCTGTTGCATGAAAATCAAAATTAGAATTTTGAAATCGTGTATTATTATAGATATACTTTGTTATCTCCACTTTTGCCCAAAACCAATAAATTCCGAGAGTGACGATGGAAAGAAAAATATTTTTTATTGCAAAACCAAAAAAGTCACCTCCTTTTGCTGTGAATAAGAATCTCTGCGCCGCGGGACTTTCTGCATATCCTAGACTCGTATCAGTCATATAAACTCCTAATGGAAATTAACTGTTGTAATAACTATTTTGAAAATCGAATCAGTCAAGAAAGATTTTTCTTTATTTCGTTGTATTTTTTTTCCAATAGAAAAATATGAAGGCAGGAGTTTTAAATGAAGAAATTTTTATTATCTATTGTTTTACAAGTCTTGGTAGTTTTGTTTGTCTTTCCATTAATTGAAACCGGTTTCAAGGTAACCGGTGATTTTAAGGATGCGGTGATTATAGTTCTTGTCTTCATAGCTTTAAACTTTGCTGCCCGTAAGTTAATCGTTATCTTTACACTGGGAATTGGCGCATTGGTTTATTACCTAACGTTAGGCGTTGCAGGTCTTCTCTTAAATGCTATAATTATCTTACTGATCAAAGGATTATTTCCTCAAATGCTAAGTGTTCCAAGCTTTACGGCAGCATTCCTGGGAGGACTCTTTCTTGCGATTGCAAATTACTTCGGCGAGAGATAATTATTTTACTTCATAGTTAAACGTCAAAGGCTCGGCAACATTGTTTGCCCTGTCTTTTGCAGTTGCGGTAATTGTATGTTTGCCTACATCACGCATTGAGTCGGGATAAAAGATTTCTCGAAGTCCTGTCTCCGGATCTAAATCCAAATAGGCTTCCTTATCGTCTACTTTTACTTGTAGATAAGAATCTGGAATTCCTGTTCCATGGTCAGATGCTACCAAATAGATTTTAAATTCATTTCCTTTGAATACATGATTATTCTTATAGCGATAAATTCTCATTGTCGGCTTTGCATTATCAGACAGTATCGCAAAATTACCAGTAGCCTTAATTCTTGCTCGAAAGAATCTCTCCGTTGTATTAAAATACACTCCGGGGAAACTTTTGATTACCCGCCCGTTATTTGCTAATTGGTAGAGTCCAAATTTTTCTGCGTTAATTTCTTTATCCAGCTTTATATATAAATCATAACCCAGGTTAAACTCTTTATAATCAGGCTCAACAGTGTAGATTTCAGATTCGAGAGTCATATCTTTATCCAGGACTTTTTGATTTTTACTTTTTGCAATGGAAACATTTGCATTGGTAAAAATGGAATAGGCAGGAAAGAAAGCTTCTCCCTTTTTATCTGGAGTGGATACTGTGATGTAGCTGTCGTGTGCAAGATTGAATTTTTTTATTTCTCCGTCTGGATACTCTGCATTATCCTTTGTTGCTTTAATTTTAACTATGGCTGGAAGTTTTGAAATTCCAAAGAGTGCGAGTGAAATTTCGTTTTCTCCTTCCTTGAAATTTTCAGAGCGAATAATCCCTGCGCCTACTTGTTGGTTTTTAAAACCGAGTAGAGTATTTCCGTCTTTGGTATGCGTGAAATACTTAAAAGGTCTTCCATTCATTCTACTTTTATAATTATCTAAAACAAAACAAGATCGAAAAGTATGAAAGCTAGAAATCTTGCTAAAATTTACTTCCTGTAATTCAGATCCATTTAGACCGACTGTAATTTTTTGAAATCCAATCTTGTTGCTTCGACCAGAGGATTCGCTTCCGTAAACGCTGAGACTAACGTCTCCTTTTATTTTTAAGGAACCATCTTTGAGCGGAACTAAATTCTTATCTTTATCTAATTTGAAACGAAGAGTAAAAGTTGCATTCTTTCCATTGATGAAACTTTTATTATTTTCAGGAACTATATCGACCGCATACACATTGATTCCCCCGAAGGCATAATAATTTAAACCAAAGTCGGCAGGGTTATAATAGATATTATCCTTAAAAATTTCTAAGTGTAAATGAGAAGGACCAATTCCTGTATCACCAGAATAGCCAATTACATCACCCTTTTTGACTTTGACTTGTTCGGCAGATGCAAGGTTATATTCAAAATCCAGCCTTCGTTTTTTCTTTTCTAAAATGTCTTTATCTTGAATGGCTAACCAAATATTATCCGCAAACGCACTCAAATGACCGTAGCGTGCCATGAATCCATCGTCATGTAAAACAGTAATTGCATTTCCAATAGAATACCGATAACTCTGAAGTTTAATTATTTTACCATCTGTCATTGCTAATAGCGGAATACCATTCTTAGCCTCTGTGGCAAAGTCTTGTCCCATATGAAAATGGTAGTATCTAAATTCTCCGAAACTACCAGTGACAAGTTTGTCGCCGAAGATTGGCCATCCATATTCTGGATACTTCGTGCCTGCCTCCATTGGCTTTGCGGATTCGGGTGAATTGCTTGCAGGAGAGTTTGTATCGGATAATAAGCTGTAGGCGCAGAAGGAAAATAGTAGGGATAATAAGATATATAAAATTTTTTTGAATGTCATGGTGCTAACATCCAAGAATTTAGATTAATTAAAATTTACAACTGAATATTCGCCTGTGGCAGCGCGGTAGATGATGGTTTTTCGCGTGCTAGCAAATACAATTTTGTCAGCAAGAACTGTATAATTATTTACTGGAGTAAATATATCAATATTAAAGAAATGAAACTCTTTTGTAAATTCAGAATAAGAAATAATTCGCTTATTTGTAATTAAAGTTCCAGTCTTATCAAATGCTGCATGTGACCTGACATATTCGCCCGTTAAATCAATCGACCTCCATTCAGAAGAAGAGATCGTATAAGAATAAATTTTCCTATTTGTGACTACAAATATTAGAGAATTAGAAACTGTGTAAGTAATATTCATATCGCTAAAAAGAGGTTGCCTGGCAAATTCAGTAGCGTTACTTGAAATGGCGAGCAAATTCTTATTCGTAATGATGAGTGCCATATTTCCAAATTCTTTAAAATTAGAAACAGTTTCCCCAGTGAGTTTATACTCTACCTGCACTCCCGCATTCACCGAAGCGATAATTTGCTTTTCATTATGAATGAGATCAACTACGTTACTCACTATATGTTCCTGCGTAAGGTTTTTTATTGCGCCTTTTTCATTAACTATTCTTGTAGTAGTAGTTTGAGAAAATAATTCTAGCGATAAAAATGAAAAAAGAATAAGTAGTCGAATCATAATGTAATTCTATATCATAACATAAGAATGGAAAGCAAAAAAAATCAGGATGAATAAAAAGAAAATGATTCAAAAGCAAACTGTATTTCAATCAATAATTACTTGTCCCAAATGCGGATATACAAAAGAAGAAGAAATGCCGGCTAACGCTTGTATGCATTTTTATACATGTACGAATTGCAAGGAATGGTTGAAACCAAAAGAAGGGGATTGTTGTGTATTCTGTTCTTTTGGAAGTGTTGTTTGTCCACCGAAACAAGAAGAAGCTAACTGTTGTTAGATAGGAAAGTAGGAGTAAATGGATATTTACTCCTACTGAATTATGGTTACTAACTATTTACCACAACCAAGGATTGGCGTAAATGCCGTCGGTGTAAAGAGTTGCTGTTTTATTGTGCCTGTCTGGATGACCGGGGCTAAACGGAATATCCTTTCCGTCGACATCTTTCTTAAGACGGGTTCTCATGAAATTTGCAACTCCAGAATCATTCTTTGCATTTATCAATTGGAAAAATTCTAGAACCATTTTGCCATTGGTTGTTGTGTCATTTGCATAAGAACCTCTCCAGAAGAGGTAGATAACGATTGCATCTATCTTATTTTGTGTGAGGGGAACAGTGATAAATTTTTTCATGTTTCCAACAATGATGCCAAGGTCTTTACGAAGATACATATCTACTGTTTCATTTCTTTCCTGTTGTGTCGCCGTTCCATCTCTAGAGCCAGTTCCAAATTTGGTTTTAAATCTTTGGATTTCATCTTTTACTTCTTGAGGGTGTTCATATCCCTCTCTCACAAGTTGTGGATTTGGTGCGACTAAGTGCCCGTATCCGAAGATGAAATTCTTATTGCCATCTAAATAAAGATGGTCTCTGAAAGCTTCCAATTCTTTTATAGCATCTACTGCCTTATCAGAAAAGTTAAAGCTTGCAGGAAAAATTTCTCCACTCTGTGCGCTAATGGTAGCTACTGGAGTCTTAGAAATTCTTTTTAGATACACAAAGAATCCACTAGATAAAGATGTATTAGCCGCTCCAGGTGTAGGAGAATAAAGTGCAATTGATTCTTGTTTAGGTAAATATAGAAATTCTGCAAAAGGGGTATTCTTACAAATATAAAAATCTCCTAGAGCTAATTTCTCATCTGATTTAATAACAGAAGAATCTTTGTTAGCCGCATCATATTTGGAATACTTTTGAAAAGTAATTGGTCTAACAGCTCCGCCTTTTGTATCACATTCTTTGCCGGTAAATCCAAGTTTGCCGTAAAGCTCAAATTCATCTAAAAGTATAATTTTACTTTGGGAAACTGATACTTTTTTTCCAAGCCACTGCTGCACAGAACTTGTATCAGGAGAGCCATAGGGCTGTTCAATCTTTGTAACTTCCCAGAGTCCTTCTAAATCAGCAAGGCTAGATGGAAGTGGAATCTTTTTATCTTGTGCTAGAAGGCTTGCGCCTAACGAAAGAAAAATGGATAGAGTAAATATTTTAAAGTTCATATTTAACTGAAATAAGTTCTTTCCCGAATTTGACAATCTATAAACCTTCTCGCCAATCTCAAATCTTGAAAAATTCGATTGAGGGAGGCGAATCATTGTTTTATGTCGTATAGGTTCAAATTAATAACGAGTGCTTCCAGACAAGTAAGCTGTGCTCTCTCGATAAATAGATGTGGAAGGTAATTGATTTCTATCTATTGTGCCCAAACCCTTTCCATTTTGAATCATTAAGGTGAGGCTAATAGAGTTACGCGCATTCTCAAGACCAATGCCAATCGAGTATCCCATTAGATTTATATATTGCTCACGTTTTTCTGGAATGGTATATGTGAGATTATCCCGTAAAGTTATATCGGTGCTTGCTCGGTTGAGTTGACGATAGCTAGCAAACCAGGCAGCTTCTCCCCAGCTAGTTTTTTCATTATTAGATCTATTTGTAAAATGACCTAGTCTAAGGACAAGGTTATCCATTATAAAATATTCGAGTCCAATGCTGTAATTAAGAGTCTGGTTTCTCCTAAGGTCATTTGCATAGGGATCTGTAAGTCCGATACTTCCGGTTTGCGTATTATACGTGTTATTCGATACCTTCATCCAATATCCTGAAGTATAAATTGTATCGGCGGAAATTGTAAACTTGCGGTTAATAAAGAATGCCCCTCCAAATCGTATTTCGGTTGTTTGTGGAATCTGGTAAGTCGATGGACTAAGTAGAGTTAAATTAAAAGCATCCGCTTTTCCTCCACCTTCTTCTGTTGATTGAATTGCGATTGAAGATGGTCCGCCTGTCCTTCCTGCAGTAGTTACATTCGTTCGATAAGAAACATTTCCACCTGTAACATAAATTCTTCGCATAGATAATCCAAGAGAAAACTTTTCAGTTAACATATACTGTATGCCGAATACGGGGATAATACCGCTTGTACGTCTTCTATTCTGTTCAGTCACAGTAGTTACGTTTTCGTTAAATTGATTTTCGTTAGAGTTTACGATAGTTCGATTGCTATCATACATATAATAGGTAGTTAACCCTATGCCCAGTTTGTCTGTAAGCAAATACGATACACTTGGACCTGCAAGCAAACGAAAGTTCTCCTCTGTAAAACTAATATCCAACTGGGATAAATTTCTACGATAAATAGGAAGTATAATTCTATCTGATTGATCGAAGGATTGGTTGATAGGGTTTAATACTGAGAAGCCGTAGGTAAGCTTACCATCCTTTTTTATAAAGCCAATAAAGTTTGGAAGATAATTGCGGGAATTTCGCGTATAGTTTTGTCCGGGACCAAAAAGATTTTTATGATTTACTTTAATCTGGTTATAACTACTCGCATTTATCGAATAATACGAATTTTGCGCAAATGAAATTCCGCCCGGGTTATAGTAGGTTCCTGAAACGTCATCCGATATAGCAGAGTAGGCGCCACCCATTCCCGCTGCTCGTTCTCCGAAGAAGCCATTTACATTTTGAAAAGTGTCTGCGGAAATAGATCTAAGAGCCAAGAAAAATAAAATAATTCTAAAAAATAATAATTTCATAAAATCATTTCTACTAAATCAATGCCTTCGTAGTAAAGTAGAAATTTTTTTTTGTTACTTAGTTCCTAGATTTTGTTTAATGCACTCTTAATAGAGCCAGCGATTTACTTTACTTTCTGAACTTGTAAAAAAATCTAGTCATATAGAACAGATTTCCAAATCAGAAAGGAGTATTAGTATGGGAAAGCTAATCAATATAAAAGATATTGCAATACAAAAACAAATCGCAAGTAAGAAGAAGTCTACACCCAAAAGTGCAATCGAATCAAATTCAAAATCTCTTTCTATACTCAAAGCAACTGTTTCTGATTTTTTAGGTAAAAAATCAAGCAAGCAAATCTATCGAGTTATTTCTATTCCTACTTCTCATACCTTAGACAAACTTGCATTAGCCGTTCTAGATAGTTTTGATTTCGAGATGGATCATATGTATGGTTTTTATGATAATTTAAATAATTGGGTAAGTTCGAATGAAGTTTACATAATGGAAGAAGAGGACGATTCTCAAAATTTTACAGGTTACGTGACTAAGACAACGATTGGAGAAGCATTCGAAGTTCCAAAAAAGAAAATGCTTTTTCTTTTTGATTATGGTGATGAGTGGAAATTTATCATTGAACTACAAAGAGTGGAGCCAGTAGAAGGAAAAACAAAATTAGCCGCAAAAGTAATTGAAAGCAAAGGGGAAGCGCCAGAGCAATATCCTGACTTTGAAGCATAATAAAATCAATTTGCATTTAATTTATTCCTAGAACTTCTAGGAATAATGCTTGTCTAATTAGTTAGACATCGAACTATTGTTTGAGTCAGGAGAATTGAATGAAAAAAATAATCCACAAGGCAAATACAAGAGGCATTGCTGATTTTGGCTGGCTACATAGCAAGCATACGTTCAGTTTTTCTTCTTATTATAATCCAAACCGAATGCAATTTGGCGCATTACGCGTGTTAAACGATGATATCGTTGCACCGGCAATGGGATTTGGAACTCATGGGCATGAGAACATGGAAATCATTTCCATTCCTATTAAGGGAGAGCTTGCGCATAAAGATAGCATGGGAACTGCCGAGGTGATTCGTTCGGGTGAAGTGCAAATTATGTCTGCGGGTACAGGAATTCGCCACTCCGAATTTAATCATTCAGAGTCAGAGCCGGTAAACTTTTTACAAATTTGGATTCTTCCAAAAGAGATGGGAATCAAGCCTCGCTATGAACAAAAAGAATTTTCCATCGCAGATCGCCAAAATAAAATCCAAATAGTTGTGTCACCTGATAAAAATTCCTCAGCCCTTTGGATTAATCAGGACTCTTATTTTTCTTTGGTGAACCTGGAAAAAGGAATGTCTTTAGATTATAAAAATCATATAGCGGGTAATGGCATTTACCTGTTCTTGATAGATGGGTCAATTAAGCTTGATAGCGAAACCTTTGAAAAAAGAGATGGTGTTGGAATTTCAGAAGTGGATTCATTTTCTTTTAGCGCAGTTGAAAATGCAGAAGTTCTACTAATCGAAGTCCCAATGTAGATTATCCATTAACCTCTCTATATCGGAAGCAAGTGTGCAGGTGATCATTCACCATTCCTGCAGCTTGCATATACGCATAACAGATAGTTGACCCTACAAATGTAAAACCGCGCTTCTTCATATCTTTACTCATTGCATCACTTTCTTTGGATGTAACAGGAATGTCTTTCATTGTTTTATGTTTATTCTGTATTGTTTTATTTCCAGTGAATTGCCAAATATATTTATCGAAGGAGCCGAATTCTTTTTGGATTTGGATAAATGCTTTTGCGTTTTTAACTGTTCCCCAAATTTTTAATCGGTTGCGGATAATGCCAACATCCAGCATTAATTTTTCCAATTTCTTGTCTGTGAACTTTGCAACTTTTTCTACTTCAAAACCAGCGAATGCTTTTCTAAAACCTTCTCGACGATAAAGGATTGTGCGCCAACTAAGTCCCGCTTGAAATGCATCTAAAATTAAAAATTCAAAATGCTTTTTATCATCGTGAACGGCTACTCCCCATTCTTCGTCATGATAGGCATTCATTAAATCATCATTTCCAGTCCAATCACATCGTTTTCTCATTTTAAGTTCTCCTTTTTTCCTTTCTTTCTATAAAATTGTCCAACTTTTTTTTCTGCTTTACTATCTTTGATTAAAGTATTAAGACGGTTACTCTTTGTTATTTCCTGCTTGGCACTCATTACCCAATGAGTCAAAGTTTTTTGGTAGGAAGGGGATTGTGATTTGAAAAATTCCCAGGCTATTTTATTTGTCTTAAACTGTTTTTCGAATTTTGAATTGAATTTTACTGGTTCGTTTTCATGTGAGTATATTTTAGATTTATTTTCCTCTCGTTTACTAAAAGCGATAATTCCTTCCGGTTTCATAAGTCCTAGTTTGGTTAAATCTTCTACCTTTTTAATATTGATAGCACTCCAAATACTTTTAGGTTTACGCGGAGTGAAACGGATACTATAACTTTCGTCGTCAATAGATCTACGAATTCCATCAATCCAGCCAAAACAAATAGCTTGGTCTACGGACTCTGACCAGGTTAAGCTTGGTTTGCCGCTATCGACTTTATAATAGCCTACGATTATCTCTGTTTCCTTATTATGATTCTTCTCAAGCCATTTCCTAAAATCAAGTTGTGTTGGAAAAAAAATAGGATTCATTCTATAACTTTTTTACGTTTTAAGATAATCCGGACAACTCTTTTATTTTAAGTTGATTCTAAAGTTCCCTTTTTTTAAAATAGCCTAACGGGGTAATGTATGAAAAAACTTTTTTTAGTTTTAGTTTGTCTCTTTTGTGTTTCTTGTTTTGATATTTTCCACTATATAGAATTAACATCGGATAAAAAATTCAAAGCCGAGTATAGGATTTCTTTTTCTAAAGCGTTATTCGCAATGGGCGGAGTCAATTCTCCAGTTGCAAATCTAGATGTCGATGACATGCTAAATAAGCCGGAGCTTAAGAAATTGGATGGAGTTTTCTCTGGAACGAAAAAAGAAACGGATGCTTCTTTGATTTTGCATTTTAAATATACAGGAAGTGAGAGTTCGCTTACCAAACGAATTGAGACAGAATCTTTTCCGATGATTCCATTCAAAGATGAATACAAGCAATATGTATTTTTCTTTAGACAAAATAAGGCAACAGCACCTTCGGGCACACAGGAAAATCAGATGGCAGAAGCAATCATGAGTGGTCCGGTATACAGGATGTTAGTCGGTGGAGAATTAAAACCGAAGAAGGCTGTCTTCAAGAAAAAAAACCAGGACTCTATTGAGTTAGAAATTATTCCGATGGGCTCACAATACCTAATAGAATTTCCAATCAGTTATATTTTAAAAGAATCCGGCGCGTTTGTAATTTCATTTAGCGGAGAAATAAAATTAGACGCTGTCAATAAAATTTTAAATGAGGAAGCAAAAGAGGCAAAGGATGTGAAAGATTCGAAAACTAGTAAAGATGCAAAACCTAAATCCAAAATTAAATCAAAAGAGGAAGAAGAGGGGAGTTACTGATGAAGTTTCTCGACTCTAACTTTTCCAGGAATACTTTTTTAAAAATTTCGATCAAGGCATTTGCGATTACTGCTCTTTCTATTGAAGGGGTAAATTGCGGTAAGTCGCTAGTGACTCCAATATTGAAAGGCATTTCAACGGAGGAATATTTTAATATGCACGCGGTGGCAGAAATATTTCTAGAGGGAAATCCAATTCCTGAATTTGATATTGGAAAAGCACTCGATGATTATATTTATGGGCATCCTTATCCAATCCCAACGAAAGATTTAATTCACGAACTAGCCGGAGCGCCTTCTTCGATATTAGCCGCTCTACTTTTAGATTTTTCTCTAACACCTCTTGCTAAATTAAATAAAGAAGAAAGAGAAAAAAGACTTCTGGGCTGGAAAAATTCAACTTCTCAAATGAAGCGGGGACTATTCGGTATTCTCAGGCAAACCTGCATGTTCTTACTAGCGAGCAACAAAGACTATCAAAAATCAATCGGATACGAGGGCTAATATGGGAATTCCTGAAATCAATAATAAAATCATTACTCCAAAAAAACACAAAGAAATCATAGAGCAAAATAAGATAAGAAACGGTAAATGGAAATTATCCTCTGATGTAGTAATTATAGGTTCAGGAGCAGGTGGAGCTGTTGCAGCAGCAGAGCTTTCCAAGAATGGTTGGAAAGTTGTGTTAATTGAAGAAGGATCTTATTTTACACCGGCACAGTTTAATGGAGATGAATTTTTATCGAATGCAAGACTCTACCGTGATGCTGGATTTGTGATGTCAGAAGAGCAGACATTAAACATAGTCCAGGGAAGAACGTTAGGCGGCTCAACTACGGTCAACTGGCAAACATCGCTTTACCCCCCAATCTATGTGACGGATGAGTGGGAAAAAAGATTTGGACTCAAAGATTATTCAAAAGAAAAAATGAATCCTTATATCGAAGAAATTCATGCAAGACTCGGAGTTCATCAAGTTCCAGAAGAATTAATCAATAGGAATAACGGTGTTTTGCGCAAGGGAGGAGAAAAACTTGGACTTCATCCTGAAGTTTTACCAAATAACAATCGAGGTTGCATCGGTCTCGGTAGGTGTGGTTTGGGTTGCCCGATTAATGCCAAGCAATCCATGTTTCTTACTTTTTTACCGGACGCACTTGAGAACGGAGCACAGATAATCACGAATATGCGTGCAGTTAAAATTGAAGATGGAAAGATGAAAACTGTCTTTGCTGAATTTACCCCAGACCCGTATGATAAATACCCAGATGAATTAATCCGAGAAATGGAAATTGAAGCTCCTGTAGTAATTGTAAGTGCAGGTGCGATTGAGGGACCTGCACTCTTACAGAGATCAAGCCTTGGAAATAACTGGGTAGGAAGAAATTTCAAAGTTCATCCGACTTCCACTATCTTTGCGTCCTTTGATGAAGAAATAAAAATGTTTTCCGGTCCACCACAATCCATTGTAATCAAAGACGGGCACAACCAGGAAAATACAGGTTACGGCTTCTGGCTAGAAACCGCTCCTTACCGTC
>JANMOF010000417.1:0-8688 GCA_031368925.1 Leptospiraceae bacterium
ATATGGAAGACTCTTTCGGACCCAACGGAAGAAGACCTGTTCATATTTACGGATGTAAATTTTGCTATTTAGGTCAAGTGAATTCTACTTCAGAAAATGAATCGGAAAATCATATTTCAGAAACCCTGGACTTGTAGGGGCAAACGAATAGTAAACGTAGAACCCTTACCGGGCTCACTTTCCAATAATATCAATCCACCGTGTGTCTCTATAATATGTTTAGAAATAGATAGACCAAGACCTGTGCCTTCATTTTCTGAATACATGACTTGTCCTACTTGATAAAATTTATCAAAGATAAATTTTTGGTGTTCTAAATTAATTCCTACACCGTTATCTCGAAACGAAATCTCAGCAAAATTCGGGGTGCTCTTAAGGTTAATTTCTATTAGCCCATTGTCGTTAGTAAATTTAATTGCATTAGAAAGAAAATTAAGAAAGACCTGGCGGATTCTTTTCTCGTCGCCGTTAAATAAAATTTCTACTCTTTCCGGCTGAATAATTTTCATATTCTTTTTAGTTGCCTGGGGCATCATAATTAAAATAGAATTCAGAAGCGAATCATACAGTTCAAATTTTGACTTTACAAAAAGCATTTTACCTGATTCCATTTTAGAAATATCTAAAATATCATTTACTAATTTCAAGAGATGATTGCCCGCACTGTTAATATAACTAATAAATTCCTGCTCTTTGCTAAAATCTTCTGGAAGCCGAATTAATTTTGAAAAACCTATTATGGAATTAAGTGGTGTCCTAAGTTCATGACTCATATTTGCCAAAAATTCACTCTTTGCTTTATTTGCTGCCTGTGCAAGTTTTACAGCGTTTTGTAATTCACTTGTTTTTTCTTCTACTAATTTTTCTAAATAGTCTCTGTGATTTTTAATTAAATTTTCATTTCGGGTTCTTTCAATAAATGTAGAAATAAGATCACCTATAATACGAAAAATTTGTAAATCTTCATCGGGCCAATCCTGAATTTGCACTGTATCTTCAAAGAAAATAAAACTATCTAGCGAATGTTGGTAAAAAATCGGAATCAAAATAAATGATTTTATATTGCGAAGGGAAATCGTTGAAGATAACTTTTCTGTGGATTGGTTAATATTTCCAAAAAGAAGATTATTCTTTTTTAATGTATCTAATGAATTGTGTAAATAATTATTAAAATCGCTTGGATAGCCTAATGCTAGCGGAATAGAGTCATTAACCGTAGCCTCTTCAATAATTGAAAAATAAGTCTCATAACCAATCTGAGAGATACTCGAATAACTAACGCGGGTCATATTTAAGAAAGATAATAGTTCTCGTAAAGATGAATTCAAATTCTCAATACTTGTAACTGGAGAAAGTAGAACTTTAGAAAAATTACTAATGCCAATCTCATATCGGAGGCGAATTACTATTTTGTGTTCCAATTGAAGCCGCTTTGTAATATCTTTAAAGACAATAATTTTCCCGAGAGACAATCCAGTTTTTTGGTTCAATATAGGTCGTATGGTTTCTTCTAAGAAAACTTTAGAGCCATCACTTTGAGGCAAATATATATTATCTCTTTCTTTCTTTACTAATAAATAATCCTCCGTAGGCTCTAGAATTTCTGTGACTTCTCTTACAGGACTATAAACCTGATCAAGCGGTGCACCTACAATTGAATTGGTATATCCTAGAAGTTTCTCAGCAGTTTCGTTTATAAATTTCACTTTCTCATCTTTATCAATCGTAATAATTCCATCACTAATGCTGCTTAAGCTTGTATAAAACCACTGCTCATTTTCTTTTATCTGTGTTTCTATCGCATGATTATAAAGAGAAATATCTAAAGCTACATATAAATCCTTTGGAGAGACTGGCTTTATTAAATATCCAAAAGGAGTCGCAATTTTTGCTCGCGCGATAGTTGCTTCGTCAAAAAAGGAAGTAATAAAGACAACAGGAATATTAAATTGCTCCTTAATAATGAGGGCAGTGTCGATACCGTCAAGCTCCCCTTCAATGGACACATCCATTAGAATTAGATCAGGGTTCATAATTCTTACTGCATCTATCGCATCATTACTATTAGCTGCATTGCCAATTACCTGATAGCCTTTATTTTTGAGCATAAACTCAAGATGCATATTTATAGTAGGGTCATCCTCTACTATAAATACTCTAGTATCTGCTTTCGCTTTAGTTTCGACTGGGGTCATTTAGTAAATCTATTTAGGATTTGACATAAAAGTCAAACGCTAAATCATAGTCTCATGCGAGTGTGGTGAAATTGGCAGACACGCCAGATTTAGGTTCTGGTGCCGAAAGGTGTGGGGGTTCAAGTCCCTTCACTCGCAAAGTCAAACCTCTTTTATTAGCCATTTTGATATAAAAATGTTGCTTCTAACTAATTTGTAAGTCTGATGAATATATTGTAAAGAATGTATCAAGAGAAGAAAGTTTCAATACTCCCATAATATCATTGGTTGGTGTCAAAAGTCCAAACTTGTTTCCCGCCGATTTCATTCTCTTTTGAATGTTAGCAAGTAAAGCAATTCCAGAAGAATCCATATGATGCACCTCCGACATATCAAATACAATCGATTCACACTCTTCATCATCAATGATTTGTGTTATTTCTTTTTTTACTTTCGATGCAGTATAAATATCCATACTTCCAATTAGTCGAACTATCTTGTGTTTGCCCTTCTCTCTAAATTTTAGTTCCATTTTTCCTCCAAAAACTTACAACATTAACTCGCAAGTTTTTAGTCCTTATAAAGCATTTTACAAATTTGTAAAGCAGTTTTTTTGTTTAAGGAAAATATTTCTTTATTAGCTTTGCAAAGATAAATAGGGCGATTAGCTTATCTGTGCTCCATAATTCTAAAGAGTTCGCAGATAAACAGAAGTTCCATGCTCTTCATCAAGTCCTTCGATTTCGGAAAGAGTTTTTACGTAAGGGTATAATTCCTTCAGTGAATCCCGACGAATTTCCTGATAAGTTACACGCTTGAGAAAAGTGTCAACCCCCAGAGAGGAATAAATTCGACTACCACCCGCTGTTGGTAAAACATGATTAGTCCCTGAAATGTAATCTCCCATTGCAACAGGTGAATAAGGACCAAGAAAAACCGACCCGGCATGAATAATTTTTTCAAAATCTTTTTCGTAGTTTTCCGTTATAATTTCTAAATGCTCCGGTGCGTATAGATTAGAAAACTCTATCGCCTCATCAATATTAGGAAAAACTAATATATAACTATTATCATCAATCGCCTTTTCTTTCATTTCACGACGCTTGGGTCTTTCAGCTAATGCTTTTTTTAATTCGAGGTCTACATTTTTTGCAAGTTCCTCTGAATCTGTTACTAAAATGGCAACGGAATCTTCTCCATGTTCTGCCTGTGAAAGCATATCACAAGCAACCCACTGTGGATTAGCAGTCTTATCCGCTATGATTAAGACTTCGCTTGGACCAGCAGGACTTTCAATCCCTATCTGCCCTACTCCGGCTAAGTATGCTTTTGCGGCAGTCACATACCTGTTTCCCGGACCAACAATGAATTCAGCTTTCGTAATCGTTTCGGTTCCATAAGCAAGTCCTGCAATTGCCTGTGCTCCACCTATTGTATAAATTGTATCTACTCCTGCAATTTGCGCAGCATAAAGTAAAACAGGATTTAACCCACCGTCTTTAGATGGTGGTGTAATTAGGGAAACGTTTTTTACACCAGCAATTTTAGCAGGAATTGCTCCCATGAGAACGGATGACGGATAAAGAGCCTTACCCCCTGGTGCGTAGACTCCAACTGATTCTACGGGTGTATATTTGATACCAAGCCTATTTCCACTCACGGTTATTTCTGTTTTTGTCTTCAATTGTGCTGAGTGGAATTGACGAATGTTAGATTTTGCCTTTTCTAGAGCAATTTTCCAATCTTCGGGTATATTAGCCTCGACATTACTAGTTTGGATTTTAAAATTACTAATACTAATCCTGTCAAATTTTTCGGTATAACGACGAATTGCCGCATCACCATTTTTCTCTACATCTTTTAGAATTGGAATAACTACATCTAGTGCTTCCGAAATATCTCCTTTTGCTCTGTTCAATATTTCGATGTAATCGTTTGTATTTTTTATACTAATCTTTTTAATTTTAATAGCCATAATAACTAATGATTTTAATTATTCATTCTAGAAAAGGAATTTATTCAAAATGAAACTGTTAACACTGAATTGTAATGGAATTCGTTCGGCAAAAAGTAAGGGCTTATTCGATTACATTAAAAAACAAAATCCAGACATCATGGCATTTCAAGAAATCAAAGCAGAAAGCTCGCAAATGAATTTAGAATTTTTCGAAGAACTCGAATATATTCCGTTTGTATTCAGCGCCGAAAAAAAAGGCTATAGTGGAACAGCCGTTTTTACAAAGCAAAAGCCGAAGTCTCACACCCTTGGACTCGGTCACAAGCTCTACGACGCCGAAGGGAGAAGCATTTTGTTAGAATTTAAAAATTTTGCTTTCATCAATACCTATTTTCCTTCTGGGACATCCGGAGAAGAACGTCAGGCAATTAAAATGGAATTTTTAGATTTCTATTTAAAAAAGAAAACAGAATGGGAGAAAAAATACAAGAAGCTAATTATTTGCGGAGATGTTAATATTGCTCACACTGCGATTGATATTCATAATCCAAAGGGAAATGAGAAGAACAGTGGTTTTCTCCCGGAAGAAAGACAATGGTTAACCGATTTTCTAAATACTGGAATGGCTGATTCATTTCGTGTGGCTAATCCTGATAATCTTCACGAATACTCCTGGTGGACTTATCGTTTTAGTGCTCGAAAAAATAATAAAGGTTGGCGAATAGATTATTTCTTCACAACAAAAAATTTGACAAAGAAAATTTTATCTTGTAAAATAGATCAATCACTTATAGTATCAGATCATGCGCCTGTAATACTTGAAATTGATTGTTGAATAATACGCTGTTAGATGAGTTTGCAAAAAAAATGTTGACTCTATTTTTCACCTATTTACTTTCTATTAAGGAGTATAAATTTTGACAGAGGTATCCACTAAAGCAATAGTTTGTGTTGATGATGAAGCTATTATACTAATGTCACTAAAAGCCCAACTCCGCAATTACTATAAGAATAAATTTATCATAGAAACAACTACCTCTGCGGAAGAAGCAATACTTGTCATTGATGACTTGATGCAAAATGGCGTGAAAGTTTTAATTCTAATTTCTGATTGGAACATGCCCGCTATGAAAGGAGATGAATTATTCTTTATTATTAGAAAAAAATATCCTGAAATTAATTTGTTATTAATCACAGGTCAAGCTGATAAGTCTACTCTTGAGTCACTACGCAATTCGATTCAACTAGTTGGAATCTTAAATAAACCCTGGGATCAAAAAATTCTTCAACACCACATAGATAGTATTAACATTTAGAATTAGAGTATTTCTTTTTATAAGATAGTCGCTTCCTTCGCTAAGGTGATTTTAAAATTCGATTTGGAGAAAAGCATGAGAATAAATAAGTTTGAAACAATCGAAAAAATTTTTGAAGGTCACGAGACTACTCTTTTTCGAGCGGTTAATATAGATAATTCTCAAAAAGTAATTCTTAAAATAGCTAAATCCCAAAATGCTTCTATTCGATTAAAAAACGAATATGATATTTTAGAAGGACTTTCTATTGAAGGTGGCTCAAACGTTATAAGTTTTATTCAGAATTCGGAAGAGCCATTTCTTGTAATCTCAGATATTGACGGTTTGCCACTAACGAATTACATAGAAAAAATCAAAAGTTATCCCAGGCAGCGAATTTACCAAATCTTTGTTAATCTAGCATCAGTAGTTAACAGGATTCATGAGAAAAATATCATTCACAAAGATATAAAGCCTTCCAATATACTTTATAAAGAAGAGAATGATTCAGTTGCTATTATTGATTTTGGTATTTCTTCCCTATTTGATTTCAAATTAAGAGAGCAAGCAACTATTCACAATCTCGAGGGCACACTAAAATATATTTCGCCAGAGCAGACAGGGAGAATTAATAGAAAGGTTGACCAGAGAAGTGATTTATATTCTCTCGGAATTACTTTTTACCAAATGTTATCAGGGGATGTCCCGTTTAACAGCGATGATCCGGCAGAGTTAATTTTTTACCATATCTCTCGTAAGCCTGAAGAAATTCGCACTACAAACAAAACATTAAACAATATAGTTTTAAAATTAATTTCAAAAAATCCAGAAAATAGATACCAATCGACTCATGGTCTTCTTTATGATTTAGAAAGATTAAAGAAAGGAGAAAATGATTTTGTGATAGGAACAAAAGATTTCTCTTATCGTCTTCAAATGAATGATAATTTATACGGAAGAGAAAGTGAAATAAAAGTCCTTGAATCATTACTCGAAAAAACGAATCTATCTGCGGATAAGACAAATTATGTGGTCATTAAAGGGGAAGGCGGACAGGGAAAATCATCCCTAACAGAAGAAATATTAAAAAATACTCTATTAAAAAACGGGTTCTATCTTGCGGGAAAGCATGACCAAATTCATAGAAATATTCCTTATTCAAGTCTTGCAGATATTCTTAAAAAATACGCCCATTCAATATTAGTTAAAGAAGTAGAAGATCAACGGAAAATTAAAAATAAATTACTTGAAGCTCTGGGAGATAACGCAGGTATAATCACATTACTCGCTCCAGATATGAAGTTAATACTAGGTAACCCGCCAAGTCCTTTTTCTCTTGAAGGGTCGGAGGCACAAAATAGGTTCAATGTAATTATCACTTCTTTATTGCGGGTAATGGCGACAACCTCCGCACCAGTCGTAATAGTATTCGATGATCTACAATGGGCAGATTCAGCGACTATCAATTTATTGAAGAATATTATAAATGAAACATTCATCCCCGGACTATTGGTTATTCTAAGTTTCAGAAATAAACTAGAAGAAATTTCAGAACACTTCCTGAGCTTTAGAGAATACCTAGACTTAGCCTCGCATGTTAAACAATTAGAACTTTCCGATTTAAGTTTATTAGATATAAAAAACTTTCTAAAAGATACAGTCGGGGAAAACACGTATCAATTTAATTCTCTTGCAGAATTTATTTTTAATACTACAGGGGGAAATCCATTCTTCACAAAGGAACTTCTAAAAGAATTTTATTCCAATAAGGCATTATTCTTTGATTATTCAACGGAAAGATGGAGTTTTAATAATCAAGTCCTGCAAAATATTTCTATGGGAGAAAATATTCTGGACTTTATGAAAATAAAAATCAATTCACTTTCTCCAGTAACAATTCTATTCTTAAAAATAGCTTCTTGTGAAGGTCTCATTTTCCGAAAAGAACCAGTATTTTTAATAAGTAAATTAAGTGAAGTGGATTTGAAATTTGCAATTAAAGAAGCGTCAATCTCTGGCATTATTTATCCAATCGAAAACAATAATTCAACGGATAATCAGTATTGTTTTCTACATGATAGAATTTTACACTCCTCCTATCAACTAAACTCGGTTGAAGAAATTAAACAGTATAATTTTGAATTCGGGAATTATTATAAAAAACATTTTCCTTATACTAAAATTTTTGATATTTGCAATTTCTATCATAAAGCCTTTGATTTATTCACACACGAAGAAGATATTCTCGAATTAATTCAATTCAATTACCAAGCAATGATATTAGCAAAATCTAATATAGCTTATGAATACGGATTGAATTTCGCGCGAATTACAATTGCCTATTTGAATCAAATTAACATTGCGCCGAAGAATTTAATTTTTTCTATTTATGAAGAATACGGATGGTTTCTATTTGCCACAGGTAATTTAGAAGAAGGCGAAAAAGTCTATCTCGATTTAATAGAAAACTGCAAAGATCTAAAAGATTATGCAAGACTGAATATAGTTCGCATTGGCTCTTTGGCTAGCCAGGCTAGAATTTTTGATTCTGTTAATCTTGGTTTAGAGGTAATTCGAAAGCTGGGTGTTCAAATTCCAGAATCAGAAGAAGAGAGAGGAAATTTATTTTTTGCAGAGTTTGGAAAAATAATAAAATATCTAGAAACACATAAAGCAAGCGATTTACTTATTCTAAATAAAATGGAGGATGATATACAAATTATTATCCAACAAATTCTATCTAGATTATTAATTCCAACAATTCTATCAGCCCAGCTAACTCTACTCGGCGTATTAACTTGTATTTCGATTACCCTAGTGATTGAATTTGGCTCCATTGACCTTGTCGCTTACGCATACGCACTATTTGCCGTCACAATTATCAGCATAAAACAGGACTACCAAACCGGAATTGAATTCGGCGAAATCGCAATAACTGCCAGTCAATTAAATAATAACAAAGCTCTCATGGGGGGAGTTTTTAATACAGTGGGATGCATAACAAATCATCTTAAATACCCGGCAGTGGCTAACGAAGATTTGTTTCTTAAAAGTAGTAAATACTGTGAAGAATCAGGAAACATATTTGAAACCTTACTCAGTCGGGGAAATGCACTCTGGAATAAATTTTATAGGGGCGAAAATCTAGAAGAAATAATTATCTACTGTAATCATTATGAAACTCTCTGTAAGAAATACTCTGCATGGGATGCGATGATTAATATCTATTACCCAACGATGGGAATTGTAAATTTTTTAACTA
>JANMOF010000507.1:0-22700 GCA_031368925.1 Leptospiraceae bacterium
ACCTTGAATTGCGCCGCCAGCCTTGCTTCCAGTAAATGGCGAAAAACGAATTGAATTTACTTTTATATTGTGCGATTTACCAAGCTCGAAAGCCAACTCTCGTGTTATCCGCTCTAATGCTGCTTTGGCAACACCAACATTTTTGTATGGATGGCGAACAACTTTTTCCGCTCCAAGATAGCTTAGTGATACGATCGAAGCATTTTTTTGTAAAACATTCTGATTTAACAAACTGCGGCTAATAGCGATTAGTGAGTAAGCAGAAACATCCATCGCTCCCATAAATTCCTCTCTGGTTACTTCTATCAAAGGTTTTACTGCACCGGCGCGAATTGTTTTATCCATAGCTATTGAATGCAAGAGTCCGTCTAGCTTGATTCCGTTTTCGGCAAGAGTTTTGGTTGTAAAATCTATACTTTCGTCGATGGTTACATCAAGAGGCAATATTATAGTATCCGCTCTTAGTTCTTTAGAAATAGTTTCTTGAAAATCAGAGTAGGTTTTTTCTAAATAGGATTTTGCTTTATCCGATAAATTAGAATGATAAGGAGTGAGCCCTAGTCCTGTGCAAACTAATCGAGCTCCTTCTTTTTCTACTTGTTTTGCAATTGCAAGTGCGAGTGACCCTGAATCAGTAATGCCTGTGATTAAAACGGTGCAGTTTTTTAGTGGTAGTTCTGTCATTTTGTTCCTATACTATTTTATTTATTTGCTTTGTTGACAAAAAAATTCTTACAATTTTATTTTCATACAATTCTACTTTTATTTAGTCTTCAAAACTATCTAAATGTTGAAAAAAAAAATTCCATTGACGGGAAGACTGTCTCTGTAAAATCATAGATTGGATTTAATTTTTACGATGGCATTGAAAACAAAAAAAAATCTTACCCAAAACTTCTCTAAACAGGATTGGACTTTTTTAAGTAACCATGCACATATACTCATTTGCCTCTATCGAGATCCGACGGTGCGACTGCGCGATTTAGCGGTTAATGTTGGTATTACCGAACGGGCAGTGATTAGTATTATCGAAGACTTGGAGACTGCCAAAATACTTGTTCGTTCTAAAGAAGGTCGCAGAAATAAATACAAGATACACGAGTCTATTTCACTACGTCATCCCCTCGAATCCCATAAAACGATTGGTGATTTACTTAAACTTTTAAAATAAAAATACATGAATTTAATTTCATGTATTAAAATACTTGAATAATTATACATATAAAAAATATTGTAAAATTCGAAAGGAGATTAGATTATGGACATTTTTAATTCTCTACTAGCAAAACTTTTATCGCCAATGGTTTTAGCATTTGCACTTGGAATTTTTGCAACCCTTATTAAGAGTGACCTGAAATTTCCAGAAGGTCTTTATATTGGTTTAACAATTTACTTACTCTTTGCAATTGGACTAAAAGGCGGGGTAAAACTCTCAACTACTTCCATGTCGGAATTTTACAAACCCGCTTTCGGAGCCATTCTGATGTGTTGTTTAATACCGGTCTGGTCCTACTTCATTCTACACAAAATTGGAAAATTTAGTATAGTTAATTCTGCTGCGATTGCGGCGCATTATGGTTCGGTATCTGCCGTCACATTCAGCGAAAGTCTTTCTTACATGGAGGTAATGGGTGTTAGCTTTGAAGGGTTTATGCCTACTATGCTTGCTATAATGGAAATCCCTGCTATTCTAGTTGCGATATTTTTAGCTAGAACACAAAATAGGGATGATAAAAATTCTTCCTGGGGGAAATTATTTCATGAATTATTTGCAGGCAGAGGAACTGTTCTATTAGTCGGAGGTCTTCTTATTGGATTTTTTTCAGGAAAGAAAGGTTTCGAACAAGTAGCCCCTCTTTTTGATACTCCATTTAAAGGAGTATTAACTTTATTCCTATTGGAAGTAGGATTGGTAACTGGCAGAAAATTAAGCGATCTAACTAAGGCAGGTCCTTTTCTGATTTTCTTTGGATTAATCATGCCTATCTTACATGCAATGATTGGAATTTATTTGGGAAAGTCACTTGGTTTATCACTCGGCGGCTCAACTATTTTTGGAGTTCTCTGTGCGAGTGCGTCTTACATTGCAGCACCTGCCGCAATACGAATTGCTCTTCCTGAAGCAAGTCCCACTTACTATTTGACATCTGCTTTAGCGATAACATTTCCATTCAATATTGTCTTGGGACTACCTTTGTATCTTTCGATTGCAAAGATAATTTTTGGAGTGAATGTATGAATTTAAGTTTAATACAGCTAATAACGATTATCTCCTTAGATGTTCTGGAAGAAAGAATCATCGAAGATTTAAAATCATTAGGCGTTAAAGGATATACTGTAAGTGAAGCTCATGGCGAAGGATTAAGTGTAAGACGTGACGATAACTGGGAAGGAAGAAATATTAGGATAGAAATTTTAGCAAATGATGAGCTTACAGAAAAAATATTTACTCTTCTACAAGAAAAATATTTCCCGATTTATAAGATGATCGCATTTAGTCAGGATGTAAAAGTTTTAAGAAAAGAAAAGTTTATTTGATTAATTCACCTTACGCACATGTAAGTAAGGTGAATTGGCAGGGAGCCGTCGGCAACTTGGGCTACACATTCGACACGCTTCGCTACTTCCCGCCCTACAGCCAAGCTATGCAAGCCGCCCAAACCCGTTTTTTTAGTTCATTAGAAAAGTGAAATAGTCTAACTCACAGTATGAAATTTGTATTATCCGTCCTTCTGATTCTACTACACTGCACTCCCGACGGTCCGGGTTATATCACAGAAAATGAAGCAAGACAAAGGCTTTATCTAATTGCGATCGGCAAATGCTCGTTAAGCGGAGTCGATCCTGCTACAAAAGCGATTGATATTTTTGCATTCGTAGAAAAGCAATTTAAAACAAATACGCTCAAAGAATCAGAGAGAGAAGAAGTTGTATACTACTCAAAAGATTTTCGAAAATGCGAATCTATTTTTCTCGCAGCTCCTATTGAGAAATGCGATTTCAAAAATATAGATTTAATCAATTTGATTTCAAAAGGTGGGCTTTGTAAATTGGAGCCAGCTAGTTATTACAATTTCTGATTAGCTTGAAATGTATTTTAAATACGCCATAACAAAATCATCCAAATCTCCGTCCATAACAGGCTGCACATTTCCGGTTTCGTGGTCAGTGCGATGATCTTTGATTAGATTGTAAGGATGGAACACATAACTACGAATTTGCGAGCCCCAGGCGATGTCTTTTTTTTCACCTGATTTTTTTTGACTTTCTTCTTCGGATTTTTTCTTTTCTAGTTCATAGAGTTTTGCTTTTAACATTTTCATGGCGGTCCCTCTATTTTTAATTTGGGATCTTTCGTTCTGACACTGAACTACAATTCCAGTTGGAATATGCGTCATGCGAACTGCTGAGTCTGTTTTATTTACGTGCTGACCGCCGGCACCGGAGGAACGGTATGTATCAATTCGTAAGTCTTTGTCTTCTACAACGATGTCAATATCATCCTGTAATTCAGGAGAAACATGCACGGAGGCAAAGGATGTATGCCGACGTTTGTTGGCATCGAATGGGGAAATCCGCACAAGTCGATGAATTCCGTTTTCGCCTTTCAAATATCCAAAGGCATATTCCCCTTGGACATGGAGAGTAACATTCTTTATCCCCGCACCTTCTCCTTCTTGGTAATCAATCATATCGACTCGGTAGCCTTTCTTTTCGAAATAGCGACTGTACATACGAAATAGAATTTCCGCCCAATCTTGGCTTTCTGTTCCACCAGCGCCTGGATGAATATTGAAGAACGCATTATTGCCGTCATCCTCACCACTTAACGAGCCAAGTAATTCAAGCTTAGTAAATTCCTCCAGCAGTCGAGCATAATCCTCATTTAACGCAAGAAGAGATGTTTCGTCCGAAGACTCTTCTAAAGTCATTTCAATCAGATCGGGAAAATCTAAAATTTCTTGTCTAATCGCAAGCCATGGGTTTAACTTTTTTTCTAAAACATTTTGAAGTTTGGAAATCTCTTGCGCCTTATCAGCGTTATCCCAAAACTTAGGCTCTTTCGCTTGCTCTTTGTAAGACGCGACGCGGTCATAGTCGGTCTGAAGATTTAAAGATTTCCAACGAGAATTAAAATTCTCCTGTAATTCTTTACTGAGTTTTATGAGTTCTTTGGATGGCTTTATGTCCATAGATAGACCTGTGTAAAAATAAAAAAGGCACTCCAAGGAAATAGATTCCTCAAAATGCCTTTTGGGTTTGAATGGATTTTAATTCAGGATTGGTAGAAAATTTCTATTAAATTGTTATCTGGATCTTTGAATACTAGAGATTCGCCTTTCCCAGCGCTCTCCGGACCTTTTACAATTTTGATTCCCTTGTCTTCAATTTCAGAAATCGCTTCCGTAAAATCATCCACATCCATAACAAAGCTAAGAACTGGAGTTAAACTTCCGCTCAACTGATTTTCTACCTTTTCCACCTGCACTAACTTCACCTTAATCGGGTCAAGAGTCATGATGGTAAACTTTGAATTGGAGTCGTCAACGACTTCAAAATCAAACAAATCAGAATAAAATTTTGCTGAAGCTGCCAAGTTTGTTACAGCTATGCTTACGTGGTCAATACCTTCTACTATTATCATTCCATAAACCTATAATCTTTTTTACCAGTTTGGCTGAAAATAGTAGGCTGTCTATTGAAAAATGTTCTCGAATCACAAATAAGTAACCCAATCGGAGCCGACTCCCATGACAGCAAATCGAACATTGCCCGAAATAGGTTTAAATCTTATGCCTTTTAGCATTCCCTGCGCTGTTATAAGGAAAGTATCGCCCGTTTGAAACTTTTCGGAGTTATATTCACATTCACCAGAAATAACATGGACAATTTGAAAAACTTTTTCCTTTGAGGGACAAGGAAAATTCATTTCGCTGGAAAATTCCAATACTTCTAAGCGGAATTTGTCGTTTGCCGCTAACACTTTTCGAACTCCACTTTCCCAACTTATATTTTGAGGTTGAATGATTTCTTCTCCAGAAGATTTTTTAAAATTCAAAACGTCTAATGCTTTTTCTAAATGAAGCTTACGGGGTTTGCCATCGTCGCCTAATCGTCCGTAGTCGTAAACTCGATAGGTTGAGTCAGAAGATTGTTGGACTTCTAAAAGTAAATTTCCCCCGCCAATAGCATGAACCGTTCCAGGGTTAATCATAAATGCATCGCCAGACTTTGCTTTGACTGATTGTAAACAAGATTCAGCTTGGTTACTCGCAATCAACTGCGCATAACGTCCCCTGTTTAAAGACTCACAAAATCCACAAACAATTTCTGCTCCTGGGTCAGTTGCCAAAATAAACCAGGCTTCTTTTTTTCCTGAACTTTCGGGGTCTTTTGCTTCTGCGTAGGCATCATCTGGATGTACTTGAACGGATAATTTATCTTTTGCGTCAATGATTTTTACAAGCAAAGGAAAATCTTCTTCACTCTTAAATACTTCGCCTAGAATTTCTTTTGTATATGATTTATAAACTTCTCGAAAAGTTTTCCCTTTTAAAATTCCATTTTCAAGGATAGATAAGTCATTTCCATAATCCGAAACTTCCCACGACTCGCCAATATTTCCATCGGGAATCTCTCTTCCGAGGATAGTCTCGAGTTTGCGCCCGCCCCAGATTTTGTCTTTGTAGATTGGTTTAAATTTTAGTATATTTTGCATGAATGTTTATTTATTCAGGAATTTCAATTTCTACAATTAACGGCAAATGATCTGAAATCGCCGCAGTGTCCTTCTGCCTTACATTATATGATTTTGTTTGAATTCCATCTGAATGAAAAATATAATCAATCGTTCGATCGGCTTTGCCGTGAGCATCCGGGTCATTTGCAATATGAGTATAATACAAAGCTTTATCTTTTCCGCCCATTGCTTCGAGCGGGACAGAAGATTTGAATGAATCAAATAATACTCCAATTTCTGATTTAGGATTATAGAATTCCTGGTGCGTTTTCATAAGTGTAGACAAATCGAAATTAGGCGGAAGTAAATTAAAATCTCCCCCGATAAACCATTCTACTTTTTCAGAATTTCTTTTATTAAAAAGATTTTTCAAAAAATCAACTTGTCTTTGCATTGTATCGTAGCCATGAGCAAACGCATCGAGGTGAGTGTTCATAGCTGAAATATATTTTGAATTTGAAATAGGCATTTTAGTTTCGAGGATAGCTCTCTTTAGCCCGAACTGTTTTGTAATCGGATCGGCAGGAATAATTGGTAGCGCATGACGCACAGCGGATTCAATTTTATATTTACTAATGGTAGATACCTTTAGTCCGGTTGAGCCTTTCACTCTTGGGTGAGGTAAATATTGATTACGCCAATAAAAAGCAGATGCGCTGCAGGAATATTCGTCAGGTAAAAGTTTCATCAATTCTACAAGCTGATCTTGGTTATCCGTTCTTTTTGCATCTTCATCCATTTCTTGTAATAGAATAATGTCAGGACTTTCTTCCTTAATTATTCTTGCAACTTCTTTGAGAGTAGTTAGAATTTCACTTGCTTCAGGTCTTTCGTGCGGACCGTCACCGTTTGGAACATCAAAAAAGAAAATGAATTTTTTCCCTGCCATAAATTGCACATTCCAGTTGAGAACTTTTAACTTTTGTCCTGGCTTAAGTATTGGCGGATTATCTTTGCAAGTTACTTTTTCTTCCTGTAAATCGGAAGGATGATAAGTTAGACTATATACGAAAGCGAACAGCCCAAGGCTTCCAAGGATTAAGATTGCGACTAGACCGAGTAGAATTTTCTTTATAATTTTCATAAAACGCCTCTTGTAGAACACAAACTCTAATATTGTTACGATTTTGTAAACTTGGAATAATCCTATTTCGAGTAAAAAAAATTTACTTGAGAGTAGAATGCCTTTTCAAGTTATGTTTCAAATAAGTTTATGATTAAAGTTCAAAATCTTACAAAATATTATTCTGATAAATTGGCAATTAGTGATTTGAATTTTCAAATCAACAAAGGGGAAATTGTAGGACTTCTCGGCTTAAATGGTTCCGGTAAAACTACTACGATTCGAATTTTGAGTGGATTCTTGATTCCCAATGAAGGCGAAGTCTGGATTGATGAATTAAATTCCTTTAGTGAACCAATTGAAATAAAACGAAAAGTCGGCTATTTGCCAGAAACCCCACCACTCTATGAAGATTTTACCGTGAGCGAATACTTAGAGTTTGTCTCACATTTGAAAGCTGTATCAGATGTTTCTTCTGAAATTGCTCGCGTATGTGAAGCGACAAATCTCACCCTGGTAAAAAATCACTACATTTCTCACTTGTCTCTTGGTTTTAGAAAGCGGGTAGGAATTGCACAGGCGATTTTAGGACATCCTAAGGTTGTTATTATGGATGAGCCTATCAGCGGGCTTGATCCGCGGCAAATTGTAGAAATTCGCTCTCTAATCAAAAGTCTTTCATTGGAGCATACAGTCATTATCTCCAGTCATATCTTGTCAGAAGTCTATTTGGTATGCGATAGGTTTTTATTTTTGCATGAAGGCAAGCTAGTCTATGACTACTCCAGATCTCAGTTGGAAGCAGAAATGCAAAAAATTTCCGAGTTGCATATCGGCATGCGTAGTTCGTCTAAAATTGCCTGCCAGTCTTTTTTGGAAAATATTTCCAAAGAAGTGGAAGTGAAATTACTCGAAGAGAATAAGGACTATTATCTGTTTTCAGTAAAGCCATCTGACATTGATTCGTATCGAGATCAATTGCTTTTAGGTTTACATACAAAAGACTTCAAGTTAGAGCTTTTAAAAAAAGAGGATCTAACTCTTGAGCAATTCTTTATTAACCGCATCTAGGAGTTTTACAATGCAAAATATTAAATGGATTTTCTTGAAAGAATGTAAATTATTCTTTAATACTTACATGGCAGCATTGGTATTAGGTGGCACTGCTGTTTTAAATGCCCTTCTTGTTTTAATTTCTAATTTTCATGGAAGCAATAATTACGAAGAGGCAACTATCATTACCTTCTTTAGTTTCATGTCAACGATTATCATCTCTATGATGATTCTTTCTATGGGAAGTATTGTAGAAGAAAAGAATAAAGGCACAATGGAATTACTCTACACTTCTCCCATTTCTGATCTGGATATTGTTTTGGGTAAATTCCTATTTGGCGCTTTTGTTTGCTTTATCATAACCGTTTTTATCAATGGACTGTTTCCCATTCTGCTTTATTCATTTTGGAAAGCCCCCTTTTATATTTTCCTGACCGGCAGCATAGGCGTTTTTCTTTTAGGTTGTTTTATTTATTCGGTGGGGATGTTTGGGAGTAGCCTCGGTAAAAATCAAATGCTGTCATTACTAATTGCTGTATTAATTGTGATGACACTCTGGGTGCTTGGATTTTTTTCCCATTTATTTCAAGCAAAGACTCGTTCGATTTTATTTCATCTGCATATTTTTTCTCACTTTATTGCATTCTCGAAAGGCGTGCTCCCTCTTTCTGGCTTTGTATTTTTTCTTTCTGGAATTTTTACATTCCTGTATCTCACAATCAAGTCACTTGAATCTAGACGTTGGGTAGGATAAGAATGAATCTAAATTTAATTTCTCCTTTTATATCACTCATTTCTTTATTTTTATATTTCCTCACTGTTGATGTATTTACTTCCTCGTTTGGAAAATTTATTTGGAGTCTATTTGCTGTTTGTCTCATTTCGGCAGATTTAATTTTTCGTTTCGTTCAATCTAGAAATAACCAGGCTGACACTCAAAGGACTATTCGATATATCGTTTCTGGTTTGGGATTGGGTTCGTTTTTGCTCTATCAGATAAGGGATTACCTGGATTTTCCGACTATTCCAGGGATTGCAGAGCAAGCGAGTTCTCTACCCAAAATTCGTGATTTTTTACTGATTTTGATTATTTTATTTTCCTTTGCTTTTTTAATTTTTACAATTTTATTAGAAGTTTCGCGTCAGTCAGTGCAGGCTCAGCATACCTTAAAAATTAAAAAGAATTCGATTCTACAAAATACAGTTTACAGTTTTCTTTGGATTAGCCCCTTACTCGTTGCTGTAAACTACTTTGCTGTGCAAAAAAACTATAATTTTGATTTAAGTGCAATAGGAAAATTTTCCTTTTCTCCTACTTCGAGACAAATTTTGCGCGAAGTAAAAAAGGATATACAGGTAACAGCGTTTTTCCCCCGTCCGCTTGAGTCTGACGATAGAACTAGGGAAGAAAGTTTTGCACTTGGGTTTATACGTCCCGAAGTAGAAATCATTCTAGATCAACTAAAGGCAGCAAGTCCTTTTATAACAGTGAAGTTTATCAATGCAGATGTCGAAAAGGAGTTAATGGCTGATTATGCGCAAGTGTCTAATGGAGTTATTTTAGTTCGTAGCCTAAAGGCGACTACAGAATCAGGTTCAAATCCCTATATGGAGGAGAGAGTTGTTGTTCAAACCAAGAAAGATCTCGAAGACATTGAGCGTAAGTTAGTGCAGGCAGTGATTAATGTTTCCACTACTCAGAAGAAAATCTACTTCACAGCGTCTAATGGCGAACGCTACGGTGCAGGTTTTCAAAGCCTACCCGATGAGCAAATTACAAAGCTCACAGCATTTCTGGCTTTTTACAATTATAAAATTACAGAACTCGGATTTGCCGAAGGCTGGCCTGAAAAAATTCCAGATGATGCGGACGTAGTATTTATCGCGGGACCAACTCTTGCGTTCTCGGAAACAGCGCGTAATACTATTTTGTCTTTCATAGAGCGTAAGGGTAAGTTATTTATCACTGTTGACCCTGCTGGAACAGAAGATTTTTCCTGGCTTCTTGAGAAGGCGGGACTTATTTTTAGAAAAGAAAATTTGCGGCAAGTCGAGGGTAGACCCGAAATCATAGCAAATAAATTTCAGCCTCATCCAATTGAAGAATTATTTACCAAGAAGGACACAGGAATTTTATTTTTGGGAAATGGATTTTTTGAATCCAAACCTGTGGCTAATAGCATATTAAACAACACCACACTTTTAGAATCAGGATTTAGTGCATTTGCTGATTTGAATAAAAACGGAAAGCTAGACAAAGAAGAAAAGCAAAATAGTTTTATCCTCGGGACAATTTTAACAACCAGAGAAGATGCAGCTAATCCAGCGAAAACAGAAAACCCAGCGCGGGTTATTGTTTATTCAGGAACGTCCTGGATTACAAATCGTTATGTGCAATATAATCTAAATACAATTCTTGCAGTTAACAGTGTGAATTGGTTAAATCAATCTCCTCTCACGGAAAAAATCATCCCTAAAAAAGAAGAGCATGAAATTGTTTCGATTACTGATTCACAAAAAACAATCATCTGGTCTGTGGGACTTTTTTTATACCCATCACTTGTTGTAGCTCTATTATCATTATATGTTCTAATAAGGAAACGCAGGAAATGAAAAAGGCAATTCTTATCGTTCTCGCGTTTGCTATTTTAGGAATCGTATTTTTCTTTTCAGAAGAAAGACATGAAGAGGGGCAAACAGAAATTAGCTATTGGAAGATTAACCCAGAGGAAATTCGCTATTTTCCTTCAAAGAATAATTCTGAATTTTCTAAGTTTATTTCTTCCGGATTGATTTTTAAAAAAATGGAAGTTGGGCTTAAGACACCACCTCACTTTACAGTTGAAGGAATTGATTCGGAGTCAAAGCTGAGTTACCTGTATGAAGGAAGTTACAATGTAAAAAATCTTTTTACAGAAATGTCTGTTATTACAACTAAATCAATTAATCCAGCAAAGCCAGATGTATTAGAAAAATTTCAAATTTCAACAGAAACTTCGCCTTCAATCGAAATATTGAAATCCTCGAAGGTAGAAAAGAAAATTTATCTAGGAGAGGAAACTCGAGATAAGTCGCATCGTTACCTATTAGCCGATAAGGATTTAATTACAACAGGCTCTCATATATTTCAAAAATTTTTCAATTCACAATTTGACCTTAGAGAGCGCTACTATACTCGGTTTGGAGAATTTGAGCTTGCTCGTTTACAAATCCAAGCAGAGGGAGTTCGCCTAACGATTGAAAATAATCCTGAAACGAAAAATGGAATCCAGCTAAGTAAATGGTTCAAAGTGCAAAATGGAAAATTCAGAATGGACCCGGCTGATGGGGCAAATTTATTTGCTTACTTGCAGGCATTCAAAGTTGAAGTCTATCCAGATGAAGCAGATGGGGAAGGTTTTGCGATAGCAAAAGAACTTACTACAACGGAAACATTTGCACAGCTAGATATTTTTTTATTAAACGGATTGCATTTTAAAATAAAGCTTTTCCCTAAAGCAGTTTTGAAAAATAAATCCTATTACCCAGTTTTAAAAGAAATAGAAAAGTTTACCGTGCAATCGCCTTCTTACACATCGGAACAGTCGGTCGTGCAATTACTTGACTTGCTAAAAAAAATTCAATCGGCGCCCGAGTGGACAGAGCCAAAAGGAAAATAGAATGCTTGAATTAACGAAAGGGGATACTCCCTTAGTATTCCCACAATTTGAAAATGAAGAAAAGATGACAGTGTCTGAGATTTGCTGCAAATGCACAGGCTGTTGTAGATATGTTTCCGTCGATTTAAAAAAACCTCGCTCTAAAGACGCAATTGATTTATATGTTTGGTATTTATTACACAAGAACGTTCAGATTTATATTGATAATGATAAAGGTTGGAATCTACTCTTTATTACCCCCTGCACAAAATTACAAGGTGATGGAAAGTGTGGAATTTATCCGACTCGTCCGAAACTATGTAAGGACTATTCTGCATCTTCTTGCTCTCGAACAGGAAAAGATCATACGCATTTGTTCATGACACCCGATGCTATGCTTAGTTATCTGGAAGAAGAAAAAAATAAGAAGTCCAAAAAGTCAGTTTCCAAAGCTAAAAAGCTTGTGAAGAAAACTAAATAGGGGATTTATGAGTCAATCAAATATAGTTCACATTGAAAAATGGACGAGTAAAGTTTCAAACTCTGTAGAAGAAGACATCCGAAATGAACTCAAAAACATCATTCAAGAAAATCCTGCTTGGGGTTGGGAGCAAATTTCTATCCAAGATGTATTTGCCTACGCTTTAAACCAACTGCCACCGATCTATTCAGAAAAAGGGAAAAAACCTGCTTATCTTTTATCTATCGAAGAAATTAGAAATGCAATCTATGCAGCAATTAAAAAAGTCGAAGGGAACCCGATTCATTATGTTAAATAATTTTAGTAAACCGCCCTCACCCTAACTATTTAGATTTGGTAGAATTTATAGAAGAAACTCCCTCTCCCAATTGCTTCTGAGTATTCATCTAAAATAATCCAAGTACATGGGAGAGGGACAAAGAACTTAAAGTTTTACAAAGACAAAAGAATCGGGTGAGGAGTTTTTAAAAATTACAAAATGAAAAATAAAAAACTACTTGAAGTGCGAGTCTATATATAAAAGGATTGAAGCAGTCATGAATAAATTATTTATTTTACTACTAATACTCACAACATTGTCCTGCAATAGCAATATATCTCTTAAGAGTAAAGACGAAAACAAAACAAAACTTTCATTTCCAGAAGTCGCATCTCTATTAAGTCCAATCGATACGCTTGCTTTTTTTTATACTCGTGATATTGATAAATCCTTAACGACTAATTGCGGTATTGCGACACCAGGAACAACTGCTGGAGCAGGCACGACAACTCCAGGTGCAACGACGACACCAACTACTGGAACAACTGGAACGACTACCTCAAAGCGAGTTATTTTAAGTCAGTTGGTTTTTAAGACTGGGGAAACTCTGACTATGAAATTTCAATATGATTCCAATCAATTCCAAGGCTCGCTCGATCAACAGCAAGGTTTTACTTTAACCGGTGGAATTTTCGGAAGCACTGTAAAAGGAACACAGGGGACTGTTAAGTGGTCGGGACAAAGTCTTGGCTATATCGATGAAACCAATAATGCTGCACAAAATTTAACTTTTTTAATTGTAGATGTGAGTTTAAGAGGAACGTATACTCCGGGTAGTGCAAGTAATGCAACAACTCCTGTTGAATGTAACACAACTGGAGATGGTAAATGCACATCAAGTATAACCACTACTAAGTGTTTTACTCAAGATTATGTTAATTGTATAAATAATACAGCGGCTACAGGTTCTACACCCATTACTATTTCTGGTAAAATCAACTGCAACGCAGCAAATGTAATTCCGCAATAAATTTTGCATGATTGACTTTAGTCTAGTAATTCCAACTTTCAACGAGGCAGAGAACATCTGCATTTTAATTCCTAGAGTTATATCTCTATTATCCGCTTACGAGATTAGCTTTGAAATAATTGTTGTAGATGATGATTCAAAAGACCTTACTTGGAAAACTGTGCAGGAAAAATTTGCCGGTGAGCCGAGAGTTCGTGTATTAAGAAGAGTCAATAAAAAAGGACTTAGTTCTGCTGTGCTAGATGGAATGGCTCTGGCTAATGGCAAATACCTTGGCGTGATGGATGCCGATTTACAACACGATGAAAATATTATTCCTAAGATGATTACCGAATTAGCGAGTCATGACATTGTCGTGGGAAGCCGTGTTGTTGATGAGGGTGGTTACGGCGAATGGGGTGTTATCCGCAAGATGATGAGTAAGGGGGCAACTCTTCTAGCAAAGATTATGCTTCCTATTCCTGTTGGCGATCCGATGTCTGGTTTTTTTGTTTTAAAAAGAGAGTTATACGAAGAATTAGTCCCTGTAATTAATCCACGCGGATTTAAAATTCTATTAGAATTTCTGGCAAGAAAAAAAGGAATTCGCGCAAAAGAAGTGGGCTTTGTTTTTAAAACTCGTATTCATGGAGAGACAAAAATGTCCGGCTCGGTAATTCAAAATTATCTAGTAGCACTTTATGATATTCGATTCGGAAATTTTATATCTATTACGTTTCTTAAATACGGTTTCACGGGATTAACCGGTGTGTTTGTGAATCTACTCGGACAATATATTGCTATGAGTTTTTTATATCTGGGTAATTCTCAGGGATACTATGATAATTTTACAAAACCCTTTTTAGCAGTAGCGTTTGGTTTTGAAGTTAGTGTGTTAAGTAATTACATAATCAATAACCTTTGGACATTTAGTGATTCAAAAATCGATGGTCTTGCGGCTAACGTAAAAGGATTTATTAAATTTAATCTTGTTTCTATTATTGGATTCATTGTGCAAATTTCTGTTTGGAGATTTACGTATCAATTAATTCAGGATGCATTTCCCGAATATGTTTTTCCTGAATTAACTTATATTTGTAATTTTGCCGGAATTGTTTTAGCAACCGCAGGAAATTATTTTCTAAATAAAAATTTTACATGGCAGGAAAAGAACCGTTAGCCTATGAATGAAATATTTGCGCTTACCGAACAACATAAATTTATCCGGTCTCGCCTAATTGGTTTTATCAAAGAAATTGAAGCAACTCCCTATTCCCAGGAAGCGCTTCATTGGAGTATGCCTTTCGGAAAAGGTCGAGCGCATATCGCTTGGCAATTACTTCATTGTGCAGCGACATACGACCGTTATCTGAATTTTCGAATTTTAAACCAAGAGGTAAAATATCCTGATTTAGTAAAAGCATACGGAAATGGCTCTATTCCGAATTCTAAACAGATTGTAAAGGTCGAAGAAATTTTATCCGCGCTTGAAATAACTACAACCCCATATTATAGCTACTTCGATTCACTTCCTTCTGAAAAAATTGACGACAAACCACATTTAGCCTCAGAAAAGACTCATAGAGAAATTTTACATTTATTAAATTGGCACGAAGCAAGTCATATGGGGCAAGCCCAGATTACTTGGAATGCGTTTCGCGCTTTTCGTGGTCATATTTAATAATTCGCAGTCTTTTCTATTCCAACTTCTTGAAATAAAGTCTTTTGGTTACTGTGTTTACTTGTGTCAAAGTCAATTGGGTATTTGCCGGTGAAGCAAGCATCACAATAATTTGAATTTTTATAATCTTGTTCGACAGATTTGTGAGTTGCTTCCATACTTAAATAAGCGATAGAGTCCACGCGGAGATACTTTCGAATTTCCTCAATTGTATGAGAGGAAGCGATGAGCTCACTGTGAGTAGGAATATCAATTCCATAATAGCAAGGTGAAATAGTCGGTGGCGCAGAAATTCGCATATGAATTTCTTTGGCACCTGCGTTGCGAATCATCTTTACAATTTTGCGACTTGTAGTTCCTCGCATAATCGAGTCGTCAACGATTACTACGCGTTTGCCGTCGATGACTTCGCGGATAACATTGTATTTGATCTTGGCGCCGAAGTCGCGAATCTTTTGGTCAGGTTCGATAAATGTTCGTCCGATATAATGCGAGCGGATAAGACCTGTTCTATACGGAATACCGGTCGCTTCCGAATAGCCAAGTGCTGCAATATTTGCAGAGTCAGGCACCGGTATAACGACATCAGCCTCGACTGGAAGCTCACGCGATAAGTATTCGCCTAATTTCTTGCGGACTTTGTAAACTGATTCTCCGAAGATATAAGAATCTGGACGTGAAAAATATATAAATTCAAAGATACAAAGACTATGTTTTCTTACCGAAAAAGGAAAATATGACTTAACCCCAAAGCTATCAACTACAACCATTTCGCCTGGAGCAACGTCTCGCACGTAATGAGTATCTGTAATATCGAACGCACAGGTTTCAGAGGCAAATACGATTGTGCCGTCATTCTTCTGACCCATTACAAGTGGACGAAATCCGTTTGGATCACGAACTGCGATTAGCATTTTATTTGTTAAGATTAATAACGAGTATGCGCCTTCTATTTGACGAAGCGCTTCGGCAAGCGCATCCAATAAAACTTTAGATTTAGACTTTGCCATGAGATGAACAATTACTTCGGAGTCAATGGTGGTCTGGAAGATACTTCCTTCTTCGCCTAGTTTTTTTCGAATATCGTAAGAATTCACAAGATTTCCATTGTGTGCAAGAGCGATACCTCCAAGGTGAGATTCCACTCGAACTGGCTGCGCATTTCGAAGGAAGCTATCTCCCGTTGTGGAGTAACGATTATGTCCAATTGAGGCATGACCTTTGAGTTCTTTTAATTTCTCCTGATTAAATAGATTTGCAACAAGTCCCATACCAGCATAACGGTAGAGGTGCTCACCATCTGTTGAAACGATTCCACTTGATTCCTGACCTCTGTGTTGCATAGAGTAAAGTCCCAAGTAGGTAAAATTGGCAGCTTCCGCATTGTTATACATTCCGAAGATGGCGCATTCGTCTTTTGGTTTGTCATCATGGGTTGTTATATTATTTTGGATAGAAGTGAGGGTTTTAGGTTTAGAACTCTTAGAATTTTCCATAGGTATACAATTTTACTGTATTAAAAACATGCAAATCAATTCCAAATATATACTCGTCGATAACAAAAAGAGTTTAGAGCTCGCCGTAGTCAATCTTGCAAATTCTAAAATTATTGCAATTGATACGGAATCTTCCGGATACTATACATATTACTCGAAAGTCTGTTTGATTCAAATTTCTGCAAATGGTAAAAATTTTATTTTGGATCCAATGACTCAGATTGATATAAAGGCACTCGATGTGATTTTTAAAAATCCTTCCATTTTAAAAATATTTCATTCTGCAATAGATGATATCAAAGCACTCAAGAGAGATTTTGGTTTTGAATTTAAAAATATCGCAGACACTATGTATTCCTCTAAGCTTCTAGGGTTAGAACATAACTCATTGAATTATTTAGTAGAGTATTATCATAAAATATTTCTTTCGAAGACAGAACAAAAATCGAACTGGGAAAAACGACCATTAGACAGATACCAACTTCAATATGCCGCGCTTGACACTGCTTATTTAGAATCAATTTGGACAACGATGAAAGCGGAATTAGAAAAAAGAAATATTCTAGATGAAGCTCTTTCCGAATTTGAGAAAATGGCAGATGAACCTTATGTGGCAAAAGAAGTTACGAACGAAATTCACTGGCATAAATTTCCGAACATTGATAAATTCACACCGGAAGAAAGAAGAAGTGTTTGTGATATTTTACAATTCCGAGATGATAAAGCCAAACGAATGAACAAGGCACCGTTTAGAGTTATCAATAATGAGACAATTGAAAAAATCGTAAAAAAAGAATTAACTGAGGATAATTTAGTTACTCTGCTCGGAAAAAAAGACGGTGCTGAATTATTTAAAATTTTGCAAAATCCAACTGGCGCACCGCTGGATAAGATTGATATACCTAAACTCGATTACGAATTAAAACCAGAAGAAGAGCCTCTATTTAAGCAGCTTCGTAAATGGAGAGATAGGATTATGAAAAAAAGAAACATCGATCATACGATGCTACTTTCTAATAAAAACCTAATTCTAATTATCCGCTCGAATGTCGAAAATTTAGATGATCTGAGAAAACTTTCTTTAATGTCAGAATGGAAATTACAAAACTATGGACATTCTATTTTAAAAGCATTGAAGAATGAAAATTACGATGAGCTATTAAATCACTTGGTTACGTTGAGTCGTGCAAAGAGAGCAAAGAAACCTGAACCTCAAAAACAAAAATCCAAAGAAAATAAGCCAAAAGAAAGTAAAACTGAGGATAAAATTGAAATACCGCAAGTAGAAAAAGAAGAGGTTACAGAAGAAGTAGAAGAAAGTAAAATTGAAGATCCCGTTTGATAAATTAAAAGATTTACTGGCTAATTCTAATTTTCCTCAAATTTCATCAAGTGGATTAAAGGCATCTTCTGTGATTTTGCCTTTTTATTTTACAAGCGAGAATAAACCTGCAATTTTACTGACAAAAAGAAGCGAACAACTAACGAGTCACGCTGGGCAGATTTCTTTTCCCGGTGGAAAATTTGATGAAGCAGATAAAACGTTACTCGAAACAGCCTTAAGGGAATGGGAAGAGGAAACGGGCGAGGATCGTGATACACTTGAAATTATTGGTTCTTATCATAGTCTGAATACGGGAACAGGCTATCACATTACTCCTTTCATTTCTATTTATAGAGGAAAATTTAATTTTAATCTGAATAAAAACGAAGTCGATTTTATGATTCATATGGACTTAGAAGATCTTTTATATGTTCCATTCTATACAATTGAATGGGGCAATCATCCATCAGGCAGAGTTCATATTTATTATTTTGATTTGCCTCAAGGCTTGCTCTGGGGAGCGACATGTCATATATTATTTCACTTCTTAAAAGAATTTTGTGGATTTGAAAGAAAGCCCGAATTGGTGAAAGCAAATCTAAATTATGCACCATTTTTTTTACCACCGAAAAAGACTTGATTTATTTGATTCATTTCGTAGTCTTACTCAGATTAGTTTGTAATAAGAGAGTAAGTAAATGACAAAGAAATATGATGTATTCGGAGTAGGGAACGCGCTTGTAGATACACTTGCTGCGATTGAGCATGATTTTTTACATAAAGCAGAAATTAAAAAAGGAGTAATGACTTTAGTCGATACAGAAAGTCAAAATAAGCTCCTGAACTTTTTAAAAGAACATAAATTAGAATTGCGTTCCGGTGGAAGTGCGGCTAATACAATGATTGCCCTTGCTAACTCTGGGGGTAATGGCTGTTATACTGGTAAAGTAGCCGATGATGAGCATGGAAGATTTTATAAGAAAGATATGGAAGATGCTGGTATTATATTTGATGTTCCACCTGCCAAAGAAGGAAAGACTGGAACCTGTGTCGTATTAACTACCCCTGATGCAGATAGAACTATGTTAACCAACTTAGGAATTTCTACTAGCTTAACAAAGCATGACATTCATGAAGATAGATTAAAAGATTCTAAAATTGCATACGTAGAAGGATATTTATGGGATGGACAAAATACCAAAGAAGCATCTGTTCATACAATGGAAATTGCAAAGAAGAATGGCGGCAAAGTAGCATTTACCTATAGCGATCCATTTTGTGTGAATCGCTCAAGAGAAGACTTTATTAAACTTACTCAGGACTTTGTAGATGTCGCTTTTTGTAATCATGACGAAGCAATGGCTCTTACTCAAACAGATAATCCAGAAGATGCAATTATGCAAATGGGAACTATGTGCAACCTGGTGTTTATGACATGGGGCTCGCGCGGAGCGTTTATCGCCGTTGATGGTATCGTATCTCCAGTAACAGGCTACCCTGTTCACAATCCGGTTGATTCGAATGGAGCGGGTGATGCATTTGCGGCAGGAGTGTTGTATGGGTTAACTCATGGTTATTCGATAGCCAAGTCTTGTAAGTGGGGAAACTTTGTTGCTTCCAAGATGATTATGGAAATAGGTGCACGACTTTCTATAGCACTTAAAGATCATCACCATGTTCTAGAAGGAATGGCTTAGTTTAATGCAATGTAGAGACAGGTCTCAGACCTGTCTCTACTCTACAAATATAGATTTAAGCTTCGAATATGACTTTCAAATCTTTGTTGTTAGAGAGGCAAAGAACTTGAGTCGTGAGACTTTTCGCGGTTAGCTGTCCACCGGTTAACTTAGAAGTAACCGCACTAGGGCCACAATCAATAACTGTTGCGATACTGGAATCCGTAAATAAGGCTCCCACCGCTTTATCCCAATGAAGAGCTTTAATTACGATTTCTTTGAATAGAACTTCTGCAAGATTTTCGGAAGCACCAATTGCACGCCCGTCATAAATAGAATAGAGAGGTAATTTCAAATCAGCCACAGTATAAGGAAAATGAATCTTAGTTTTTAAATCTACTTCAAACTTTTCCCAGGTTCCTTCCATGAAAGGACAATGGAATGGAGCAGTCGTTCTTAAGTATACGAACTTAGCTTTTCTTTCATCCATTTCTGCCTTGTATTTTTTACGGAAAGCAAGTAAGGAGGAAGGTTTTGCAGAGATAATCATTGAGTCAGGAGTATTATAGAGACTAATATTGAGTTTGTCCTGTTCGGTTAACGATAAATCATTATTTGCCGCGCTCACTCGGGATTCTAGTTCTTCTTTTGAGTAACCAATTACTGCAACCATCGGAGCAGGATTCTTATCCCCGATTTCGGCATTTCCTTCTAGAACTGCTTTCTCTACTTCGAAAATAGAATATTTCTCCTGTGCACGATAGCCAAGATAGAATGTAAAACTTAGAAAGTCTGCAAATGTTTTGTAGAAATCTTTTCCATCTTTTGCCACAGATGCAAGTGCTGCGCCAATGATTCCCTGGCTATGACCGGTTACGCCTGCAGTAGCTGCTGTGAGCTCGTCTACTGGAAATCCTTTTAGTGTCATCAAATGATAATTAGCCGCTTGCGTGATAAATATCATTGCAACAGAAACACTCCCGCGAATCTGATAATCATCAGATGGCGCAGAGTCTGGATTTTCTATCCAGGATTTTAAATCTAATCCTTCAGCAATGAGGATATCGGACTTACCCACATCGGATTCAATCTTATTTAGAGTTGCAAATGCTACTTCGAAAAATTCCTTTAACAAAGGTTCTTCTTTGTAAAGTTTGCTGACTTCTTTTAAGTAAGGAGAGCCCTGCCCTCCGAATTGTAAGAAAAACTTTTTCCCGTTTGCTGTTGTATCGTTTAGTAATTTAGCTATAGACATTTTTTATTTTCCTCTTCCACCACCGCCAGATTTTCGAACTCCACCGCCCGTGAACCCGCCACCGGTAAATTTTGTTCCATGAATTTTACTGTTGGTTATCGGCTTATCCCAGTTCTTATCTTTTCCTTCGTTATGCAATTGAGCGGCATCAATGACCGCAATTTTTTTGTCTTCAATTTCTTTCCCGTTTAATTTCTCGATTGCTATCTTTCCAGCTTCATCGGGCATATCTACATGACCATAACCAAGAGATGTTTGGGTTTTTTTATCACGTTTGATGACTACATCTTCTACTGCTCCAAACTCCGCGAACAATTTTTTCAAAGCCTCTTCGTTTAAAGATTGTGGAAGACTTCCTACAGATATTCTCATAGATTTAGTTCCTTTTTGTATTTAAAATACTATATTTAGGATAAAAACCATGCAATTAATTTGCAAAGCTTTTTTTTCTTTGAATTCTAACTCTTCAGCCTTTGGACAATTGCTTTAAACTCGGGAAATGAGGTATCAATCCAGGAATCGTCGTCAATTGTAATTTCATTTTGTAGAAGTGTTTTTAGGATTAGAAAGCTCATAGCAATTCTGTGATCATGAAATGATTCAATCATCGCAGAATTAATCTCACTTATTTCTTTAAACGCATAACCATCCTTAGTCTCATCTACAACAACTCCTAGTTTCTGTAAATTAAAAACCATCGCGTGTATTCGATCGGATTCTTTTGCTCGAAGATCTTCTGCATTTTTAATCTCAAATCCATTCTCCGAAAAAAGTCCTGCAATCGTTAAGATAGGAATTTCATCTATGATAGAAGGAATTAAGTCAGAAGTAATTTCTACTTTCTTTAGTTTAGATGGATAAACTCTAAGATCACCCATTACTTCACCGCATTCCGATCGTTCATTTTCTACTTCAATACGACCGCTCATATTGCGCAAAACAGTCAGTATTCCCGTGCGAGCGGGATTCAGTCCTACATTTTGAATTAAGATTGTTCCTGATTTTGCAAGAAGTCCAAATACTATAAAAAAAGCAGCGGACGAAATATCCCCGGGGACTTGAAACTTTGCACCAGAAAAAGTAAATGGAGGTTTTATTTTAAAATGAGTCTTTGAAAAGTGTTCAATTGAGCCACCTAGAAAACGAAGCATATTCTCCGTGTGATCTCGGGATAATTCGTCTTCTTCATATTCTAATTCAACGTCAGACGCAATTGCAGCAAGCATTAGGCATGACTTGACTTGTGCGCTTGCGATGGGGCTTTTGTAGCTAATAGCATTTAGCTTCTTACCAGTAATTTTTAGTGGAGCTTTTCCATCGCCGGGTATAGATTGAATGCCTGCACCCATGAGAGTTAATGGATCTATGATTCTTTTCATTGGGCGTTTTCGAAGAGAGGCATCACCCGTTAATTGCGTATTAATTCCTACTAGACCTGCAAGAAGACCTGCTGATAATCGAATACCAGTCCCACCATTTCCAAAATCTAGTTCTTCACTTGGGGAGGCTAATCCGAGTTTACCTGGACTTTTTACTTTGTAATGACCGAAGCCTAGTTTTGTAAATTCTACTCCAAGCTTTGAGAAGGATTTCATTGTATTGAGTGGATCTTCTGCTTCTAAGAATCCAGTAATTTCTGAATCCCCTTTTGCTAAGGCAGAAAACAAAACAGATCTATGAGAAACGGATTTATCACCGGGAACCAATATAGAAAAATCAGAAGGGATTTGAAAATTAGAAGAAAGCATGCTTCCATAAAGTAGGAAGGCTTAGTTATGAAAATAAGAAATTTAAGGATACACTAAACTAGCGTGGGTTTAATGCGCAGCGAGATCGTGATATTATTTTTCCTTGAGAAAAGAAAAAGCTTACGCAAGAAATAAAAAAAAATTACCGACTAAATACTGCTTTGGTTTAAAGCTCGTTGATCTTTAAAAGTAGAGAATCCTTTCCGCCATTTATCTTAGCATAAAATACACAATCACAAGCTTTCCATTCACTAAATGGAATCTTTTCATCTCTTTC
>JANMOF010000534.1:0-13718 GCA_031368925.1 Leptospiraceae bacterium
TCCCCCCCAAGTAAGATGGTAAGGTTACAGCGAACCATTACTTTAACACCTAACTTACTCGCCTCTTCGACTAGAAATCGAAAGTGTGGATTCATCTCAGGAGCACCACCGGTGATGTCTAGGGTAGAAATATTTCCGTCCTTTAGAGCCTTGAGGCAACTCATGATTATCTCAAGACTCATAGATTCTTTTCTATCAGGACCTGCATCTACATGACAATGCTTACAAGTCTGATTACAAACTTTTCCCAGGTTGACCTGGAGAATTTCTAGCTCGGTCGTTCTAAGTGGAAATAATCCCGATTTGTCGAGCATTGAATCAAACGAAGAAAGAGATTTTTTGTCGGTAGTTTCATCTAAAATTTTTAATTGCTCATTAGGAGAAGAGAGGCGGCTTTTTTGTGCAAATAAACTTTTCAAGTAATTACATCCCTAATTCTTTTACTTTGTTCATCATCTGCACACTGTGAACAAGACTTGCCCCACCACGAATAGCGGCGGTAACGTGAACGGCTTCCATCATTTGCTCCTCGGAGACTCCTTTTTCCATACTGTCAGTTGTATATGCATCTATACAATAAGGGCATTGAACTGCATGTGCTACAGCAAGTGCGATTAAAGATTTTTCCCTGGCAGTGAGTGCTCCATCTTGAAAGACAGTTCCATAATAATCAAAAAATTTTTTTGCTAATTCAGGTTGGAATTCGCTAATATTTCCAAATTTTTTTAGATCTTGCGGATTATAGTAAGTTTCTTTTTGAGACATTTTTTTTTCCTTTCTTTACTATTTTCTATTCATAGTTACATCATCTAAATCAGAATTGACTGAAACTAGTCAAGCTTAGTTTTGATATATAGGGGCAAGATTTGAAAATTGATTTAAGCATCATCCTTCCGACCTTTAATGAAATGAAGCTAGATATACTTCCTAGGATTCTTTCTTCATTTGAAGAGGAAGATTCTTTTGAGTTCATTGTTGTAGATAGGATGAGCGAAGATGAAACAATTGCCTATGTAAAATCACACTCGCTATTTCAAAAATATCCTGACAAACTAAAAATACTCCAAACCTCTTCGAATGAGCGGGGGAAACGCCTTTTAGAAGGATGTAAGATTGCAGATGGGAGGATAATTTTATTACACCACCCCCGCAGTTTTTTAGAAAGAGAAGGAATTCAGTCTCTTATGCAAAAAAAGGAAAATTTTTTCTGGGGAGGATATACACACAGGTTTGATTGGAGTTCTCCTTTTTTACGTTTCACTTCTTGGTATTCAAACCATATTCGTGCAGACCTAAGAAAAATTTTCTACTTAGATCATTGCATCTTTGTAAGTCGAGATTTACTTTTAAAAATAGAATTTCCAGACTCTCCCATCTTTGAAGATACAATTCTTTCCATGAGGCTAAATAAAATTTGCCGCCCAGTAAGGCTTGCCTCTCTTAGCACAACTTCTTCGATTCGCTTTCGTAAGAATGGAATTTTATACCAGGCTCTTTTAAACCAGGTTATGAAATTAGGATTTTTCTTAGGTGTGCCTTTGCCTAAATTAAATATCTTCTATGAGAAAAGCTTAGAATTAAATTCTAAATATAAGGAAATGTTTGGGAAATAATAGACTTGTTTAAAAATTCATAATTATTAGCGATAGCATAGCGTCATTTCGAGCGGCAGTCGAGAAATACTAATTTACGGTTAATAGATATTTACTGCTCCACGCATAGAATTGATTGTAATGCAGTGCAATTTGACGAATTGACTGCTATTGCTGTGTAAGAAGTAACTCCTCCATCTCCATAATTTCCGTTTAAGCCACCGTTATTCGAAGTCCATTTATTGCAATTACTTCCCCCACCCGATGGCATCCATTGGTTGACTGTACTAATTCCAGTCCAATACTGCCCGCCTCCGCTGAATGAATTTGTCATTGCTCCAAATACAAAAATTCCAGCAGAATTTGTAGTAAACAAAGGAGTTGCATCTACTCTCGCATAAGCGGCATTAGCCTTTAAAACCCAGTCTATGTTCTCGGAGGATGATGTGCAATTTACACTTACCGAGCATGCAGATCGATTCGTAGCATCTGTAATCATAGCTTTATAAGTGCTTCCATCGGAAGGCTTGCTTCCATCCGAGTTACACGTTGCGTCAGCGCCAATTGGTCCGGTAGATGCAGAGCCAGCTAAATTTCCATCGTAAGTAGAACTTGTTACAAATATTCGATAGGCATTTAAGGTAGAGCGGATAACAGTTATTGTGTAAGTCGAAGTAGAATTATCCTGGGCAGTTACTAAAACTATAATCGTATTAGACCCAACACTTAAAGAAATACCGTTGGATGCAGAGCCTGAGGTAACACTAACTCCATTTACCTTGATTGTTGTATTAACATTAGATACGATAGGCGTAATAGCTATAGAACTAACAGAATTCAAAACAGAAAAAATATAAGAATACGTTGTAGAAGAAAACACAGGGTTTAATGCCCCAGCACTAACTATTAAGTCGGATAAAATATTCGAACTGCTTGAGCAAGTTACATTAATATTTACAATATTTGTATTTGAAAGAGTGCCTGACGCATTTGAAACAGTGCAAGTTTGAGAGGATGGTTGTGTAAGCACTGTAACCGAATATGTAGAGTTGAGACTTAGGGGGGTAGAAAAAGTAAAAGCACCGTTGGAATTAATTGTAATAGAATCAGTAAGATTATTTTGTAAAACAATAGTTCCATTAAGCCCGGAAACAAGTCCACCAATACTGAATTGATTTGCATTGGAGGTCGGAGAAACTAGGCTAAAAAGTCCATAAAATTTAGGGTTAGATTTAATAGTACATTGTATGAAGATAGTTAAGATTAAAAATCCAATGCTTTTCAAAACTACTTTCTTTCTTGATTTTAGCATTTTATCTCTGTCCCCTAACGTATAAAATCCTTGTGGGAAATTACTTTTGTCATTTGGTATATAATTTCATTTATTATACTCACACAAATAAATTACTTTGTCAATTCAATTGAATAATACCTAAGAATAAAACATGATTGTTATGATTCCAGAGACAGAATTATAAAAAATATAAATACGACCTTCCTACTTTCTTAGTACCGTTTTTTCATATAGATTGGGAAATACATTCTGTGGATCGTATTTTTCTTTTAACTTGAAATAGATTTTTCCATTATAAAGTTCCCAGAATTCTTTTTCAGGATAAAAAGATGTTGAATACAGAGATTTCTTTCCTTTTAATTTCATTACCTTTTCTTCGATTAGCCTATTGAAGAATCCATCTTTTTCGGTAGATGGAACAAAATCCCAAAATCCAAAATTGAAAAATATTTTTATAAAATTCTAACTAACATGAATTCGATGCAAGAGAATACTAATAAAGTCTTAAAGTCGTCATTCCTGCGAAGGCAGGAATCCAGAGAGAATTTGCATTTTTCTTTAATTGAAAAGCATTTTTACAATTCTAGATTCCTGCCTTCATTATAATTCTTTTTCCTAAAAGAATTATTGAGTTTAGAATAACAGCCAAAATATTTCTTATATCGAATTCACGTTATATAGAATCCTAACTAAACTCTTTCAAATCTGCAAATGCTTTCTTCTTTTTGAGTTGTTTTGCAAATTGATTTCTAGCGCGAAGTCTTTGGTCTGAGATTAAGATGTCAATGGTTTCACCGATTACCATTATGATTCCAAGAAGGGGCAATACAAGCATTAGCCCCGCGACTCCAGCAACTGAGCCTCCAATAAATATCATGAGGACTGTTAAGAGTGGATGCATATGAAGACTGCGACCAATTGTGATTGGCATAAAAATAAAATCATCAAGTAGTCGAACGAAAATAAAAACAAGAATTGCACCATAGGCAAGACCGGGATTACCAGGAAAGTCAGTCGCGGCAACTAGAACGACCATCAGACAACCAATTAAAGATCCAATGAAAGGAACCCAGGCAAATACGGCAGCAATGAATGCAAGAAGTAAAGGAGAGGAAATTCCGATTATCCACAGTCCTAGTCCGAGGGCGATTGTATCTAGAAAAGTTAAACTGAGTAATCCCTGGAAATAAGAGCGGGCTGTTTTATCCATTTCCTGTAAGAGATAAACAGTTCTTTCAAAATAAGCATTCGGAACTGCATCAAGTAAAACATTCTTAAACCAATTCCCGTCTCGTAAAAAGAAAAAAGCAAGAAAGGGAGCGAGTATAATCGTTGGTAACCAGGAGCTAATGGTAACAACCAGGTCAGTCAGGTAATGCTCTGCAAATGTGTTTGAGAATTCAGTAATCCGGGTGTTTACATTTTCACTCAAGTCTGCTTTATCCAGAAAACTAAATTGTTTTTCCATAGTCTGTAAAGTATTTTGTAATAGAACAGTTCCCCCGTCCAGGTAACGACTGAGCATATCTTTCCAATAAACCAAGTTTGTAGGAATAAAAGGAGAGAGGATAATAGCTAACAAAAAAAATAAAAGAATAAAACTACCAACAGTAATTCCAATCGCTGAATTTTTACTAAGCCCAAGTAGGAGAAGACGATTCATAAGAGGACTTAGCAGGTAATAAAGAATTAACCCCAAGAGAAAGGGAACTACCAGCCATAGAATTTTTTGAAATAAAAATAAAAGTATGCACGTTGTGCTTATGATTGCAACCCACATCAGGGGATTAATGGAGCGGTTCATTCTAGTCTTCCGTCTGTTCCAGTTACTGTTTCTCTAAGTCGTTTCCCGATATGACGGGCAAGTTGTAGCGATATTTTTGAAGCAATTTTTAGATGAGTGTCTAGTAGATTTAAAAAATCCTCTCTAAAAAAAATGGCAAGCGTTGAATCTTCAGATGCTCTTACCTGTGTTGAGCGGGGGGAATTATCGAGAAGTGCCAATTCGCCAAACAGCCTTCCAGCTTCTAATTCTCCAATCTTACCCGTTATAGGTTCTCCTTGGTGGCAAATCAGTATTTTCCCGGAAAGAATAATATAAAGTGCCTGCGCATCTTCCCCGGTATCAAAGATGATTTCGTTTTTTAAATAATTTCTCTCGTGTAATAAATTGTTCACCGTCTTCAATTCACGTTCATTTAGAGTTTCAAAAATAAATAGAGTCCGTAATTGTTTTAGTCTAGGTAATTCATTTTTTTTTCCAAATAAGAACATTGATTTCTCCCAATTATCTATCCATTAGATATTTCAAAATTAATCTGTCTATCAGAACTATAAAACAAATTCTAACGAAAAAATTGAAGGAAGAATAAATGATAGAAAAGAATAAATCCTAAAAAATGGTATAATCATCTTTTTCCCAGGCATACTTTGGTTGACCTTATTGTTTGATGCCTGAGCAAGACCTGGATTCATCACACAAATCACCGAGAGTTTGTCCCTTAGAATATTTACTCCAACCTATATCGTCTGCGATTCTATCCTTATCTATTTTGATATTCTCTATATTTACTTTCTTCGCCTGGTAACTTCGCCCGCCTACAGACTTATAAGTATGAAAGGAAATTAAAGTATCTATGTATTCTTTTGAATTGTAAATTATTTCTCCAAGATTATTTATCATCTGTCCTTTGTAGTTTAATACTTCACCGGGTAATACTAAGTAACTCCTTCCAAACGAATAACGCCTTTTACCTACTTTATGCTCAATGGCATGAAAGTAAATGGCATCTACATTATATTTTTTGAATAAATCCTGAAATGCATTTTTTCTTAATTCGACTGTATAATTAATTTCTGCATTAATTTCAGGATCCGTTGGCTTTGTCTTTTTTAGAATAATATCGGGGTATAACGAAGTTATCTTTTCTTCTGCAATTATTACTTCGTGATGAAACCTTCCGTTTTCCATTGCCGCTTTTACTAGATTATTAATAATTCCTGGAGCGGGTTCAAACTTCTTTATAAATATATTAAATTCAGTATTAGATAAAAAGAAATCTTCTGCCTTGCTACCAGGTATACTTGGAATTGCATTCAAATTGACATATAATGGCAGGATGAGAACTTTTTTATATTTCTTTTGATAATCTTCCGGGCTATCTTTTAGTAAGCTAACGCAAGATATGAGTGGTAATAAAACTAGAAAAATAAATCCTTTTTTTATTTTAGATAACATTAATTTACTCCAGGGTAAATAAAATAAAATTTTATTTTTATCGCAAGCTTATTTTTCTTTAAAAAGAGTTTTTATATTGCACTTATTGCTTCTCGCTCCCCAAAATTCTATAGTGTAAAGGACAGGTCTCAGACCAGTCTCTACGAGGGGGTAATTGGGTGTAAACTATGTCTATCTTTCTTAAAGTGGGTAAAAATTTATCGTGAGTGCTAATATATTACCTAAGAAAAAAAAATTGTTGCCAGAAATACCTTTATTTTTTCAAGATAGAAGAAAATAAACTTACGAGGGTATCAATGCAACCTTAATTCAATTGAACAAAAATCTAAAAACATTTCAAGTAATTTTCAACCTTAGCGACTCAGAGCTTTCTGAACTTTTGCAAATTGATTTTCCTACCTTAAAAAACTACATCTCCGGTGAATCACTTCTCCCTGATCATAGTATTAATCAAATTGCGAATCTTTACCATATAAATCCGAATTGGCTCTTAAATGCGAAAGGGGAAATGTATTGGAATGATTATCCAAAAACCTTGGAGCTTTCTTCTGACTTAGAAGAAATGATTCCCATTCTAAGCGAAATACCAACAGAAAAGTGGAAAATTTTAAAAGTTTTGATTCAAATACTTCTTTCAAGTTAGCTTCAAAACTTTCTTATCTATTTTACTAATCCAAATAATTAATTTTCTTTTAGACAGGTCTTAGACCAGTCTCTACTAGCGGGTAATAAATTTATGCAATTACAAAAACAAACTCGCCAAACCTAAGAAGATGCGCAAATTTACGAAAAGCCCCAACCAAGGTGAAATACTCTCCGCGGGCGTTTTATCACCCATGCATGCATTTATTCAAGAAGTATCACTTCCGATAAGATTCCTTTTACTCAACTACGGTGCAGAAGCGGTTACAGCTACGGTCTAACAAGGGATAACCACCCCAATTTAGACAGCACAACCACCGAAGAAATAAGCGCAGCTAGACCGAAGGAGAGTAAACGCAAACTTAAACAAAGAATAAAGCCACCGGGTGAAAATTTTCAGAGCGAGATTTTTTAAAAAAAATGAATTGTAACTTTTATAGTAACATATTAAGTAGGAAAAAAGAGGTCACATATATGAATCCTATTTATTCGTTTATTATAGTAGCATTGGCTATTTCCTTATCCGCTTGCAACAAACCCAAAGAAGAAAGCGCAGCGAAGGGAAATTTAATTTTTGTAATTGGGACAGTAGAGATTTCGAACAAATCGGGATCTGTAGCGGCTAAGAAGGATTCTCCGGTTGGAGAAGGTGATACGATCAAGACGGGAGATAAGTCTGTTGCCATTATCCAGTTCGAAAACAACGCAGCGTCTGTAGAGATCCAAGAAAATGCAGAATTTAGCATCAGTAAATTCAATGCTAAAGAGCAGGAGCTAGTCTCGACCAAAGGCAACTTCTGGATTAACGCTAAAAAATTAAATAAAGAATCGAACTTCAATATTGTAATGCCGACTGCTGTTGCCGGTATCCGCGGAACTAGCTTCTACTCTTTCGAAATTAAAGAAGAGGGAATACACGGAATTTGCCACTGCCAGGGAGCCGTTGACTTCCAGGACAAAGTCACCAATTACCACGGAAATCACAACACCGACTACGCGGTATTAACCCGTAACGGAAAGACAATTACGATGACCCCTGAAGACTATAAGGCAGCGGGAGTAAAATTCGATTCCTTTGAACATAGGCACAGCGCTGTTGAAAATAGTCCTCTCGGTAAAAAAGGGAGCATCACTGACGAACAGCAAATGAAACTAAGAAAAATTGCTCTAAAGAAATTTTCTGAGATCTAAACAGCAATTCCCATAAACGACTGGTTAAGCTTTATTAGCCAGTTCTATCATATCTTTTATTTCTAGAACTTGTTTGTCATAGCCCAGAGTCACACTCTTAATCATAGCTAGCGCAACTTCTTTCATTGTGGACACATGGTTGGGAAATACGCTGCGGGCAACAGGGTATAGCCAATTCACAAATTTATAAGCGGAGTGAACATTGTTTTGCCCCTCTGTAGGCTTCATGAATCCGGGTCGGAAGTTATACGCTTTCTTGAAGGGAAGTTTCATTAGGTCGTTCTCTGCCCTTCCTTTTACGCGAGCCCACATGATTTTTCCTTTTTCAGTGCTGTCTGTTGCTGCACCGGAAATAAAACAGAAAGTCATATCTTTATTTTTTGAAAGCAATACTTTCGCAAAATCAAGAGTAAGCGTATGAGTAATCTTTGTATATTCTTCTTCTGTTTTCCCAACCGAAGTTGCACCGAGACAAAAAAAACAAGCATCGTATCCAGTCAACTGATATGCTATGCCACTTATATCATACATATCTGCATGAATGATTTCTTTAAGCTTTTCATGCTTACGACCGCAAGACTTTCTTCCAACGGCTAATACTTCTTTTACGCTTGGATTCTCTAAACATTCAAGCAGAACTCCATCCCCTACCATTCCAGTTGCACCTGTTAAGATTACTTTTATTTCTTTCATAATACCTCTTTTTATTTTAAGCCCAAAGCTACTTCATTTCCTAAGAATAGAAATCAAAGTAACGTCATCGGAAAATTCTTTTGTGTCTACATAGTTAAATACATCTTTCAAAATAGATGCATTTAGCTCGTTTAAGTTATGAGAATTATTCGTTTGGATAAAATGCTCCAATCTTTCTATATCATATGATTTGCCTGTATCATGATTTGCGGTTTCAATAATTCCATCTGTCATAAGAACTAGCAAATCATCTTTATAAAAAGGGATTGTCCTTTCCTCGAATAAAATATTTGGTATAACACCAACAAGCTTACCGGCAGACTTTAAAAGCACAGTATTCTTTTCCTTCTCGCGGTAGAGAATTGGGCTTGGATGCCCACCCTTAGCATAAGACAAAGTATCCTCTTTGTAATTAATGACACAATAAAATGCAGTTAAAAAATATCCGCCCATCTTATCCGCCAGAGATTGGTTTAAGTATACCAAAAAATTTGCAGGACTAAAAAAAACATTTTTCTCAAAACTTTGTATGACCGTATTTACCATTACTGTAAGCAGCGCCGAGGATAAACCATGACCGGAAACATCTCCAATCAAGACTGCAATCGAAGAATCATCTAGTTTAAAAAAATTGTAAAAGTCCCCACCCACTTCTCTATAGGGAAAATAATTAGCCTTAATTTCTAATTCCGGCAACTTAGGAGTATCCGTCGGAATAATTTTATCAATTAATTTCTTAGCCCTTTTATTTTCTTCTGCCGAAATATTTATCTTCTCAAAGTAATTTGCGTTTCGTATTGCCATTGCTAAACGCTCTGAAATTGCACAGGTCAATTTCAAATCATTTCGATTAAATGAATACCCATCCCGCTTATTGTTGATATTTAAAATACCAATGAGTTCATTTTGGAAAAGTAACGGAACAGAAATAAGCGAATTATTCTCGTAATTCGTTCGCTTAGAATTCTGAAATCTTGGATCGGTATCTAGATTTTGAATGAGTAGAGGCTCTTTATTTTCTGCTACCCAGCCTGCAATTCCTTCTCCTGGATATATTTTTAAATTCTTAGCAACGTCAGTCGGCATACCTTTTGCTTTTAGCATTTTAAGACAGCCCTCTTTTGGGTTCCATAAAAGAATTGAACCTGATTTTGCTTCAAGTCCAGCGAGGCAATGATCGAGTAGCCAGTCACCAATCTGAAAAATATTTATATTAGAGCTAATTTCTTTATCAAAATCATAAAGCATAGAAAGCTCCATAATTCTTTTACGCAGGTTTTCATTGAGAGAAGTATTTTCGATTGCGATAGCCGCTATATCTGCAAGGTAATTTAATAGTTGTAAGTCCTCTTCATCAAAAATTCTATTCTTAGTCTTGTTCATCACTTCGAGCGTGCCAATGAGTTTATGCTTTTGGTACATTGGCACACAAATGATAGAAGTAGTAGTAAATCCTGTTTTTTTATCCCAACTAGAATCAAACCTGGAATCTTCGTATGCATTTTTTATTAAGACAGGATGACCTTCTTTTGCCACCCAACCTACGACGCCCTCTCCTAATTCAACTCGAATGTACTTTTGTAGAACTTCACCTTTTTCACCGAGAGCGACTTCGCAATACAGATGATTATCCGTTGGATCAAATAAGAAAAGAGAAGAGGCTTCTGCTTCTAGCAAGTCCTTTGCATGAAGCATAATAATTGGAAGCAATTGGAATATATCTAGATTGCTATTTAAAGAAGTGCTTATGGTGAGTAATGTCTGAAATTTTTGTGAGTGCATTTAGTATTCCTGGGCGGCTAATCTTATTTTTACTTTCGATACTTAACAAAATATTTCTCCTGGGGGAAACTAAGGAGTTGCCGGAATAGTTTCTCGTCTTTCAAAATATCATCCGGAATTTTCTTTAGCTCAATACTTCCAATCGGTTGTTTGAAATTATCCACACCTTCTGGATTTTTATCATAACCATTCTTATCAGATGCAGTTATTTGACCGGACATTCCGAGATTTCCTTTTTCATCCATTGCTAAAACTCGAACAGAGCGCTTTTTATAGGAGTTAATGGAAAAATCTTTTTCTTTGCTCATCATGCGGGTAAAAAAACCACGCGCATCCAAGACTATTACAGTTAGTTGTAAGCTTTGACCCATAGGAGCTTTGCTATCGTCTACTGTTCCTTTAAGACAAGTATGCTGCAATTCCGGGTAGGCAAAGTTCCAATAACCTGCCTTGTCGATAATTGCAATTCTAACTCCTACAATCTTTCGTCCTTCTAGATTATTCTTATCAATAGTACCTGCATCAATACGATCGTTATTGGAAAGAGAAGATTTTAAATTCCAAATTCCAGTTTCATCCATATGGTAGAGACTAAAACTCTCCTTGGGGCTAATATCGGGAAACTGCACTTCGATTGCCTTGCCGGGAGCCAATTGCACCTTAGCCTCACCCTGTTTAAATTCTATTTTAAACATTCCACCAGAAATTAAATACAATTCCTTTCCATACTTACTATAATACACAAGTCCAATTCCAGAAGTTAAAAAATCCAACTCATCGATAATCTCTGTTACGCTCACAGTAACAATTCCTGCTACCGGCTTACCTGCCATATCCACAAATGCATTTTCTGGAATAGAAAATCTTGTTCCCCTATTTCCAATGAGTTCCGACTTCTTAGCAGTATCCGCTTCTAGCTTTTGTTCTTTTGGGGCGAATGTTTTTAATTGCGGTGCAGATTCAGTTTTATCCATTCGGACTTTGTCTTTTAATACACTTTCCGTAACTACGTTTTTACTATCTGCATAGTTTAATATTCCGTATTCAGTTACCTTAAAATTTCTTCCGACCTGTGCAATTACCTCAAAGGAAAGGATACTCAGCATTATCCATACTATTTTCTGTTTCATAATTTTGAATCCTGCCTTACTAGTTTTTTTAAATCCACAATCTTTGGATTATCGGGGGAAAGTTTTTCTGCCATTTTTAAATCCAAAAAGGAGTTAGTATAATCTCCCTTTTTATAATGAACAATCGCCCTATGATAATATAAATCAAACGATTCGGGGTTAATCAAAATTCCGCGATTGAGATGAATCAATGCAGAGTTGTATTCTTCCTTCATATAATGTGCGATGCCCAAATACAATTCTGCGACAAACATAGAAGTATTTTCTCGGAGGACATCTTTTAAAATTCCTTTTGCATCAGCGTATTTTTTTGTTTTAATTAAAAATACACCGTAGTTAACTTTTACAATAGGATTTTCTGCCGAAAGTTTCAATGCAAGCTTATGTGCTTCTTCAGCTTTGTCATATTTTTTTACAATCAAGTAAGCTTGCGCCAAATTGGAATATACCATTGCGGACTTACTGTTAAGAGAAATTGATTTTTCAAATTCATCAATCGCCTGCTGGTAATTGCCCATAGAGAGATAAGTAATTGCCAATTCATTAAAACAATCATGAGTGTTTAAGACATTGCAGATTCGAGTATAAACTCGAACAGCATCTTCATAGGCATTTTTATCCAAATATAATTTCGCGAGTAAAACTTCGGAGTCAATATCACTCGTATAATTTGATTTCATTAGAGTCTCGATCGCTTCATCAAAGCGACCGGCTTCTCTTAGCTTACGAATTGTTTCCAAGTTGTCTGCATACACCTTTACCTGCAGAAAAAAAATTGCAAGAATTAAGAATAAGGTATAAACAAATCTCATGATGCTTTTACAAAACCTCTACTTGCACATAATACCCACTGTACGATCTGAGGTTAATCACTCCTTTTTCAAAGAGGAGATACTGCCCCTTAACCCCAACCAAAGTATCCTCAATTGGTTTTGTTTTATCCGGTTTATAAGAAACTTTTTTAGCTGGATATTTTAGAATTGGATATTTTATTTCGGTAGTCTTTTGTTTTTTTAAAATGGTATAATCTTTTACAAGTTCTTTTAGATTTATCTTGGCGAGTAATTCTTCTGCTTTTTTAGATAAATCAATTTCTTCTGAGTCACCACTGATCATCTTCTGCCAGGATGTCTTGTCAGCGACATACTTTGCAAGAGCCGATTCTACTGTTCCACAATCTTTTCTCGAAACAAATTCTATTACGGGTAACGCATACATTGCTCCCTGGTCAACCCATCTTTTGGAAACGGGGTTTTCTTTTGTTATCCCCACTTTAACGCCACTCGTATTAGCAAGATAAAGTGTATGCTTTTTAAAACAATTGGCAAGTCCCCAATCTGGTTCACGACAAGTTCCTAGATGATGATGACAGGTTTCTGGTCTTAGAATACACATATCATTACTCGCTAAATTCATAAAGCAACTATAACAAGATCCCTGGCTAAAACTTTTATTCGTAGTTTTTCCACAATCCACACATCTAATTTCTCCCGTAAAGGAAAGTCTTAGTTTTTTTCCAAGGAGTGAATTGACAGTAAACTCACTTTTTATTTCTTTGGGCTCTGCCTTCTGCGTTTTTTTGATACCAGCGGGATATTCCGCCAGGACAAAGTAGTAGGTAACAGGAAGTAACCCTTCATGCTTCATCATTCGCAAAAATCCTTTCATTAGAAATCAATCCTTTTAGAAAAACTAACTTCTTTATTCTTGTCAAATTTAACCAATAGAATAGAAACCAAAGCCTCTTCTCCTTTTGCACCTTTCCATTTGAATAAAACTAATTGGTCTTTATAAGTATAATGAGAAATGTAATTATTCTTTAAGTAAAATACTTGCAGCATATCTTCGTTTACCGTTCCATCCGAGCTCTGGTCTTCTCCGACTAAGAACACTTTTCCGCCTAGAGAATTTTTTTCTTTAGAGACACGAATCCCTACTCGTCCACCTGCTCCACTTTCACTATTTACATCTTCCACACTTTTTTTAATAGAATGCTCATCTGAAAGAAAACTGCAAGGAAACTGTCCCGGTAATTCTGGAAATCCTTCCTGGCACATAGAATAGGGAACAATTATTTCTTTGGAGTAATTGTATTTAGCCGCTACAGCTTTTTGAATTTTATCGTATTCAAATTCCTTGAATGCTTTTTCCCGTTC
>JANMOF010000556.1:0-5903 GCA_031368925.1 Leptospiraceae bacterium
TTAATACTTCAGGGTTCCCAGCTAACACTAAGAAATCCTCTCTAGACTTTGCAATATTTTTTTGTGTTAATACATCTCCAATCTGGCGATTGTTGTATCCTTCTGGAATCGTGAAGGAAATCATTTTGACTTTTCCTTCGACTAGAATTTCCATCACCTTGCGGGCTGTCATTCCATTGTCTATTACGTAAACGCCTTGCTTGAGCTTATTCGTATTACCCGCAGATTTTAGAAGATACGCAAAATAGCCAGTAGACTTAATCATTCCATGGCTTGCCAGGTCTTTTGTAATTTTGGTAGAAGAATCTCCGGCTGAAATAATAAGCTCATACTTAATACTTCCATCTCCCACAGAACCGCCTTTAACGGAGTCGAGTAGAAAAAGCCCACCAATTCCCAAAAAAATTAAACCTACCAGTGCAGGCAAAATTCGTTTTAACAAAAATTCTTTTGATATCACAACAATATTTCCTTTCAATTAACCATAAACTTTTTCGGGTTTGAATTTTCTATCAAAATCAATTTGCGTAAAATGCCCATCTGGATTTATCTTTCTAAAAAAACACGAATAAAAACCCTCATGGCAGGCGGCTGTCTTTTGTTTAACGACATAAACAAAAAAAGAATTCTTCTCAGTGTAGTAGGCTTCTACTAGTTCCTGTTTATTATCACTTGACTCACCTTTAAGCCAAATTTTATTTCGAGAGCGGCTAAAGTAAGTTGCATATCCAGTTTTAAACGTTTCTGCAAGAGCCATTGAATTTAGAAATGCCTGCATTAGTACCTTTCCTTCTAAGTCTACCGCTACAACGGGTAAAAGTTCTGAAAATGAAAATTTATTTTCTGGGGTAATTATATTTTGTTCGGCTAATGTAAAATTACCCACATGAAGCACTGCATCCAAATCGCAATCTACTAAAAGCATTTCGTCTTTGGAAATCATTGACTTAATTAATTTTGAAGAAATAGATTCTACAGAGACAATCTTTTTTGTATTTGCATCTTGCTTAATTAAAGTGAGTGTTGTTTTAAGTGTTTCCATTATACCCTTTTTAGATAAATTAAAGACATATCATCCGTTAAATCTCCGCCTTTCCTAAAATCATTCAGCGTATTTTCCAGATTAGTAAGCAATTCTTGCGAAGGCAAATGCTTATTTCTCAGTAAAAAACTCTTTAATCTTTCTTCTCCATATATTTCATCTGAAGGGCTGAATGTTTCCGTAATTCCATCTGAATATAGTATAAGCCTGTCTTTCGGGTTTAGTCTAATCTCATCAGTGGTAAAGGGACTTGGGATAACACCGAGTATTCGATGCCCGCTCTTCTTTGTTTCAATGGTTCCATTTTCACGGACGATGATTGGTGATAAGTGTCCTGCATTTATAAACTCAAAAATCCCCGTACCCGCATCATATAATCCACCAATTAGAGTCATAAACTCATTACCCGCATATCTCTCGATCAGAAAATTATTTATATGACGAAATAGTCTGACTATATCAATTCCTGATTCTACCTGGTCGTGGATGAGCGCTTTAATAGCACTAACTAAATAGCCAGAACCAAGTCCATGTCCCGATACATCACCGAGTAGTATAATCATCTGCCGCTCATTTATCCGAATGAAATCTACGTAATCCCCAGAAATACTCATAGCGGCTAATGATATGTAGGCAACTTCAGTGGAGCGGATATTTAAAATTCCATTGGAAGATGGATGAATTGTTTCTTCTAGAATCGTAGCTTCTTTTAGGCTTTTTTCCATTTTCTTTTTTTCTACATCGGCTATTAATAGCTGGTAGTTGTAGAGGAGTAGGTCTGTTAGCCGTGTACATTCTTTTATGAAGCTAAGCTCACCTAAAGTAAAATTTCTAGGAGTATTTCTCTCACCGACTAAAAACATTGCCGTGATAGATTTTCTTCCCTCAAAACCATACATAGGAAATGCAAGTTGAATGTTTAACTTTCTTAGGAAATTATAAACACTATCCCTTATCCCTGAGCCAAACATTAAGGAGGAGGTAATGGTTACATCTTTTTCATTCTCAAAATACTTCCAGATTTCTGACTTATTATGAAGCTTGACCATGTCTACATTTCTAAAGTCTGCGGTAGGAAATCGGTCTGATGCAACTAGAATTACAACTTTCTGAATATCGAGTGCGTCATTTACTTTTCTAACTAATTGCCTTACCGTTGCTCGAAGAGAAATTGGAGAGGAAATTAAAAGAGCCATTTCTTCTAGTGTCTGGTTGAGTTTTTTATTTCTGCCAAAAGTCCAATATTCCATGAATTGCTTTAACTTTTGCTTTATAGTGACAACGAAATACATACTCAGTATTAAGAATAGTATGTTAAATAACCAAACATTTTTAATGAATAAATTTTCGATTAAATAATTAAAGAGAGTAATTAAAACAGCGTAGAGGCTAATGAATGCAAGCGCCAGGTACATGATTGTAACAGAAGAACTAAAATATACTTGTTCTGGCATAAAAGAATAACGATAGGTTCCATAAATAAATAGAAAAGGAAAAATAAAAAAACCCAAATACATTATATATTGTATAAAAGGAAAGACTGCAAATAGGTTAAACTCAAATGCAAAGAAGGGAAGTAGAATGAGTAGAGAAATTGCAAAGATGAGAACAATCTTCTTTTGCCTCGCAGTAGAGGTTAGTCTATATTTTAGAATATCATAAACTAAAACACTCACACAACCAAATGTTCCAACTAAGATAGCAATGACTCCAAGTGTTGTGAGCTTTGTAAATATAACAGGATCGGATTTTTCGGATGCACCGATGAAGGCGACTATAATAGAGAAGCAGATTTCTGGCATTAGCCACCGAATGGAAACATCTTTTCCCTTCAAACGAAATCCCATATGAATGATTAGAAATCCTAGCAAGTAAAAAGTAAGATAAAACCAGAAGTGGTAAGCATCAAATGCGAGTAATACGAAGTTGCTGTAGAGGAAAATGGAAATATCCAGGAAAAATAAAAATAGATAAATATCTCCGTACTTGAGTAAAAACCAAAAAGAAGAAATTAGAAATAGTAGTGAAATCAAAATATAAGGAATGAAATCAATGATTGTCTTGTATTGAAAGGAAATAATTGAGAAAAAATTTCTTTCCTCCTTCGTATCCAATTTGAATAAAAAAAGTTTTTGCTCCTTCATATTAATTCCAATCATATGGATATTGTCTAAATCTGCATTCGCGATAATCCCGTTCGGGTAATCATAGAGAAATCGCTTTGCGTGCTTTGAGTCAATACCAACGCCTTCGAAGGTAAAAAGGGTAAGTGCAACAAAACACAGCGCGCCAATTATGATTACAATATAATTTTTCATGTTTAGATATTTTGAATAGAAATGATTTTATCTGATTTGTAATAAATAAAAATCACAGGATTTTCTTGCAAGTCAACGGTATACCGCCAACCAACGGAGATGAGACTTTTGTCAGTATCTATATCATTCGTAATCTTAAAATTTTTACCGGTTTGAGAGAACGTTAAGCGAAATGTATCTTCCCTAAAACTTCCAACTACCATTTCGTAGCCTTCCTCCCAGGAAAGTTTTTTAAGCATATCCTCGGCTACCACTTTAAGAGAATTGAGATTGTGTTTTCGCTTTAATAGGCTTTGGGAATACATTTTACCTAAAATATGGGATGACACTAGTCCCGATCCAACCTTAGTGCTTTTTAGAGCAAGCAGAATGAAAAGACATTCGCCATCATCATTTTTAAAAAATTCCACTAGCACACTTGGATCTTTTTGATGAGCTTCAAATTTAAACGTTTTGAATATAGGAACTTTGGAAGTAAAAATTAATCCTTCGATTCTATTTGCAATTTCAAATTCCCGTTTGTATTTTTTATGAAGTGCCACTTGAGAAGATAGAATATGATTGTAAACAGCAATCGCAGATTTGCTTGCGAGAACTTTTAGACTAAGCATATCTTCAGGACTTGGAATATTTGTTACCGCAAGAAAACCAAAAAGTCTCTCTCTAAATAAGAAAGGTATAATGAAATTAGCCCTAAGCTCTAAGAAGTCATCGTTTATATCACTATGCCCTAGCAATTCACCAGTTGTAACCCCATGTTTTTTATCCTTCAAGAAAGTTAAGAGTCTATCTTTGATTTGTGAACCTTTTGCTTTTATTTTTCTTCTTCTTCCGTTAAAGTAGGTATACACTTCGAAATCCGCAGGCTCTCTTATAAGCACGGCAAGTCGTCCGTACTGACTACCGGAAATTTTTACCATATCGGGAAATACGTTACTAATTAAGGCATTGATTTCAAATCGAGGCTTCGCACCTTTAGGCGCTAAAGGATCATCGAATAAGTACTCGGAAAGGAATATTTTTTTTATTTTTGCATCCAGGTATTCTTGCAAAGGAGCAATTAAAATTACAGAAATTACGATCGTACCAATCATTGTAATTTGTAGAGAATAGTCTATTCCCTTTGGAATTAGGTGCCCTACATAAGCATAGATCAGTAAAGTCAGGCAAATAGAAATAAGCCGCACTCCAATACCTATGGCAATGGATTTGACCCGGTAATCAGATGGGAAGAGAGAGAAAAAGGATTCTACAATTTTTTCTTTCATCAGGTTATTAGGTTGTGTAGTAAGCGTTTTCTTGAATATACCCTTCCGTAAAGTCGCAACCCCAGAAACGTTTGGAAGTATTGCCTGCGCCGAGGTGAATTGAAATTTGTACGATAGAATTATTTTTTAAATATTGAGAGAGTTTTTTTAAAGTGTCAGGGTTTGCTCCTTTTACAGAAATTCTTCCAATAAAGATTTTTAAATCTTCAAAAGAAAGTTTTTCATCGAAGACCTTTCCAATTGCCATTACAAATCTCCCCCAGTTAGGATCGCCCCCGTAAATGGCAGTTTTGACGAGCGGGGAATTAATCACTGACTTACCAATCTTATGCGCTTGCGATTCGTCTCTTGCTTCTAGGATATCTAGCTCGATTAATTTAGTTGCTCCCTCTCCGTCAGAGGCAATTTGCTTTGTAAGATCAATACATATATCGTCTAACGCTTCTTGAAATAGGGAAAGAGGAACCGAACCCGCTTTTCCATTGCACATTAGGACAACTGTATCACTAGTAGAAGTATCCGTGTCAATGCTCATACAATTGAAACTTTTATCAACAGATGATTTTAAAATATTATATAAATCCCCTGTATCGGGTTTTAGGTCGGTTAATATATAAGATAGCATGGTTGCCATATTAGGCTCAATCATTCCGGCACCCTTTGCAATTCCATAGAGTATTCCTTTGACTCCATTTACTTCAATGATTCGATATGAAATTTTTCTTTTCTTATCCGTAGTCATAATTGCTTCTGCGACTTCTTCTAAGTTGCCGCTCTTTAGAGATTCTTTTGCTGAACTGCAAGCCAAGAGAATCTTCTCGATGGGAAGGGGAACTCCGATTACTCCAGTAGAAGACGGTAATATATCCTCAGCGTGGATACCAAGATTAGCCGCTAAAACTTCACAGGTTTTTTTTGCATTGTCAATTCCGGTTTGCCCTGTAGCAACGTTTGAATTTTTGGAATTGATTACGATTGCTTGCAGCTTACCATTTTGAATATGCTCTTTACCAACTATAACAGGTGCGCCTGGAAAATTATTTTGTGTGAATACAGCCGTCGCGTCACATAGGACATCCGAATAGATCACTGAGAAGTCTAGCGTCGCATCTTTGATACCAATATTTTTTCCGAATGAATAAAAACCAAGTGGGTACATGAATTTCCTATATCCTAAATTTAAGACATAGGCTTCTTTCTGTCAATCGGTAAATTTATCGTGAATGTAGTTCCTTCTCCTGGAATAGAAGAAACACTGACCCACCCGGAATGAAG
>JANMOF010000586.1:0-9373 GCA_031368925.1 Leptospiraceae bacterium
AATGGATCCTCGCAATTCAAAAGAAGCCTTACTTGAAGCAGAATTAGATTTTACAGAAGGAGCCGATTATCTCATGGTTAAACCAGCATTATGCTATCTAGATATTATTCAATCTCTCAAACAAAACTTTCCGATACCAATCGTTGCCTACAATGTCAGTGGCGAATACGCTATGATTAAAGCGGGTGCAAGACTTGGTTGGCTTAATGAAACTAAAGCGATGGCGGAGAGTTTAATATCTATTAAGCGTGCAGGAGCCGATATTATTATTACTTACTTTGCAAAAGACTATGCAAAACTAAATTTATTTTAATGATTATGGAAACTACAAAACATTACCCCCCACCGTGGCATTTGAAAGGAGAAGGATTTATCATTCCTTTTCTAGGCAACAAAATGAAACTCCTTGAAAAAGGATTCATATCAGAAGAAGACAAAGAGTTTTTTCGTGGTGGACTCGGTGCTATCATGCTTGTAAATTATGAGTCATCCGATGTTGGACCATATTTTGAATTACTATTTATACCTGGTGACTTTGCGTCTAACGTTTCAGGAAAATCAAAATTATACAAGAGAATCACAAAAATATTTGTATCTAGTTCAATTTCAATTCAAGAAGGAAGATTGAATTGGGCAATTCCAAAAGAGTTTGCAAATTTTAACTGGAATATGAATGGCAACAATACTGAGGTTAGCGTCTCGACAAACGACGGTGAAGTATTTCTAGAAGCGAGATTTACAAAGAAATTCTTTTATTTTCCGATCACAACAAAACTTTATCCCGTTTCTCTTCTCCAAAAAACGGAAGCAAACAAGCTTATTAAAACACAGTTTTCAGGTAGCGGTAAAGGAAAATTTGCTACTATTAATAAATGGATTGCAAATGAAAAATACTTTGTAGATATTAATAAAGTTGCAAAATTTTCTATTGGCTTGTCAGTAGATGAATTTAATATCATTTTTCCTGTCCCGGATATTTTTTTAAAATAAAGCCCATGCAAACAAATGAAGAAAAGAAACACTTAAGAGGCTTACGACTATTACTCGTAGAAGATAATATAAGCAATCAAAAAGTAGCCATTCGTTACTTACAAAAATGGGAAATAGAAGCTGACTTAGCAGAGAACGGTCTCATCTGCCTGGAAAAAATTAAACACCAAGACTATGACATTATCCTGATGGATTTACAAATGCCGGAAATGGATGGTTACACAGCCACATCTGAAATAAGAAAGAAAACAGAACCTAAATTTAAAGAGATTCCGATCATTGCTTTAACTGCGTCCGCTCTATCCGATACAAAGTCAAAAGTGCAGGAAGCCGGAATGACAGACTATATTTCTAAACCATTTGTGCCTGCCGAATTGTTTCAGATAATTGAGAAATATTACAAAAAAAAATAGAAATCCTCGGGAATAAAAAAAAATTATTCCGTGAAAAATCCTTTCTATTTCTAAGCAGAAATTTAAGATTTCCGATACATTAAATAGCCTATTTTGTTTTGACAGTATAGGCATTTTAAAATTACGGTTATAGAAGGTTTCGCGGCGACATAGCTCAGCTGGTTAGAGCGTCGGAATCATAATCCGCAGGTCCGGGGTTCGAATCCCTGTGTCGCTAGGGAAACTTTCAAGGAGATAATCTAAATGAAACTCATTTTTTCCTCTCTGGTAGTTCTTTCCCTCTTTTCTTCCCTTTGGGCTCTCGATCCAAAATGTGAATCTGCTTGTGATCGCTTCATGTCATGCGCTAAAGAAATGAACAAAAACAAAACAGCAACCCCTGCAGAAATTAAGAAAATGAAAGACGGCTGCTTAAATGCATGTAAAAGAAACACAAAGGCTGTGATTGCTTGTTATGAAGCTAGCCAAAGTTCTTGTAACGAATTTGGTATGTGTATTCAAAAGAGTTATTCTGCTAACAAAAAATAATTTTCTTTTTTACACCCAACAAACATTCTCCGGCATCGCAGTTAACATTGCGATGCCTTTCAATTTCAACTAAGAGCTGTATCAAAATCCTTTAACACGGCATCATATCCTTTTTCTTTAATATAGCGGATAACATCTATTAGGCTTCGCTTATCTTCCGTCTCAAATTGTTCAAGAGCCCCGCTTTCACTGTAACCACCAGGCTCTGTCTTTGACTCTGCGGACATTGTCGTAATTCCTAGCCCTATTAAATTATTTCGTAACCTGGCGCTCTCTCTTGTAGAAAGAACGATTCCCATATCCTTGAAATAAATACGAATAGCAAAAATAAATCTAAGAAACTCTCTATCACTTACAGGAATGACCGAATGAAAATCTCCTTTTGCAGGACGCATACGGGGTAAAGATACTTGCAGAGATGTTTTCCAATATTCCTTTAATAAGTGAGACGCATGTAATCCCAAAAAAAACATTTCACCAAGTGGGTCGGATAATCCAAGTAAGGCGCCAATTCCAATCTTTCTAAACTCGGCGAGCCCTCCCCTATCCGGTCCATTTAATCGGTAGTCCATGTCTTTCTTCACACCACGCAAATGATACTTACGGTAAGTTTCTCTATCATAAGTTTCCTGGTATAAAGCAAGCCCATCTACACCTGCTTCAATCAATTGCAGATAATCAGAAGTATCCATTGGATATATTTCAATAGAGACAGAAGAAAAATATTCTTTTAAGATTTTTACTGAATCTATTAAATAAGATAGTGGAGTTTTGGAATAATCTTCACCTGTCAAAATGAGAAGATGTTCAATTCCTTTAGCAGATAAGATTTCTGCTTCTTTTCGAATTTCATTTGAATTTAAAGTTTTACGTGCAATTTTATTTTCAAAACTAAATCCACAGTAAAGACAAGAAGATCTACATTCATTGGAGAGATACATTGGCATATAAAGTTGAATAGTTTTACCAAATCTTTCCTCGGTAATTTCCTTTGAAAGTAAAGCCATTTCCTCTAAAAATAAATCCGCCGATGGACTGATAAGTGATAGGTAATCAGTAAATTCTAGTCGTTCGCCATTAACCGCTCGAGATAGAGTGATTTCTGCATCTTGCTTCGATTTAGATTTAACTTCAGCAATGCTTTTATGAAAATCAAACTTACTGAATGTATCAAGAAACACGGTCTTCCTCGTTTAAAAAACCGGTGAGCGGACTAGAGGCATTAGCCTTAATGGAAAAATTGCCCTGCATACGCCGTCCGCGATAAAGATAAGAAAGCCTCCCGGCAATAGTCGCAAGCTTAAAGGCTTCAGCAACACGGGAAGGATTTTTTGCAATTGCGATAGCAGTGTTTACTAGAACTGCATCCGCTCCCATTTCCATTGCCTCTGCTGCATGAGAGGGCTCACCAAGACCTGCATCTACTACGACAGGAATTTTTGATTGAGCAATAATCATTTCAATGTTTGCCCGATTTTTAATTCCAAGATTAGAGCCAATAGGAGAACCAAGCGGCATAACGCAAATACACCCAGCCTCTTCTAAATGTCTACATAGAACTGGATCAGCATTTATATAAGGCATAACTTTAAACCCATCTTTGACAAGCTCTATAGCAGCTTTCAAAGATTCAATTGGATCAGGCAAAAGATAAACCGGGTCAGGGACTACTTCCAATTTAACCCAATCCCCTGCACCAAGCGAACGAGCAAGCTTAGCCAGTCGCACAGCTTCAATTGCATTTCGTGCTCCACTCGTATTTGGGAGTAGTAAAATATTATTTCTATCAATGGATGAAAGAATATCATCTTCTTTGTTTTCTAAATCAACTCTTCTTAAAGCTACTGTTACAATTTCTGTTTCAGAAGCGGAAATAGCAGACTGCATTTCATTAGAAGAAGAAAATTTTCCAGTGCCAATAAAAAGTCTGGAGCGAAATTTTCTTCCGCCCATTTCTAGATAATCTTGATTAGCCTCTACTTCTTCAATCATTTTAAAATTCTATACAGCTTCTTGCATTTTCTTTGCAAATTTCTTCGCTTCTTCCACTTTCAATGATATTACTCTAGACACGCCCGGCTCTGAGCTTGTTACGCCAAATATAGCGTTGGCGCGAGAAATCGTTGGTGGAGCGTGAGTGATTACAATAAACTGGCTCACATCTTTGAACTTATCTAGAATTTGACAAAAGCGAATTTTATTTACTTCATCAAGTGCAGCGTCAATTTCATCCAGAAAACAAAATGGAGAAGGCTTCACCATATAAATCGCAAATAATAATGCGATTACAGTCATAGATTTTTCTCCCCCGGAAAGTAATTTCAAATTCTGAACATGCTTTCCGGGAGGCTCTGCAATTATCTCGATGCCAGAATTTAGTCTGTCTTCTTTTTCGGTGAGTTCGATTGTTGCGCGACCACCATTGAATAAAGTAGAAAAGGTCTCTTGGAAATTCTGCTTAATGATTTCAAACGTTTCTGTAAAAAGTTTTTCGGACTCCGCGTTGATATTTTTTAATACGTCTAGAATATCATTTTTACATTTTTCAATATCTTCTTTTTGCGATTTATGGTGATCGTAAATTTCTTTTACATTATTATATTCATCGACTGCAAGTGGATTAATAGATCCGAGTAATTGCATTTCCGATTTAATTTCTCTGAGTCTTGTATCCTCTGCTTCTTGCTTGAGTGTTAGAGAAGATTTTTCTTCTTCTAATTCCACATCGCTCATCGAATAATCGTTGTATAACTCTTCGTTGAATGTATCGAGTTGGACTCTAAGTGCAGAGGCTTTTCGTTCGTAGTCGCTCATCATGGGGATAATAGACTTAAACTCTTCTTGGTCAGCTTGAGAAGAAGACTTTAAATTCTGAATTTCAGAAAAAAGACTTTTTAATTGTTCTTTTTCTGCTTCTAAAGTTTTACTCATTCCTAAAAATTCTATGTATGACTTTTCGATTTGCTCTTCTAAAACTTTTACCTCATCCTGATAAGTTACTTTTTTTGTTTGTAGAGTTTCAATAGACTTTTGAAAATTCGTAATTCTTTCACCGGCTTCATGCTTAATACGCAATTCTTTATCGCGAGCATCAAGTGCAGAGGCATTTTTTCCTTCCATTTCTAAAATGCTTTTTTCTAGTTTTACGATTTCTTCTTTTTTCTCTTCGAGTGAAAGTCTGAGTGATTCAATATTAGAATTTGCATCTTTAATTTTTCTGGACAGATTTTCGTTTTCTAAAATCAAATCTTCAATTTCAGAATCAATACTTTCTTTTTTAGCAAGAAGTCCATCTTTATCAAGTAGAATATCACGAAACACATCTTCCATTTCGATGAAATCTTTTAAGTTTTCTCTGTAAGAAACTAAATTCATTTCACGCAAAATTTCTGTTACGCGCTCAAGAGAGACACCTCCGGAAAGAATTTCATTTATCTTATCAATATTATCATCCAGAGAAGAAATTAGAAAGCGTCTAAGCTCTTCTCTTTTGCCTTCCGATTTTTCAGCGTCTCTTTTTTTCTCTTCGATTTGATTGATCAAAGAAAGAATACTATCTTTTAATTTTTCTCTGAGAACGTTGTGCTTCTTATCATTTGAGCCAATCTTTTCCTGATAATTCTGAATGTTCTTTAATTCTTCGTCGATTTGAATTTCGATTTGTTTTTTATCTTGGGCAAATTTCTCTACGTTCTCGAAAGTCATCTGAATCATTTTAGCTAAATTTTCACTAAGAGATAAAAGCTGGTTGTACTCTGTTTCTGCATTTTCCAGTCGAGTTGTTTCACTTTCTAAGTTAGCGCGAAGTTCGTCAATACGGCTATCGAACTCGTGGATGATACTCTTATTCTTCTCAATTTTTTCTCTTTGAATTTCTTTTTGAGAAAGAAAATCTAAAAGCTTTTTGTCTATTTCAGAAATCTTTTGTTCCATCTCGTAGCGAAATTTTTCTCGCTCTTCAATAAGCTTGGCATCATCACTCATGCGAGCCATTAGCTCTTCATTCTTTTGCTTTACCTCTGCAAGTTCTGCATCTACTTTTTTAGAACGACTTTTGAGACTCTTGAGTTTTAAATAGCGAAGATTTTTATCAGCTTCGGTAAGTTTATTTTTTAGATCAAAATAATTTCTTGCTCTCTCGGCTTGCTTACTTTTTAGATCTAATTCTTTTTCCATCGAGGACATAATGTCGGATATGCGCAAAAGATTTTGTGTTGTATACTCTAATTTTTTTTCTGTCTCGGCTCTATCCATTTTAAAACGGGAAATTCCTGCTGCTTCATCGAATATTGCCCTTCTATCTTCTGGCTTCGCATTTAGAATTGCTTCGACACGCCCCTGCTCCATAATGGAATAACTGGCTTTGCCGATTCCTGTATCCATTAAAAGTTTTTCTACGTCTTTTCGTAGGACACGCGAATTATTAATATAGTATTCGTTGGTTAGATCGGGAAACAATCTACGAGTAATTTTTACAGTGGGAAAATCAATCGCGAACGTCTTATTGCTATTATCCAGATGAACGGCTACCTCACAGAAGCCGGCAGGATCGCGCGATTCAGAGCCATGGAAAATAACGTCTTCCATTTTGTCACCGCGGAGTCCTTTGGCTGACTTTTCGCCTAGAACCCATCTGAGTGCGTCAACGATATTTGACTTTCCAGAACCATTCGGACCTACAACGGCTGTAAAGCCCGGGTCAAATACAACCTCTGTCTCATCCGCAAAGGTTTTGAATCCAACAATATTCATGCTCTTTAAATACATATTATTCCCCTGATACAAAAAAAATATATGGAATGTAAAGTGGCGCTCTATAGTATCTTCCTTGCCGTGAAGATACAAAAAACACCCATCCAGAAACTTTTAAATCTACCGAGTTTGGTCGCTTTTTCTTTTTTAAAACCGATTGACCAAATCTCTAGGGTGTACATTATAAGAAGGGTATATTATGTCACTAATAAATTTAAACGAATTATTTTCCAAAAAACCTTATCTGAACCTGTATTTTCATGGGTCGTCAGAAGAAAAAAGTCCCTATGCCTTGCAAAAAGTGACAGGAAAAGATGAATACTATGTCTCGCTAAATGAAAAAAATTTAGCAAGTTCCGTAGCGCCTCTTACGTCTGGACTTAGGATGATTGGAGAAAAGAAAATTCGAGATACAGATTTGGTTGTAGTCCTCGGACTTGGAAATCCACATTTGATCCAATCTATTAATGAAAAACTCCCTGCAAACCAAATCATCCTATTTATTGATTCATCAGAAGAAATTCTGTCCTGTCTATGGGATAATTTCATTTACCCGGCAATGAATATTCCTGGGCGACATTTATTTTTAGGTGAGAGACTACTTCATCTTCTCTGGGGATATATTGAATCGCTCCCGATAGAGCGGCTATCCGGTATTAAGTTCTATCGCAATAATCCTAGCATTCAAGTCAATCCTGAATTTTACTCAGACATAGAGGAAAGAATTAATAAACTTTTCTCTTCTAAGATGAGCGATTTACTAACCAAGTTTGAATTTGAACGAATCTGGGTTCGAAATTCTATTTCCAATTTAATCCAATACAATTCGCACCCTACGCCGAGATATAAATTCAAAGACTGCCTTGCTGATTATAGTAATATACCGGCAATACTCGTTTCAGCAGGTCCAAGTCTCAGAAGTCAATGTGAGTTTATTAAAGAGAACAGGGACAAAGTATTTATACTCGCCTGTGATACTGCACTAAAAGTTCTTTTAAAATTCGGAATCATTCCTGACGGAGTAATGACATTAGACGCACAGACTCACTCTTATTTTCATTTTCTAGGGGAGGATTTATCAGAAATCCCAATATTCGCTGACTTCGTAACTACTCCCGCGCTACTACGAAATTTTAATTTTAAATCCATTATACATACTCTCACCGCCAAATTCCAAGTAGACGCTTCTGGAAAACCATTTAGGGAAATAACAGCCGGTGGAGAAATTGTAGAAGAGAAATTAGGGCATATCGGAGAAGTTCAATCAGGCGGAAGTGTTGCTACGAGTGCATTTGATATTTTAAGACAAATGGGGTTTTCGCCCATTTACCTCACAGGGCAAGATCTCGCCTATACAGGAAGAGAGATTCATTCCACTGGAACACACCACAATGAAAAATGGCTAACGCTAATTAACCGCAAAAAAAGTCTAGAAAAGATCAACGAAGAAATTGTTCGAAAAAGAGAAACTAGCTATATAAAAGCATGTGATGATGGAAATGTCCTTAGTGATTATGTTCTAGGAATTTACAAGCACTGGTTTGAGGAATCAGCAAAGACTACAACCCTAGAAATTTATAATATAAGTAATAAAGGTTCTTATATTGAGAATATGAAAAATATTAAACTCGACGAAGCCAAACAGCAATTTGGCGCTTACGAAAAGCACAATTTTCCTTGGAGAAAAAATCCCGCCTGGTCAAGCAAAACAGCACAAATAGCTCCCAATGATTCCTTGAAAGAAGAATTTTTAAATGAGCTAGAAGTTATGATACACTATTTGAATACTATAACCTCTAATAAATCAGAAGTTATATTAGAACAGATCAAGGAGAAAATCAACCAAATCCCCTACTTAAAACAGATGATTCGCAAAACAGAGATTTACCTCCGAAGACATGAAAAAGATTTGGATGATTCAAGACAAAAAGAAATCTTAATTAATTCACTCAAAAAAGAAATACGATTTCTTAAGAAAGGAATTTTAATCGCCTAACAATGATTATTCATGAATTAAGTTTAATTTGATCTTGCTCTATTTTTTGTTCGTTGCTTATCTATCGAATTTCTATGCGTGTCGCATAATCGGTATAACTTCCCGGAAGATGGATTGACGCGCTTAACTTTGGTTTCACAAACAATGCAAACCCCTTTGGCTCTTCTTTTGTTATAAAGTATTCGGACTCGGTTTCCACCATCCATTTTATATTTGCTAACCTGGATTCGATAACCATTGTATAAAAACAAGCCGATAGCCTCATCCGACTTTTCTTGGATTTTTTTTGAAATTTTATTTAGTTCTACGCTTTCAATTTTTGATGGCTTCATTTTATTTCCCTTTAAAATATTAACTTCTTAAACTATAATTGATAGGAAAGTTTTTTTTACTTTCATTCTAATAATTTTTACACCCACTCAAGTAAACAACTATTATGCGTTCAAAAAAGTACTATGTAAAACTCTTACGTGGCTAACCATCGAAACCGCCACTGATTTATTATTTCGTTATTTATCCTACAGTCTTTAACAATTACTATGTATTAGCTTTAATGGTTAGACTAAAATTTAGATCGTGATGCATAGAAAAAAAATCTTAGCTAAACAGGATAACTTATTAACTGACCTTACGCAAAGGAATAAAACTATGGAATCTTTAAAGAAATTAGGAATATTAGATAAACCTAATGAAT
>JANMOF010000593.1:0-6518 GCA_031368925.1 Leptospiraceae bacterium
ATCCCACTGCTCGTGCGGCTAACGTTGTAACGGTTAGTATCGGTGTTGCCTCATGGGGTTATGAAGAACCACACGAATTAATTTCTCGTGCGGATAAAGCGTTATATGCCGCAAAAAATAAAGGTAGGAATCAAATCGATATTTCAAACTAATCTTTCGATAAAAGCAATTCAAGATTGAAATAGACCGGAGTATCCGATTCATTATTGAATTTAAAATTTAATAGCATCTAATTATAATTTACCACTTAGGCACAAACGGAAGTTCAACCTTTCGTAAATACTCCGCACTTTCTTCAGGAAGGGATGGGTTTATATACATTCCACTACCCATCTCAAATCCTGCTTGTTTTGTAATTCGCGGAACGATAGAAAGATACCAGTGGTAATACTTTGTTCTCCTCTCGGCAAGTGGTGTTGACCTAATTGTAAAATTATAATCTGGATTACCAAGACCAAAATACAACATGGAAAGAACCTTCTTTAGAATCTTTGCTAAATCTTTCAACTCGTCGTTACCTGCATCTTCATAAGAAGAAGTATGCTCTCTAGGAAAAATCCAAATGTGAAATGGACTGAGAGCAGCATAGGGAATAAATGCTATAAAGTTTACATTCTCAGCGATGATACGAGTTCCATCTGCAATCTCATCAAGGGCAGTTCTGCAAAATATGCAATCTCCGTAATCATCAAAGTAGCGCATAACTTCCTGTATCCTGGCTCTAAAATTATACGGCACAACAGGAGTAGCCGCTATTTGGCAATGAGGATGTTCGATAGAAGTTCCAGCCGATTCTCCATGATTTTTAAAAATCACGATGGTTTCCATTCTAGTGTCTTTGGCAATTTCTTCGTAACGCATTTTAAATGCTAACAGCAAATGGTAAATATCCTGCTCCGGAAGAAGGGCAGTGATCGAATTATGCTTGGGAGTTTCTACTATTACGTCATGAATTCCTACACCTGTTATAGTAGAATTAATTCCAATTTTCCAACGAAACCTCTCCCCTTCTGGAGATAACGCAGGGTATTTATTAGAAATAACACGGACCTTCCACTTATTTTCTTCTTCAATTCTGAAAAATTCATGTGTCGCCAAATGCTCATTACCCGGACAGAACGGGCAATCATGTTTATATTCCGGGAGCTCAATTAATGTAGTATTTTTTCGCGTAAACTCATGCGGTCTTTTGGCTCGATCAGTTGCGATAATCACCCAATCCCTAGTAATAATATTTTGTCGTATCTCGGACATAGAACCCTCTTGCTTTATTTAGAGCGTGTCTTAGAAAATGCTTTTATATTAATAAAAGTCAAGCTCCAAGAGCCTCAAATACCCTTTTCAGACAGGCTCTTATACCTAATGCATTACTATCTTAGTTCAAAAACTCTATTGAATCAAGTAGGATTTTAAATAAAAATGCTATCATTTGTCATAGAAATTTTATCCAAACATTATTCAATGCTGTCAAGTTATGGAAGCCCAAGAAGAGATTAACCACGAAGGGCACGAAGAACGCGAAGAAAAGACAGGGGTTTTGATAAATTCCTTCGTGATCTTCGCGCCCTTCGCGGTGAAAAAATCTTAATTGTAAGGCATTGAGCATAGCCTTGGGGCGTGGTGAAGAAATATTTCACTAGCTGATTATCCAGTGTCTTAAAAATTAGAAAAATAAAATGGAAAAACCAATGAACAAAAAACTTTATTTCAAAAACAAAAAAGGCAATAAACTCTGTGGGGTTCTTGTAACTCCGGATAACAAGAATCACCCAGTAGTGATACTCTGTCATGGATTTCATTCTACTAAAGACAATAATACGAATACGCGATTACACGCAATGCTGAAAGAAAAAAATATTGCGACCTTTCGATTTGATTTTTACGGACACGGAGAAAGTGACGGGAAGTTCGAAGACATCACTGTTTCGGAAGCGGTAGAAGACGCGTTATGCGCGATTGAATTTTTAAAAAAGAAAGGCTACAAAAAAATCGGTCTTATAGGTGCAAGCTTCGGCGGACTAACGGCATTACTCGCTGCGGCTAAATCAAAAGATTTACTATTCCTTGGATTAAAATGTCCTGCTTCTAATTTTTTAGAAATTGAACTGACTCATAGAACAAAAGAAAATTTACAAGAATGGAAACGAAATGGATTTACCTATTACCGAAATGAAGAAGGTGAAACCTACCGTTTGAATTATAAATTTTTCCAGGACTTAAAGAAGAATAACGCATTCCCTATAGCGGATAAGATTCATATTCCTACACTCATTGTTCATGGTGACGCAGATGAAATTGTTCCAGTCGAACAAAGTAAACTTATTTTTAAATTAATTCCTGATTGCAAACTAGAAATTATCCGCAAAGCAGATCATAGGTTTTCAAATCCCCCTTTATCCCCCTTTGCAAAGGGGGATAAAGGGGGATTTGAAACAATGGTAGATTCGCTATATAAGTTTGTGCTCGAAAATGCAAAGTGAATAGACGCTCACCTTACCTAAGATGAATCTATATTTCAAAATGCGGTTGACAAAAGAAACAAATAGAATTTAACTCATAGTCATGTCACCTGTATTAGAAAATCCTGCGATACTTAGTCGTGCCCACCTTCTTTCTGTAAAAGAATACCATGCGCTCGGCGAACTTGGTTTTTTATCTAAACGCACAGAACTCATCGAAGGAGTTGTAATCGAGAAAATGCCTAAATCTCCCCGTCATGCAACTTTAGTTTTAAAAATTCTTAAAGCCCTTAATCTCATTATCCCTAAAAATATGCATGCGAGATCGGAGCAACCAATTACTTTGATTCAATCAGAGCCGGAGCCAGATATTTCAATTGTAAAAGGTTCTATTAGTGACTATGAAAATTCACATCCAACTCATGCAGAGCTTGTTGTAGAAGTTTCTCTAACTACTTTATCAGAAGATAGATCAATGGCATTTGTTTATGCACAGGCAAACATCCCTGAATATTGGCTCTTTAATCTAAATAATAACACTGTTGAAGTTTATATGAAACCAATGCAAGAAAGATATTCTGAAATGAAAACTTATTCTAATACTGACATTCTTACTCTGACTTCTTTACCAGAAATTAAAATAGAACTCTCTTCTATTTTTTAAATCTATAACTCACCTTAAGCAAAAGAATGAAACAATGGATTTTTTAATGAAACCAAGAATATTATATAAATCTAATAAATCAATAGAACCAAAAGCCTGCGATAGCTCGGCTGCTGGTGAGCGACTAAGCGATGGGTGGACAAACCCAACGTTAGGTGTAGCTCAGCGCTGGGAACGCTGGCATATCATTTCTTCACAAAAGAAATGATAGCATAAGATGAGTTACAATATTTCTTTCAGATTTAATTTGAATCCGGGTAATACCGATTCACCGCTTAGCGTATGTTTTAAGCCTTTGAGTTCTTGGATAGCTTCCGCTTTTCGATAAATGTAAATCTTTTCAGAGTCGAGGTCGATGAGCCAGGCTAGTTCACATCCATTTTTCATCCATTCGTCCATTTTTTCTTTTGTAAGTAAAATCGAATCTGAATCAGACAAAAGCTCTATTACAAAATCAGGACAAAGAGGGGGAAATTTTTTCTTTTCCTCTTTGGAAATAGAATTCCATTTTTTATTTTTTACGAATGCGATGTCGGGAGAACGTATGGCACTACTAGGTAATTTGAATGCAGTAGAAGAATCAAATAATACTCCTAGTTTCGCATCTTCATTCCACTTTCCAATTTTGACTGCCAATAAAAAATTTCTTTTTCCTGTTTCACCACCCGTTGGCGCCATAATCACAATATCTCCTTCGCTCGTTCTTTCTATGCGACTCTCCGGATTTTTTTGGCATAGATCCTGAAACTTGCGATCTGTAATTCGGGTTATAGTTTTTGGGAGTTCTAATTTCAGAGCTAACATAGGTTTATTGTTCAGGATTTCTAATAAAATGCAATCAAAAAAGTCTTTACTACTTTTGAAAGAAAGCCCTTTTTCTTACAATTTCTTGACTTTTACTCGTTCGATAGGACTTTGTATTTCGAGGGTAAAAAATGGATATTGTAGAATTAGAAAAGGGATTTTCCGAAACAGAAGACAAGATAAAAAAATTAGCCGCTGAATGTGGCAACGATGTAGAAATTATACGCGGTGGCTCCATTAGCGACACCATTCACTTCATAGGTGATACAAGAAAAATCACAGAAAAATCTGGATACGTTAAAGAGCTAGCAGGTGTTAGCCGCATCTGGAATGTATCCGCTCCTTACAAAAATATTGCAAGAGTAGCCGCAGGAAAAGCAGGCGAAGTTGTTCACAGACAAGACCGAATCGTAGAAGTAAAAGGTCTCGACGGCTTGGTTCGAAAAATCGGTAACGGCAAACACGTATTTATCGTTGGTCCTGATTCTCCTCAAACAATGGAACAAACTCTCACTATCGCAAAACAAGCAAAAGCTCTCGGTGAAAAATATGGAATTTTAGATAGAATGATTATCCGTGGTGGTGCCTTCAAACCTAGAACAAGACCTACTGACTGGAGAGGACTTGGATGGGAAGGAATCAAAATGCTCGACAAGGTTCGCGAAGAGACCGGCTTACCTTATGTAACCGAAGTAATGGATCATACAATGGCAGAAGAAGTTGCAAAACACGCCGACATGATTCAAATCGGAACTCGTAACGCGCAAGACTTCGAATTACTCGAAGCTGTGGGTAAGACGATGAAACCGGTAATTCTAAAACGCGGTTTCGGAAACGAAGCAGAAGAATGGTTTTCTGCTGCCGAATACATTGCGAACCAAGGAAATCTAAATATCGTTTTATGTGAGCGCGGTGTAAAAACTCTTTTCATCAAAGAAGGTTACTGTCGTAATACTCCTGACTTTAACGTAATCACACACGCAAAGAAAAAAACAATACTGCCTACTATCTTTGATCCTTCTCATGTTGCGGGTGATGATAAAATCGTAATGCAAAACTTACTCGGTTGTCTTCCATTTAAAGCTGATGGTTCTATTACTGAAACTTTACATGAAGAATCTTTTCGAAAGGAGCAAATGTGCGATGCCGCTCAAGCTCTTGTGATGAGCGTATATGAAAAAGCAATCCAGGCAATTCTAGCCTATGAGCAAAACATTAGTCCGTTTGTTGCAGAGATGGATGCTTATTTTACAAATCGGTCTAAGGCTTGAGATACCTTTTCTTATTCCCAGTCGCTTCTCTTATCCTCATTGGGACAATCGCGATTAGCCTCTGGGCACTCTATAAGGATGAATCGTTAATCGAAAGATTTATTCTTCATCCTTATGGAATGATTCGCAAAAAAGAATACTACCGAATTTTCTCTCACGCCCTTATCCACGCGGATATATGGCATTTGCTTTTTAATATGTTTTCCTTTTACTCCTTTGCCTTCGTCTTAGAAAGCTATTTGGGACATACCAAGTTTTTCCTCGTCTACTTTGGTTCCATTCTAGCAAGCGTCTACACTTGCATTTTAAAAAATAAAACAAATCCTGTATATCGAAGCTTAGGCGCTTCGGGTGGCGTATCTGGAGTGATTTTTAGTTTCATTCTATTTCAACCAATGGCAAAAATTGGAATCATGTTTATTCCAGTTGGTGTTCCTGCTTTTGTATTTGGATTTTTATACCTCGCATACTCTTATTATTCCTCTGAAAACCAATATGACAACATCAACCACGAAGCTCATTTTTATGGTGCAGTCGCTGGCATGGTGATTACGGCAGTTTTTGTTCCCGATGTAGTTCCGCATTTTATTCAAGCGATTAGTAAGTAAAAAAACTACTTGTCTTATTTACATTGCCTTCTACTATTACCCCACGTAAATTTAATTTAGGAGATACCTATGGCAATTAGTAGTGACGGAATGTCATCTAGTGAATCAGTAGGATTTTTTTCACAATTCGGAGATTCAGTTAAAGGAATATTGACAGGATTTGCACTCATTCCTCTTTCTCTATTCTTAGTTTTTAAAGTAGAGACTTGCACACAAGCAGGTGACGCATTTAAAAATGCAAAACCGGTTACACAAATGGAAGAAGGCAAACCAGTATATATCACTGGAAAATTAACAGCCCAACCAGTCGGAAGTTTATTTGTAAAACCAGGAAATTACATCAGCGTTAGCGAAAGATCAGAAGTATACGCTTGGGATGAAGATGAGAGAACAGAAGGAGATGGAAGCAATAAAAAGAAGATAAGAGAGTGTAAACTAAAATGGACTTCAAGTCCAGAAAGCCCTTCTAAGTTTCAATTACCAGCTTGTAAGGCTAAACCGTATTATCAAAGAAGTGTGAAGGATGATACAAATGTGGCTAATGGCGCTAAGCTGTCAAGTGATGGCAAAAGCTATAGTATAAATCTAGCCGATGCAAATCTTACATCTGCTGTTCCTAGTTCAAAGCCGGCAGATAATGAACTCAACACAGGTAGATTTGTTTCTTCTGGAACTTATCTTTATAGTTCATCAAGCTGCGCAAGTAATGAAG
>JANMOF010000265.1:0-24556 GCA_031368925.1 Leptospiraceae bacterium
CACTTCGGAGAATTTTACTCAGATGTATATACTGATATGGAACGAATTGAAAAAATTGAAGTTATCAAAGGACCGGGTGCAGCCTTATATGGGAACAACTCTATTACAGGCGTAGTAAACATTATTACCCGTAAGCCTACCAAAAAAAATGAAATGGAGCTAATTACTGAATACGATTCTGTTTTAAAAAATTTAACTACAAGAGCTTTGTATTATTCAAAATTTAGTGAAAAATTATCTATCTCACTTGATGCTTCTAGGTTCGAAGGAAGTGGAACTTATAATTCAGGATATAATTCCTGGGGAAGCAATCGATTCTATGACCCAAATGGGGGTGCAAATGCGGCTAATTTTAATTCAACCCCAACAAGCTCGAGTCAGGGAACAAGCGAATACGGAAGAAATTCTGCAGAAGTAGAAACCGGTCAAAGAATGTGGACATCTACCGGACTTACAGCGGATAATGGAAAATGGTTCCCGAATTATAATCTAGATGTTAAATATGGAGAATGGAATCTTAAATCTTTCTATATGTCAAAACGAACCAGTTGGATTCCACCACAAGTTGATGGAGGCGCATTTGGAGGAGACACGGTGTATGGTTCTCCTAGAAACGATAGAATTTGGGGAATGGGGGTGGTTTCTCTTGATTACACTCCAAAGTATTTAGAAAAATACGAAGCCAGTGTAAAAATTTTCCGCCAACTAAATATAAATAGTGATTACAGGGATAAGGACTACCAGGGCTTCTCGCAAGCGACAAACCCTCCAGGTGCTCCGGCTTCTTACGGAGCTACTCCTGCCACAAGACTATCGTCTCCTACTTACTTCAATTATATGCGGGCAATGGGAGGAGGGGTAGTCAAACGTTATGCGTCAACGGCTAAAACAGAAGGCATAGAATTTCAAGTAACTCCTTTTAAATTAGAAAATAAAGACTCTATAATTAAGAATTTTCGTTTTATGACAGGTGGAAATATGCAATCAGTCAACTATATTAATTACCAGGCAAATGTAGGAAGGAATGGATTAATTGATAGGAGACAACAAGGAATAGCCGACGATGGGCGACAATTCGGTCTATGGACTCAATTAACTACTACTTTTAAAACAGATACAACGCTTGTTCTTGGCTTACGATATGACGCACAAAAAATATACAATGTTTACCGACACCAAAATGGATTAGAAAATGATTTTGCAAATGAATCCGTAACCGATCCGATATTACGAACTCCTTCCACAGGAGGAACTCAACCATACGTAGGACCAGGTAATCCAGTAAACATCACTAATCCAGTCAATGACCAGTTCGGAAATCGAGCGCCTAATGGCTACGTACAACCATTTCAACGAAAAGATTATGTTGCAGAAGATAAAACTCCCAGGATTGCTTTAATACAAAATTTTAAAGCAACAGACACTACCGTCAAATTCATGTATGCCGAAGCTTTTAGAATGGTAACGCCACAAGAATTAATCCGATTGCCTCGTGAGCTTGGAAATGCACAATCCGAAAAAGTAAGAAACAAAGAGATAAATATCATACAACCACTTTTAAAGGGAGTATTAGTTTTCAATTTAGATTTATTCAGAATGACCGGCAGCACTATTTATGCGTTTAATGCAGCCACGACAGCTTTCGGTCAATCACCGGAATGGAATAATACAGGGGGTTCTATTGCTACTACCTATGTCATTGATAATAAATGGCGGGCTAATACGAGTTATTCGAGCTACCAACTTAGAAGACCTAGCGATTCTTCTTTTTTGAATACACTCTTTACTCCGAAACCGCAAGCCTTAAATTCTCCAACAAAATTATGGAAAGCCGCTATATCGAGGTCTGTGATTAATGATAATTATACGCTCAGTCTTGAATTCTATTACAACGGATCTATATTCTTAATGGAAAATCCGCCTTCTACAAATTCACAGGTTCTAAACAATGATGGGACATTAAGAGAATTACCACCATTACCCACAGAACGAGCAAATGCTTCTACATACTTTGGCTACGGAGTAGGGGGCGGAATTACTCGTTATAGAGTTTGGAAAGTTCCAGAAAGCAAATTCTTTAACTTAACTTTTTCCTCTAACCTTGGAAATGATTTAATTCTTGTTATATCTGCAAAAAACATTTTCAACCAAAGAGTTTTATTTCCATTAGACATTGAAAGCGGGGGCTTTACGGCTCCCACACTAGATCCACATCAACTACTCGGTTTCGGGCGAGAACTTTATTTTAAATTAGGGTATAGGTTTTAGATATGCACGCTACTATAAGACTTTTTTTATACATTTCTATTTTATATTTTTTGCATTGTCCTCTTACGAATAAATTTTTTCTAAAACCATCACGCGTCAAAGGAAGCGAAGCAAAGCTAATTCTAAATAACAGACTCGCATCTCTTTTTGTAAACGATATTTCGACTAGGAGCAATAACTCGTTAGCCAATGATTTTTTAATGTCAACGTTAGCCGGTATCCAAGATGACAACATCTATAGTAGGCGAGATGTAGAAAGTTGTGCGACTAAAATTTTTCTCGCAGCACTAGCAATCGATCAGCCAAGCATCATTGCAAATAGAACAAAAAAAGCAAGCGACCCATTAAGAACAAGTGATCCAAATAGTAGACTTTATCCGCCAGTCCTGTGTCAATTAAAAGCAATAGATAAAGTTATTGATTTAGATTAATAAAACTAAATCGCATGAAGCTTCGCGTTGGTTTTATTTTTATTCTTTTTGTTTTGATGTTTTTGATCCTCTGATTCTAAAACATAATGAGGGAGATGCATCTTGGATATCTTATGAGTGAGTTCTATCATCTTATCAAATCCAAGCAATTCCATTAACTCTAAACTTTTCTCAAAGCCAATACTATTAATAAAAACAAGCATATTCTCAGCTCCGATTGCATGGATAATTTGTGGTATTTCGTTTAACCCACGTTTCTTAATCCATTTCTTACATTGAGGTAGAGTAAGCGTATTAACTACAGGGATCAAATGCTCTATGTTTACATCACGAATAATTTTAACTAGATTATCGGATCCAATGTATTTTATTAATCCAATCGCTTTATCAGTTCCAATATTTTTTAAAAGCTCTATAGCTCCTTCTTTCCCAAGTCCGCTAGCTAATTTATTTATATCTGCAGGGGAGATTGAAGTTGCAATTTTTTTTAAATCTTCGATAGATAAGCTGTGGATATAGTAGATTAACTGCTCATCTGAGTTTGCTTCAATAATTTCAATCAACTCTTTCTCCGGGATTTGCGTAATCAACTCCAGTATTTTTGCATCCGAAAGTTTTTGTGCCAAATAAATTAAGCGCTCTTTTTTTAATTTAGACGAAAGTGAAATCACTTTTTCATAGCCTAAATTTTTCATGAGTTGAATAGATTTTGCCGGTCCAAGCTTCTCTAAATATTCATACGCATTCTGTATTGTGAGTATTAAAGTCATAGCCAAGCATATTCTAAATGCATGTTTATTCTTGCAACCAAATTAAATACTTGCAATACAATTTAAGCAAATCAAAATAAATTTATTATGCAAAACTATAAAGATAAAATAAACCAAATAAGTCCAATTTTTTTTATTTGCGGATATTTACTATTAATCATTACCTTGGTGATTTTCAAAATTAAGCCCTATAATTATAATTTATCATCCTTATTAGGAATATGGAAAGGCTTCGCGGAACTCAATCCGGGTTTAATTGAAAAAGGTTTTATAATATATAATGATGGTGGGTATGACGGACAATTTTTTTACTTGATCAGCAAGTCTCTATTCACAGAAGGGTTTCAATCATTTCCAATTCTAGATTCCTTTTTTCTAAGATTTAATCGTATCGGATTATCTGTATTATCCGGTTTTTTAGCAAATTTTTTCGGCTTCAAGTTTTATCCCATTATAACTTTAATTATACTAATCAGCTTACATATTTATTCATTCAAACTTCTGCAAAGAATGCTAGAACCAGGAATGAAATATTTATCTTACTTTTATTTATTTTCACCATTCAGCATTAATTCTATTTTACTATTAGTATCAGATTCTCTTTTTGCTTCGCTTTCTGTAATTTGTATATATATCTTTAAAAAACATATGTATACTTTGGACAATTCATCATTATCTTTTAAAATCTCTATAAGGAAATATATTCTATTTTTTCTCATCGTAACTTTTAGTTGCTTAGTAAAAGAATCAGGCATAATTATCATAGGATCACTTTTATTATTAACTTTTTATGATAAGAATTTTAAAACTTCGTCAATACTTTTTTTAGCTATTGGAATATACTTAGCCATTACCCTTTTGTTCAAACTTCTACCAAATGTCAACCATGGAACAAACCCTTTAGGATTTACGGATTTAGTAGATTATCCGCTATTTGGTTTTTTTAAAAGTATTCAAATTCATTCTATGGCAGATACTAAAAGTATATTTCGAGAAATGGCAAAATTTCCAATTTTCATTTTCTATCTTTTGTTAATTTTAAATTTGAGAAATATTCGAGACTTCCGTGGTTTAACTCTACACATACCAATTTTTTTTATTTTATTTACTGCTGGAGTAGGGGAGGTAGGCTATTGGCGTTCATTCGATAATATCTCCAGAATGTTTACGATAAGTATACCCTGGATTATATTTTTAAAACAAGAAGATAAAGCACATAATGATTATTATGCGCTTTATCTAAGTTCCATTATTTTAATGCTACTTATTATACGCTTAGTCTATGTAAAAATACCGATGGGTTTTTATATTTTCTAGATTTCTATTTATTCTGAGGTAATACTTTCTCTATCATAGCTTTTTTTCCGCCTTCTACCTTATAGGAAAGGGCGCATTCGCATTCGGAAAATGTTTTTTCTGCCGATGTAGGCTGACAGTTGTTAACCTCAATTTTTTTTAATTCGTCCTTTGTAATCTTAGCTGATAAAGCACTAATTACTTCGGGCTTCAAATCTGAACCCAAAGAAGTGAGAGAGGATTCAATTAGAGATTTTCCGTTTTCTTTTTTCACCGCTTGTTTGCATGTAGTCTCCATATAAGAAGGAGATTTCAATTCAATGGATCTACTATTTGCTTTGCCTGAATACTTTTTTGTATACCAGTTAGCTTCTGTTAATCCGTTAACATCTTTTGCATTAGAAAGTTCTCGAGGATTTACTCCCCAACCGTCCTCTGTCGGCACTAATGGAATAGATTTTAGTTCAGGCGTAGCGGAAATAGATGCCGGCTTATTCGTGTTATCCTTTGTTGAATCCATATTGGAAGCACATCCCAAAATAATTGATACCACTCCAATAACCAATATAAATTTATGACTTTTCAAATTGCTCATATCAAACTCCTTTTAAATTAAAGACTTCATAATCTCAATTGTAGCTCTAGATTGATTTAGGGTGTAAAAGTGAATTCCAGGAACACCCATATTAAGTAATTGTTTGCACTGCAAAATCGTAAATTGCATGCTTCTATTTAGAAATTCATTAGGCTGGTCTTTTAACATTGCTAGCTCATTGACTAAGTCGTCAGGTATTTCACAATTTGCAATTCCCTTAAAGCGCTCTATTTGACTAAAGGAAGTAATTGGCATTATCCCCGGAATAATAGGAACTGAAATTCCGGCTAATTTCACTTTGCCCATAAATTGCTGAAATAATTGATTTGAAAAAAACAGTTGCGTGATTAAAAATTCTGCACCCGCATTAACTTTTTCTTTTAAAAAGTTGATATCATCATCTAGAGTGGGGGAGTCTGGATGTTTTTCTGGATAACATCCGCCGGCTATACAGAACGGAAATTTTTCCTGCTTAATAAATTGAATTAGTTCCATCCCGTTTGCAAAGCCTGTCGGATGTTTAATAAAAACGCCTTGGTCTTTTGGAGGATCACCCCTTAGAGCAATGACATTTTCTATTTTCTTGGATTCGATTATTTCTAAAGTTGCTTTTACTTCAAAGTGACTTGCTCCGACACATGTAAAATGACACATCGTTGGGATTTGAAATTGATTTTGAATTCTTTCACACAAATCAATGGTTTTATCTTTTGTAGAGCCACCAGCCCCATAAGTTACAGAAATGAAACTTGGAGAAAGTTTTTTTAAATCAGACACTGTGTTAATTAGTTTAGTGTCCCCCTCCATAGTTTTTGGAGGGAATATCTCAAATGAGAAAACCGGTTTATTTGCCTTAGAGTATATTTCTGAAATTTTCATAGTATTAACTCAGCGTAAGAATAACAGGGATTATCCCTTTGTCTTTTTTACATTCACCTAACGCTTTTCCGACAAGCATTCCCGGCTTTAACTTATTTACATCAGCCTTAACCGCATGACCTGCAGTTAAACCTGAAACCAAAAGCTCACCAGGTGTAATATGACCATCCGAAGCATCCACATACATATTAACTACTCCAAGTAATGCAACAAGTATATAATCATTCCCGAGCTTTTTATCTCCAAGCTGAACACCTGAAGATTCAACGCAAACTCCAATTACCCTCGATGAATAAGCATTTCTAGATTTTGCAACGGCTCCATCTTTATCAGTTATAACTAATAAATCACCTTTGGCAACAATATCATTGTTCACTAATTTAAAGTATCTTGCAATGCAATCATTTCCATTTTGGTCAACAAATCTAACTTGCCCATAAAAATCGGATTCCCCATGGGCTAATAATGCTTTACCGGACCCAACAATATCTTTTTTCTTTACACCAATTCCATTTGCATGAACTGCATATTTTTTTTGTGAAGAGAAAACTGCACCAAAACCTTTTTTAGAAAAGCCGGCAACTCCCGCAGACTCTTCATCAATACCACTAGAATAACCAATTACACCGTTATCTTCGCCATAACCAATTACACCCTCATCAATACCTACGCCAGAAATTCCAGACCCTCCTTTTGCATCATTATGCCCATAGATGACCGAATGATTTTGCGTTGGGGGAGAAATATTTTTAAATTCAGAAAAGGAAGACCCTTTTAATTGAATAAAACCTGAGTGAGAATTAAAGTCATGCGTAATAGGCGCATAATTATGAGTATGCGGTTTTGCATCACGAGAGTCAAAAAGCCTTGAATCGTCGGCTGCTACAGCCTTATTTGGAACATTCATACCATTCTGGGCAATCGTTATTATCCCCGGGTCTTCTGTGGACGCGTATTTAAGTCGTTTATCATTTCCTTGAACAACCACTCCTTCTTTATCCTCGCCAGAATGGGCTAATTCCACTATTCCGTAAGACTCCGTTGTAGCTTTTTTTAAGCGCTTATCGCTACCTTGAACCGCAGCTATATTTGAGTCTTCACCATTACTCGCAAATCGTACAATTCCTTCTTTTTCCGTTGTAGCTTTTTTTAACCTTGGATCATCAGCAGTCAAAACACGTCCTGGAAGATCTGCTCCTAATTCAGACATAATTACAAGACCATACTCAGATACCGTTGCTTTTTTTAGGCGCTTATCGTTTCCCTGAACAACTACACCCGGTCGAGTTTCTCCATCATCGGCTAATTCCACTATGCCGGCGGCTTCAACAGAAGCAGGTTTTAAACGATCATCATCACTTTGAACAACTAGTCCAGGTCTAGCCTCTCCTTTCTTTGCAAGGCGTATTAATCCGTAACTATTTTCTGTTGCATGCTTTAATCGTTTATCATTTCCTTGCACTGCTACAAGTTCTCGATCCTCCCCATCAGTGGCTAATTCAACTATGCCCTTAAATTCTGTAGTTGCATCTCTAAGTCGTCTATCATTACCCTGAACAGCTAATCCTTCTTTCGTTTCTCCATCAGCCGCTAACCTTACAAGCCCGGGTCTCATAATGGAAGAGTAGGGGGGAGTTTCTGCGATGATTCGCTTTTTAGATAGAGCAATAATATCTGCGTCTGCATAAATTTCTAACTCTACAATTTGGGAAATATATTTCTTATTTGCATTAGGTTTATTATTTACACATAGCAATTTGAAAAAGCGAACATTAGTAGGAAAAAATTTCCACTTGTACCAAGTTCCAGGCTCTGACATAAATTGAGGCTCTTCGTGCAGTTGATGCCATGAAAGATCGTCTTCACTATAATAGAAATAAAAGGCTTCAGGAAAATTCGTTTCTTCTGCATTCTTAGATAGGATTCGAATTTCTTCGACCCTATTAATTGAGCCAAGATCAACTAATAGGAATTCTTCCCCTGGTGATGTTTTTTCTTTTGAAGACCATCCGTAGTCTGGACGCTCATCAATAATATTTTCTTTAACCCAAAATCTGTCATTCTCAGAGCTACTAATAATTTTCTCAATACCAGCAATCATCACCCTGAAATTGGAAAATGCAGTTTTGTAAAGTCCTTCCTTATTTCTTCGGTTGAGTCGGATTACCATTTTTAGGTAGGCAGAATTAATCATAGAAAAATTCCATTTACATTGCTTCTTACTTACACGAGAATACTCATATTCCTTAATAATAGGTTCCCAAATTTTTCCGTCATCGGATATTTCGAAACGGAAAGTATTAGGCATAAATTCATTCTCTTTATCCATTGAATCAAACTGAATACAATTAAAAGAAGAAAAGTCCTTAAACTTAAAAGTAATAATTGCAATAGAGGAAGTAGGGGACTCCTCCACAAAATGAAAAAGGGCTCCGTTTGTTAATTCGTATTGACCTCTACTTGAAATATTCTGAATAAATACTTCGGCGGGGTGACTAATCCTTACTGATTTATCTGACATTGCTTACTCTATTAATAAACATAATTTTCTATCTAATGTGTATGGTAGCGAAATCATGCAAAGTATTTTCCTATATTTTATAAATTATTTTACAATTTCTTTCTAGTCCTAGTTCTAAATGCAATTTCCCCTTATTTTAATCAATAAATTCTACAGCTTATGATAAGGATTTTTAGCTTAAAAACAATCACAATTGGACACGATGATTGGATTGTTCTGAAAAAACAATCACAATAGCAGGTCTGATTTCTTCATTAAAATATTTGAGAATAATTTGTTTTAGAAATTCAGTAAGTTTTTCCTCAATAAAAATAGATTGTCCATCAACTGCAATGGGAATTCTTCGTAAAATGTCTACTGAAGACCTTGTTAGATGTGAGTTACTCCAATCCAAGAAGTTCTTCCATGAATCAATTACATGTTGAGCGGAATCAATTACTTGATTAAAAATAGGTGACGACGATTTACTACTCAAGTCTCTGCTTAAATTTTTGCAAACTCCCGCAACATAAGACACATTCCCTTCCAATCCCTTTGCCTTTGCAATTTGGATAGCGGAGTCAACTAGATTAAATCCATAGGTCTCCATTAGTTTATCATAAGTAGGGTCTAATCCTTTTTCTAGTTTATTAGATTGGGTGTTGTTAATGGTTATATTAAGATGGTTAGGTGATACGGAGGTATCTTGCTGAGCAGTCTCGATATACGCCTCAGAGGGAGACGTATATCGCCCCGAGGGAGGTAGTTTCGTATCCCACAGAGGGGTAATTTTAGAACCCTCGTAGTTAAAGGAGAAATAATAGGTAGAATTTGTTCTACCGCCGCCTGCCTTATACTGAAGTAATCCTTCTTTTATCAGTTCCTTTTTTCCTAAAAGAATTGATTTCTTTGTCCTGAACCCGGTAAGTTTAAGCAGGGTTTCTGTGCTAGGCCAAACTTGTTTAAAATTTTGGTCACTAAATTTAAGCAGTACTGGATAAAGAGTTTTTGCAGCAGGACTTAGCTTTCCCCATAAACCAGAATCTATAATATCTGACATGAATTTTATATATTGATTGTTCGTCTCGCCCATGTCCTCTCCTCGTTTTTTATAAGTTCCAAATTTAAGCAGAAAGGGAATTAAAAGGCTTGACCTAATGCGATTAAAATTATATTATGTCTCATCTGACAATATTCCTTCGGATACATTTCCGACCCCGGTTGCCGCCGGGGACTTTCTTTATCTTTTATATATAGCTGTGTACTATATATTTGTTATGTCACATTATGTGTACTATTTTTGAAAGTCAAGTACAAGAAAATATTTTTGGATACTCCTTTTGGCGAATCCATCCTTAGGCGTAAGAAGCCCATCCTCAGCGTGGGAACGTTGGCAGGGGTTGTGTAAAAGCATACTTTGTCAATAAATTGCATTCAGTATAAGTGACTTATACGCGAAATGGAAAAAATTAACAAGGTGAAAATCATGCTTTTACACAACCCCTTATTGAAATGGAGAAATTTATTTTTGATTGGTAGGATTTAAATACTGGGCAAGAATTTTTTTAAGTTTTACTTCTATTTGTGCTAAAAATTTCGGATCATCACTTTTTATGATTATTTTGTTCTCTATTCTTTCTAGAGAGCACTTGCCTATTAAGCCTTTTTTTTGAGTCACAGGAGTGTTGCTTTTCTTGTTGAATTCCTTCGCTTCCTTTATTGTTTTAAGAGTTCCATTTTTAAAGCTTTGTATAAAGTTATTAAAGTCCCCTTTCTTGTGAGACTGCGCTGCTTGGACAAGAAGATTTTTATTGTCTATTCCGACTTCTTTACAAAGCTCAAGCTCTTTGATACCAAGAACAGATATACTTAAAATCTCAGTTATGTAGTTTCGGCTTTTCCCAAATATGGACCCTATTTCATTGTCAGTATACCCGTATTCTGCTTTTAGAATTTTCATTGCGTCTGCTTCATCGTAAGCCGAAAGGTTTTCTCTTTGTAAGTTCTCAATGACTGCAAGCTTATATACTTCTTTTTCTGGCTTGTTTAAAATCTTACATTCAACTTCTGACCAACCTAGTTGGCTGACTGCGTGAAACCTTCTTTCACCTGCAATTATTTTGTAAGATTCATCTTGTTCAGACTTTGTAACAACTATGGGTTGGAGTAATCCGTCAGTCATAATGCTGTTTGCTAGCTCTTCTACACTTTTCTTCCTATCCCCTCTTGGTTGCCTCTCAGACGGGAGAATTTTTGAAAGCTTAATCTTACGAATTGTTCCTTCTAGAACCTCGGATTGAAATATATCTGCTAAGGAGCCTAGTCTTTTACTTTTTAAGCTCATGTAAAAATTCCTCTACAAAATCTTCATATTCTTTCGATTGCCTACACTTTCTATTGTAGTCATATATAGAGCATTTGGCTAAATGGCTCTCTCCAATTGCAACGCCATCAGAAATACTCTGATCAAAGACTTTAAAGTATTTTGTCAAAATCGGTATAATTGTTTTTGTTAGTAAGGTGTGTGGCTTCAATTGTGTGATCAAAGCTCCTAGAATTTCTAGTTGAGGATTAATCCTTTTCTTTATACTCGTGATAGTCTGTTGCAAGCCTACAATTCCATCTACAGAGAACTTTTCTGCCTGGAGTGGTATCAAGACATAGTTTGATGCAACCAATGCATTTATAGTGAAAATGGAAAGGCTTGGAGGGCAATCTATAATACAAAAGTCAAATCCGTCTAGGTCCTCCATGGCGTCTCGAAGTATAAATGGAGCTTCAACATTATTTGCACTGACAGCTTCCATTTCAGCTAACCTGGAACTTGCGGGTGCAACGAAAAGATTTGGCTTTGCTGTTTGCAGTAGGATTTGCTTTAATCTAGCTTTGTTATGGAAAATGTGGAACATATTTTGTTCTAAATTAGTATTCGTATAGATGCTCGTGGAATTACTTTGCGGATCCATGTCGAGCAAAATGGTTTTTTTTCCTCTGCGCGCAAGCCCTTCCGCTAAATTGATTGAGGTTGTGGTTTTCCCTTCCCCGCCTTTTTGGTTTGTAATCGAAATTGTAATCATGCTTTTGTGTTTTAACAAGGTTTGGTACAGATAGCAGTTTTTCAATTAGAAAAAAGTGATTTAGGTTTTAATTAGTTAACTCATTCTAGACAGACCTAGATTATGAGTATTAAGTCAAAATAGTCGGACATCCGACAGAAAGTACCTTGACAGTTTGCTTAAAATTAAACAGATTCTATTTCAATGAGTTCTTTAATAAAAAGTCTAGATATAGAGCATATTCCTTTATTTTATAAAAATATTGATCCGATCTTTGGAAAATTAATTCAGACTCTGAACGGAATTTGTGGAATATTAGTTTTAAAAGAAACTTCATCGGACGATTCGTTTATTGAATTTGCGTCCTATGGCTATAGCTCGGATTTTTATTATTCCTTCATTGCTAGAGGCAAGGAACATTTCGAGAGAATCTCGTCATCAGAAGAACCCGTAATCTTTTTCTCGAATGAGTTTAATTTGTATTCACAAACTTCTTTGTTTGCAGCAGTAATTAGAATTATGTATAAAGAGGATATGTTAGGCTTTTTTCTAATAGAATTTCCAGATGATGTTACTATGCTACAAATTGCGTTTATTCAAATGCTTGCAGAAAAAATTGGAAATCTCCATGCAATGAAATTAAATTTATCTTCTTCGCAGCCAACTCATATTTATAGTAATCATGAACGGAATATAAATTATGATTTATTTGACTTTATTCTAGGCGGGTCAATTGGGTTTACTAATAGTCTCAAAGCCAATAGATTTATCAATGTTCAGGGAAGCGTTGGCTCCGGGAAAAAGTCTCTCGTTAAATACATTTATAAGAAATTAGGTTTGCACGGGAAATTGATCTATCTAAATTCTCTGCCAGATCAAATTGGGAAGCTAGAGAAATCTATTCAGGATTGGATTGCTCTTTCAGGTAATGGAATTCTAGTTGTGGAAAATGTTTCTGGACTTTCTATGGGACAGCAGCGAGTTTTTTTTGAATTCATTAAAGAGCCTGTTCTCGAACCTCGTATTATTTTTCTAGATGATTTAACTAAGCATAAAGAAGATTACCAACCTTTTTGGAATCTTCTATCTCAACATACGGTGCAACTTCCAAATCTGCTTAGTTTAGATCGCGACAAATTAAAAACTGTAATTGATCTTTTGTTTAAAAATCTCAGACAGGTTAATCATCGCCCTGATATGACCTTATCAGAAGACGCGTATGAGTTTTTATATAATTTCCCCTATAAGGAAAATTTACGAGATTTAAGAAATCTTTTAGAGCAGGCAATCATTACATCGAAAGAAAATATTATAAAAAAAGAATTTTACTTGAAATTAAATAATTCCAAAATAAAAAGCTTAGATTTTCAGAACGAAGAAGACCTTGATTTAAGAAAGAGTGTTCAAGCCCTAGAGCGCCAGAAAATTTTACTTGCGAATAAAATTTTTTCAGGCAATCAAATTCGGATGGCAAAAGCACTTGGAGTATCAAGGGGATCTTTGCAATATAAAATGAAACAATTGGAGTTATAAAATGCTTACTAATCAAGAAACTATGGAAGAGAGAAAGACGCCAGGCGGGTATACTGTCCGTGTACACAGAGCAACTATGACTTATGAGGTTATTTCTCGCAAAGGAAGCGAGATTCCGCGAAATTCGAAAAATAATTCCAGTGTTGTGAAAGTTCCTAGGATCATTTTTTTGGGTTCGTCTTTTAATCTGTCTCATTTTCGACTATCTGATTTAACCTATGTTAACTCAAAATCTAGCAAACTACAAATCCCTTATCAGTATGAAGGTGCATCTGATATTAAGATTATTTCAGTTCCTACAGGCTCGGACTCTGATGTCCTCCCAATTATATTGTATCAATATCAATCACTAAAAGAGATAGTCTATGCAGCCGAGCAGGGGTTAGAGTTTCAGAACATTATTGTCGATGAGTCGTCGCCTAAGAATGAGATGGTAAACTTAAAAATTCGATTTCCCTCAGTTAATATTTTGATTCTAAGAAAGAGGACTTGAACAAATTAAAATAATAAAAAATTATTTTAATTTTCTAGGGCTTACAAATACTCGTTCCTACACGTGGGATATATTTGGAGTCTTTAAATATGGAAGAGGATCAGCAATACGAAGAGCGTAAAACACCTGCTGGGTTTTTAGTCAAAGTTCGTTTGACTAAGCTTACTTATGTTGTTTTTACACCAAAGGGTCCAGAGGTTCCTAAGGGTGCTAAAAATAATTCAATCATTGTCCCTGTTCCAAGAGTAGTGTTTTTGGGAGACGATTTTAATCTGTCGCATTTCCGTCTAGGCGAGTTAAGTTTTGTAAATGTTAAATCAGGTAAGCTTGTTATCCCTTATCAGCATGGTGGTTCAAGAGATATTAAGACTATTTACCTTAATTCTGGGAGTGAGAGTGATATTCTTCCAGTTATTATATTTCATTTTAACTTTGTCAAAGATATTATGAGTGCAACAGAGCAGGGTATTGAATTTCACCACATTGTAGCCGATGAAAGTCTATTAAAAAATGATATGGTAACGCTTAAGATTCGTTATCCGACTGTTAATATCCTAATTCTAAAAAAGAAAATTAACGTTGCCTATGAAAATAAAGCGGCAGTTAATGCAACAGCTGATGCGGAGGCAAAGGCGGAATTTGCAACTCCAGTTGTTGACGCGGATATAGCTCGCGCAGCAGATATGGCTTCATCTGGATCTAATCTAAATATGTATTCTGAGAATCCTGTGTTTCTGGCACGCATCCATTTGCGTAACTTGGAATTAGATAAAGTGAAGCAATTACTATTTGATTTTAATCTAAAAGGGGAGGATATAATTTTTATTCGAACTTTCTTGGATGTGATGGTTAAAAATGTAAATAATAAGGAAGAGTTAAATGCAAATAGAGATAAGGTTAGAGTTCTAGATGAGATATTTAGACTTGCCGTCCTTATAATAAACCATGACGAAGCTGATTTTGAACTTGAACTTGAAAAGGGGTTATCGAAAGATGTAGCATACATGATTTATGCACTCCTAGAAAAATACCAGGAGCAGGCTAAAAATATTGAGGAAGAAATCATGATTTGGGAATGGAAATATCGCGCCAGAAGGTTAATGTAATTTTATGAATAAAGCCGCATTTAGTAAATTAATAGAAGCAATGAGAAGTCTAAGTAATGAAGTCAATGACCAAGAAATTTGTCGTCGATTGGAAACTTTAATGCTGACTAGCAAAGATGATCTCAATTTATCGGTCGTAAATCATCTTCTAGATAATCCAATGGAGTTTGATCCGAAAGAAATTCCCGAGCCTTACACTATGTACGTTAAGCATTTTATTTATATGGTTAAGAGAAACGAAAAATTAGGAATCTCTTCTCGTTTTCATTCCTTGCCTGAAACTAAACCTTCTCGAAAAAAGGAAAGTTAAAAAAGCCATTCTTGTTGAATATAATCATCTGTAGTTTTATAACCCTTTGAATGGTAGTTTGTTTTTTCCATCGTCTCAGTCCAACTGTTAGTTTTATCAATGCAATTAATGAAAACTTTCATAGCGGCAAATGAGTCGTCTAAAGCCTCGTGAAATGAATGTCTGGAATTTACTGTATTCATTTTTTCAATTTTAAAAAAAGCTCTTAACGCTACTAAATTAAATTTCTTTAGTTCGGGGAAATTTTTTCTGGCTAGATTTAGAGTGCAAAAAACCGGCAGGGTAGGGATGGGTATTCTTCGTTTCTTGGCTTCTGGCAATATAAATGATAGATCAAATTCAGAGTTCTGAATTACTAATCCAGAATGCTCTATGAATTTTAGGAATTCAGGTAAAATTTCGTCTAGGCTTCTGGCGTTTTCAAGCATTTTTGGTGTAATTCCATTCACTATTTGAGCATTCATTTGAAGCGGTCTATTTGGCTTTACTAAGAAATTATAAGTATTCAATATCTTATCACGATCAAATCTGATTGCTGCAATTTCTAAAATTTCATTTTCATTTGGATTTAGTCCAGATGTTTCAATATCTAGGGCTGTAAATTCCATGTTTTGTAAAAATCTTTGGCTCATATTTTCCTTGATTACATAAAAAAAAACTCACTTGAATAATAAACAAAGAAAAGGACAAAATAGCCTTTTTTGCTAATTAGAGCAGGTTAACTATAATACTCTGCCCAAATTATGTCACTTATACTAGGAAAATCCAAAAACAGTAATTAAAATGCCAACAAATTGGCAAATATCGGAGTAATTCTAATAGAGCGAAAAAGAAATCGACATAGTGACATAATGACAAGGTAGTAATTTTTAGTCCATATGACAAAGTGGCATAATATAAGAGGTTTTTTTGAAAAAAAGATTGCGAGTCTAATAGTATTTGCCATTGTATGGGAATGGCTGAAACATTAAAGGTTAGAGTTCGGTGTCATGCGTGCACATATATGATTGAGGGAACCGCAAAATACGGAAAAGGACATTACGTTCCAGAAGGCGTTGACTTTGAATTTATTGCAATTGGAAAGGTGGAGACATCTAAAGGGCGTACCGTTAAAGCCGAAGTGCTTTGTATTTGTCCTAGTTGCGGTGTTCGGTGTAAGTTTGCTGTTTAAATTTAATCATTTTATTGTTTAAATTTAAGTTTTTAAAAATTAAGCACTTTCCTTCGCGTAAATGAACTTCACATCTCCTGAATTTTTGTTTTTTTTGATTTTACTCTTCCTACTTCGTTGGACAATCCTTCCATTACTCTCTTTTTTGTTTTTTAAAACGCCTCGTTCCTTTCAAATTCGAAGTAATTTATCAAGAAAGCGACACAGTGTCCACTTTTCTTTAGTTGGACTTTTATTAATAGGAAGCTATTTTTTTTATGCAAGTTGGAATTATAAATTTCTGGGACTTTTGCTTTTTACTTCCTATTATGATTTTAGTATTGGGAAGAGAATTTTTTCCAATCGCTCAGATTCGAAGCGTCGGCTATTTCTCTTGACCTCGATTCTTCTGAATTTGTCAATTTTGGGCTTTTATAAATATTTCTTTTTTCTTTCTGAAAATTTGATTGGCATTGGTAGTTTTTTAGGTTTAACTATTACCCGACCGAATTGGAATATTCTGCTACCGGCTGGAATTTCGTTTTATACATTTCAGTCCCTTAGCTATACTATTGATGTTTACCGCAGAATTATACCAGCAGAAAAAAGCTTCTTCCGATATGCCCTTTTTCTGGCATTCTTTCCCCAGTTAGTTGCCGGACCGATTGTGGTTGCTCATGATTTTTTGCCTCAAATTCTGAGTATAGCTAGGAGAAAGTTTGCCGAAATTAACTTGAACCGGGCTTTCTATTTTATACTTCTTGGCTTTATTAAAAAATCAGTTCTGGCTGATAATATTTCCGTTATAAGCGATTTTGTTTTTTCCAAAGATACAGATGTTTCGATGCTTTCGTGGGTTTATGTTTTAATGGGAATGATCGCCTATTCCATTCAAATTTATGGAGATTTTAGTGGGTATACGGATATTGCTCGAGGCGTTGCTATTTTATTTGGATTTGAGCTTCCAGAAAATTTTAATCTTCCATACTTAGCTTCTAGCCTGACAGATTTTTGGAGGAGATGGCATATTTCTCTGTCAAGCTGGCTTAGATCATATCTCTATATTCCACTCGGAGGGAACCGTTTCGGAGCATTCTTTACATATCGTAACTTATTTCTTACCATGCTACTCGGCGGACTCTGGCATGGAGCAAGTTGGAATTTTGCTATTTGGGGTAGTTTGCATGGAATTTATTTAGGAATTGAAAGATATATTGTTTCTAAATTCCGAAATTATTCCTACTTTTCGGATGTCCGACCTTTTACCAAAAGTCTGTCGAAAGTTTTTTACGTTACCTTTACTTTTTGCTTAGTGACATGTCTTTGGGTATTTTTCAGGTCTTCTAATTTTGAGAAAGCAATTTCTATGTTCCGAGCAATCTTAGATTTACAAACTGGAATTTTACCAAACTATAGCATTGAAATCCTGTTTTATTCTATTTTCTTTTGTGTGCTATTCACTCATTTAGCCGGGTATTTCTATGTGGATAGAATTCAAAAATTTTTCGAAAGTGATAATGGGGGTTGGCAGTTTCCGCTTTATGCAGTTTTGTCTATCCTTGCTGTATTATATAGTGGTGAATTAAAACCCTTTATTTATTTTGTATTTTGAAATAATTAAATTAACACCGATGATTACTTCGACAGGCTATGGACACCGATAAAAAATTATAAACTATGAATAGTCTGCAGAATTTGAAAAGAATTTTATTGTTTGTAATTACCCTATTTGCACTTGACCAATTCTTTTTCGGTTTTGTAATATGGAGATTGCCGAATGAATCTCCCTGGGGAACCAATCATTTTTTTAATTTTGTTTATGAGAAAAAACGAATTGAGAGAACTCCTAAGACGAAACAAAGAGTTTTAGTAATAGGAAGTAGTATTGCCTATTACTCTATTGATAGAGATTTACTAAAAAAATATTTACATGAAAAAACAGGAAAAGAATTTGATGTAGAATACCTTTCTTACGCAGGGATGACTCCTTTAGATTCATTCTTAGTAAGAGATGATATTGAAAATTTACAACCTGATATCATTCTCTATCCTCTAAACTTTATTGATCTGCGCTTACATAGAGCTTATGTTTTAAATCCAAGCGGGATTAACGAGACTGCTGATGATACCTCCCTCCTACTCGATGCATTGAATTTCGGTGACGCGCCTCAGTCTAAATTTACTTTCCCTGAAAAAGCAGTTCAAGAGTTTTACAAAATTCTCCCGTTAGAAAAAATCGCAACTTACTATTCTTCTTATCTATTTTTATTTTACCGTTACCGGGAAATTTATTCTCAAAATCTTCGTAATTTATATAACCATCGCTTTGGAAGAAATACAAGTTACCATGGATATGCCGGCGTCCAAATTCCAGAAAGGGTGAATTCGCTTGGATGGACAGGAAAGCAATTTTCTTTTTTCCCAAAACCGTATATGTTTGAAAAAGGTTTTTGGATTCAAATTGTTCCTGAAATCTTAGTAGAGGGTAATTTCTTTTTGACGCTAGCCTCTGAGGGTGAGTCGGAAACGTTCAGCTTTACGCAACCAGGTTGGAAAAAAATAAAATTGAATCCTAAATTTAAAAAGCAATATTCTTTTATTACTGCACAACTGTCCAAAACTTGGCAGCCGTCTTTGGCAAAGGAAGATCGGTTTGATCATTCGCACGACGAAGTTGGAGTTCGATTGCAACAAACATTTGGACTCGAAGAGCCACTCTCTAATATGCAATATGTAAGAGAGGAGAGGATAGAAGATCTTCGTTATTTAAAAATGAGTGATGCAGAATATGAAGAATACTTTCAGTTTAGGTTGCTTTCTGATTTTGAGCATCGACCCGGCATACGATATATACATGCGCTGAAAGATGCGAAAGAGCGGCTAACAAGAGAAACCTTTCGACCTGGAATTCATTTGCAATACTTAAAAAAATTTACCGAGTCTATGCGGCAGAGAAAAATTCCTGTAATAATTATTAATAATCCAGAAAATCCACTTGCACTGAATTGGTATGAAAATTCTAAATGGTATCAGGATCATCTTTCTTATTTACAGAGTCTCGCATCGGACGAAGAAATTTATTTTTTAGATTTCAGGCATAAACTCAGAATGCAAGACTTTAGTGACTTTCATCATTTTACTTATCCTGGAATGGCGAAAATGAATTCAATGTATGGGGACGTAATTGCAAAATTTTCCAGAAAAGCCAATTAGAATAAAAAAAGCAAGAATTCCTCGCCATAAGCATAAGACTCCGGTAATATCTAAGACACCGAATATCTATGTAAGGGTTTTAAAAAAACTTTTTTGGAATAAGCGATTTCTCTATCTATTTTTATTTCTATTTCTTCTTTTTATTCCCTGGGTGCCAGTCTTGTATTTTGGGGTTCTAGTTTATTTTCCTTATGATGAAACTGGAAAGAATAGGTATACCAGAATTACAGGTCCGCTCATTCAATACATTGGGGGAGAATGGGTAAGCACACAAAGAATTCCAGTCGCTTGTAAGAAGGCTGTCGTCATTGCGGAGGACAGTGAATTCTATAATCACAGTGGAATTTCTATCGAGAGCATTCGTTCTAGTTTGGAATACAATCGTAAGCAAGGGCGGATTATTTCCGGCGCAAGCACAATCAGTCAGCAATTTATAAAAAATGCATTTCTAAATCGAAAAAAGACTTATATAAGAAAAGTTCGCGAAGCAATAGGCGCGCTATTGTTTAATCTGCTTTTTTCGAAAGACCAACAATTGACTTGGTATTTGAATGTGGTTGAATTTGGACCGCGTATATATGGATTACAAGCCGGTGCATATCATTACTTCAAGAAAGATGCTTCTAAATTAAACGTTAAGGAGTGTGCTACTTTGGCTACATTCTTACCAAGACCGGTTCATTTTGGAAATAGCTATCGAATTGGTCTTACACCTGTCGCATTTCAACGACGATTCCAGCGAATTTATACAGGATTAGCACCGATGCCAGCTAAGAAAGAAAAGGAGAAAGAGAAGGAAGAAATTGTAGAAGAACAAGACGAAGAAGTCGATTAAGATAGCTTCATAAAAAAATTATTGCTTTATTGTTTTACCAATTAAAAAAATCTATCTCTAAGGTGGTAAAAAATGGGTAAAGTTAAGGTTGGAGTTCTAGGAGCGACAGGCTCAGTAGGACAAAGATTTATTCAGTTATTAGAAAATCATGAATACTTTGAAGTTATTGCGTTAGGTGCATCGGATAAAAGTGCCGGCAATCTTTATAAAGATGTTATGAAGTCTAGATGGAAAGTTTCTTCCAAAATTCCTGATTATGCGGCTAATATGAAAATAACACGCTGCACACCCAAAGAGACGTCAGGCGTTGATTTAGTATTTTCTGGTTTAGATAGTGATGTCGCCGGAGAGGTAGAAACTGAGTATGCGCAAGCTGGCGTTATGGTTATTTCAAATTCGAAAAATCATAGAACAGATAAAGACGTTCCAATATTATCCGCAGAAGTAAATTCAGAACAATTAAAAGTTTTAGAAGCCCAAAAAACAAAAGGCAAAATTATTACAAATTCTAATTGCACTATTATGGGAGTTACCATTACCCTCAAGCCATTATTAGATGCATACGGAATCGAATCAGTGTTTATTGTTTCTATGCAAGCAATTTCTGGTGCAGGGTATCCTGGAGTTCCTTCGCTTGATATTTTAGGAAACGTAGTTCCTCATATTGGTGGGGAAGAAGAAAAAGTAGAAATGGAACCGCAAAAATGTTTGGGTAAAGTCAGTGGTGGAAAAATTGTTCCAGCTAACTTTAAGATATCCGCTCATTGTAATCGTGTTCCAGTGATTGACGGACATACAGTTTGTGTTTCTGTTAAGTTAAAGAAAAAAACAACAGTCGATAAAATCAAAAAGTTATGGGCAGAGTTTTCCGGTGAGCCGCAAAAGTTAAAACTCCCCTCTGCGCCGCTTCAAGTAATTGATTACCGTGAGGAAATAGACCGCCCACAGCCAAGATTAGATTTAATGAATGGAAATGGAATGACTACTACAGTCGGACGTCTCAGACCAGATCCAATTTTTGATTTCAAATACGTTGTGTTAAGTCACAACACAATTCGCGGAGCTGCAGGTGCGGCAATTTTAAATGCGGAATTAGTTTACAAAAAAGGTTACTTGAGAGTAAAATAAATTGTCAGAACAAAATTCACAATTCTTTAGAGTAGTAGACTTTAACCCTGCGGCGCAATCTGTGCAGGGTATGGAGTCACGTGGTGATTTCCAATACAAAGGTATCTATCGTTTTTTTACCACGATTAATGAGTGGACGGAAAAGTTTTTAGCAAATAAAATACTGCCCAACGCTGAGCAGTTAACTAGGGACATCAGTATCGAGAAAGATAAAGTTGATTTTTTCATAAATGAACTTTGCTTTAAATCAAACCCCCCGATCATAAAGAAAATTACTACTGTAGAATTTGAATTAAGCGATATGCGTAAGTCTGAGAATTTAACAACGGGACTTAGGCGAAATACTGTTTTTGCAAGACCTTCTACTTTAGATGCAGGTTCTTCCCAGCGTTATATAAATGGTTGTAATGAAAGAAGTGTTGCTGCCATAAAACGGGCAATTGCAGAAGTGCGCTCTCCTTGGCATGGAGATAAGTTCAAAGATTATATTTTTACGCGTATCAATGCAAATAAATTGAGCGATACCTATGCATCTTATGATGTTGGGAATTTATTCAACTGTCCATATGATTCGAGTAAACAACTCAAAGAGATAACGGTGAATACCCACTTGAAGCCTGTGTTAAAAAAGTTAGTAGACGATAAAATTCTATTATTCTTTCGAAACGAGAAAGCCTTAAAGTCTGCGAATAAATCTATATTTCTCTACAACAGCAAAGACGAAGTCATTGAAAGAATCGAAATCTATGTAAACTATCTCAAGAAATACATTATTCCCTCTCTACAAAAAATTGGAGTCATCGGTGGAGTGTCTGATGAAGAATACTCAGACTTTGCCTCACTTGCTGCAAAAGTTTTGGCGTATATGGATGATTCTTACGGCGATCAGAAATACATGGTGGAAGAGCTTATTATCCTCGGTGCCTTTTATGAAAATTATAGAGAAGAGATTAAGAAAAAGGAACAAAAAGATAAAATTATCGAAGTTGTCAAACTTGTGGAGAATGCCGGTAAGCTTGTAGATATTGCTACAATTAGAATCAACGGTGATCCAATACCAAAGGACGTAATTCCTTCAATTATTGCAAATGAAAATATACTCTATTGTGAGTATGATGACGGAAGCAATTTGTATGAATTCCTCTTGCACAAATCCGCTGTTAACCTCGCCGCCGATCTTGCAAAGAAAATATTTCAGAGCACCGGAAATGATACTGATATACGAATTCTGTCTCGGATGAACATTAATACAAGCATAGATGAAAATATCAAAAAAGATTTTTATGCAATAGAGATGGAAAGTCTTTTTAAATATTTACCATTCCTAACTAGAATGTGGCGCACCTTGATGGGAAATATTTATGTTACCAAAGCAGAAGCAGATCAGATTCGCCGGCAGAAAGAGATGGAGCAAAAAAAGCGAATCAACGAAGCCAAGGCAAAGCAAATAGCCAAAGAAAAAACTAAGCTCGTAGAAGAGCGGATGAAACAGATTGATGAGATAGAGCAAGGTTTGCCTGTTGCTGAGACAAAAGAGGGAGAAGCGGATAAGAAGCTTTCACCTGAAGAAGAGAAACAAGTTAAAGATGTTCTACAATCTATCATCACAGTATTGGACACTTCATGGGATGCAAAGGTTTACCCTGATAGAGAATACGTTATGCAGAATGTCAAGACAGGAATGACAGAAGATCAGTTTGTGATGTTCATGAAGAAACATTCACTGAAAGAAATTTTATCCTTCCAGATAAAATCTAAAACGAATAAATATAAATGGCCAATTCTTGTATCGCGCCATTATCTCAAGCGACACGGGAAGCGACTTTTAGAAATTGCGAAACGTGAATCTGATATAGAGAGAAGGGCTCCCGCTCCCGATCAAGATCGTTTTGATTTGTATACATTTCTTGAAGAGTTTTTAGAAAGAGTATTACCTAGGATATAAATGCAGACTATCGAAAAATTTAGAAAAACAAAAATCATTTGCACTTTAGGTCCCGCTACGTCGGACATTAACATGATTCGTAAACTTGCGGATGCAGGGATGAATATCGCGAGACTTAACATGTCCCATGGAGATCATAAATTTCACGGAGACTTGATTCAGAAAATAAAAAAATTAAACAAAGATTTAAAATACCCAATCGCTATCATGATTGATACGCAGGGACCTGAAATTCGCACCGGTGAAGTTCATACAGAGCTAGATTTAAAAGTCGGAGAAATTTTTACGTTCCATGTAATACCAGGACAAGAGTCCGAAGAAAAGTCTGTTTTCGTAAATTACACTGATATTATTAACGATTTAAAAATTGGGGACAAAGTAACGGTAGACAACGGGCTTATTAACTTGGTTGTTCTCGAAAAAAAAGAAAAAGAATTAATATGCAGAGTCATGGATGGGGGAAAGCTCGGTAGCCGCAAACATATCAATCTTCCGGGGATAAAGGTTAATATCCCCTCTATTACACCCAAAGATATAAAAGATATTCTATTCGGTCTTGAGCAAGATATTGATTTCATTGCCTTATCATTTGTTCGTAGTCACGAAGATATTCTACAACTCAGAAAGATCATAGAGGAAAACAACGCTCATGCGCAAATAGTCGCTAAGATTGAAGATGCAGAAGCAGTGAAAAATTACAAAGAAATCATTGCAGTATCTGATGGCGTTATGGTTGCCCGTGGAGACTTGGGAGTAGAAGTAGAATTAGAAGAGCTTCCGATTATCCAAAGAAAGATTATAAAAGAATGCGCTGTTCAAGGCAAACGCGTAATAGTCGCAACTCACTTACTCGAAAGTATGATTCAAAATCCATTTCCTACTCGTGCCGAGGTTACGGACGTTGCAAACGCAGTTTTTGAAGAAGCGGATGCTATCATGTTATCCGGTGAAACTGCTTCAGGAAAATTTCCTGTTCGTTGTGTGGAGATGCTACATAAAATCGCAATGCGTATAGAATCATCAGGCGGTGGAGTAGGTTATGTATTGC
>JANMOF010000161.1:0-5092 GCA_031368925.1 Leptospiraceae bacterium
TTCTTTTTCCAGCAATGCTTTTTTTAACTTATGTGCTAACAATTTTTACTAATACATCTAGAATTTTAATTGCAATTCAAATGCAAACCAGCTTATTTGCGTTATCCTCTCATTGGACTCACGAAGCGCAGGGGAGTTTTGTTTATGTTTTCTTTTTTATTTTATTTTATCTGATATTACATTTTATTTTTTTGAAGGACTCCTATGAAAAACCTACTCAATCCTAGATTACTTTTTTTAGTTACTACGGCGCCAGCTTTGATTTTAGTTTCGTTGTTATACAACAAATATACGTTAATACATACATTGCTAGATGAATCAGCAAAGCTTATTTGGTTTAATTTAGGAACTGCTCTTTTAACTCTAATAGGAATCAGCACAGCCTATGGATTCATTCTACTTAAAAATAAAAAAGAGACTTCTATCTATTATGCGCTCTTGTCGTTAATCAGCTATATCATAATTCTTTATGCATATACAAACTATTATTATATAATGCTTCCCTTTTCTATTCCGCAGTGGATGGTTTCCGATGAAGTTTTCTTTTATGCGGGAACTTTTTTAATGCCAACTTTAATTCACAATGTATTCATATTAGTTGCCTGGCTCACACCAGAAGAAAAACAAAATAAATCGTGGGTTAATTTTATTTTTGCGCTCTTTATTCCGGGAGTCTGGTATATTTTCTTTCAAATCATCATGCCGCTATGGAGACATGCTTCGTTAAAATATGAAAACCATGTAATCACAATTTTTTTTATTGTAGGGACAGTCTTATTTTTATTCTTCCTAATTCGTGGAATCTATATTCTGAGTATAAAAAAAGGAGAAATCTTTTCTAAATATCAACTCCTCTGGAAAATTCCTATTTCAATCGTATTTCCACTTTTGGGACTTGCTATCAACAATGGACTGGATATAAAGAGCTTTTCTTTTAGAGAATACGATGCAGGAGTATTCGGAGACTTTAATAGTATTTGGTTTTATCTTTTTGCTTTAGCAAACGGTGTTCTCGTTTGTTTGCCTAACCTGGAAAACAAACTATATAGGCTCATTCTATTCATAGGTCGAGCGGTTACTTTTTCTTATACGCTTTACTTCTTTCTTGTATTTCTTCCCTATCTACCACTTTCTATTTTAGCGATCATTGTAGCTGGTCTTGGTTTCTTAATGTTAACCCCGCTTCTTCTGATTATTATTCATGCAAGTGAACTCTACTCTGATTTTCAATTTCTAAAAAAACATTTCTCGTCGAAACTTTTGATTGGAACCTACATCATCGGCATATTAGCATTACCCACTATTATTACTCTTGGATTTTATAGAGACAGGGTTACGCTTGCAGAAACTCTGAGCTATCTCTATACACCGGATTACTCTAAAACCTACGAAATAAGCAGTGATTCATTGACTAGAACTCTACACACCATCAACAGTTTTAAGACGAAAGGCAGAGGAGAAACCTTTTCATTTGTAAATAAAAAAACTCCCTATATCTCTTCTTATTTTAATTGGATTGTTCTCGATAACATGACACTCTCTGATTCTAAAATTCAGTTTATCGAAAAAGTTTTTTTTGGAAAGAGTGAGATTTCTCTAAATACGAATACAGGATTATCAACAACGTCAAGTGAAGTAAAGATTACTGAGATCAAAACTAAAAGTAATTTCGACTCTAATAAAAATACATGGACTAGCACTCTTGATTTAGAAATTAAAAATACAACGGGTCTTGGTATACAGGAGTATTCTACGAAGTTTACCTTGCCCACTGGAGCCTGGATTAGCGATTACTACCTATTTGTCGGAGATAGAAAAGAGCCGGGAATACTCGCTGAAAAGAAAGCGGCTATGTGGGTGTATTCGCAAATTAGAAACGAGAGAAGAGACCCGGGAATTTTATATTACACAACTGGAAATGAAATTACTTTTAAAGTATTTCCCTTTAGCCCTAATGAAATTAGAAAAACTGGATTTGAACTGATTCACAAAGAGCCTATCGAGATAAATCTTGATGGAAAGAAAATTTCTCTAGGCGATGAAATTCAAAAACCAGATTCAAAGGTAAATCTAAATAGCAAAGTAGTCTTTGTTTCAAGTAAAGAAAAAGCCCGATTGCCGAAAGTTATTCGAACTCCTTATTATCATTTCCTAATAGACACTTCTCTTGGAAAAGAAATTCATATCCATAAATACATTCAAAAAATAGAGTCTTTACTTAGAAACAGCAAACAAGTATTAGCTACTCCTCGATTTAGTATTGTAAACCAATATACAAAAAAAAATGTAAATACAGATTGGAAGCAAGCTTTAGGCAAAACTAAATTTACCGGTGGATTTTATTTAGATAGGGCAATCAAACAAACTCTCGTGGAATCTTACGAAGAAAACAAAAAAGAATTTCCGATTCTAATTGTAGTCACAGAGGAAATGCAAAGTGCACTGATTGAAAAGGATTTTTCTGATCTCGCCATTACTTATCCGGAAGGAGATGTATTTTACGAAATAGATGAGAACGGAAAGTTAATCGCACATTCTCTAACGAATAATCCGCATTTGCCAATTAAAAGCCAAGAAAGTATTTCTTTTAATTCTACCGTTTACGAAATGAATTTAACCAATGGGCATAAGGCTTATTTACCACTGGATAATAAACCATCAATTGCATTGCAAAATTCTAAGTTTGAAATTATACCAGAAGATATTAAAACCAAAGACTGGAACTCGGGGCTTTATTTACAAGGCAAATGGATTTCCCATGCACTACATCCAGAAATTTCCGAAACAGAATGGTTATCGCTCGTGAAATATAGTTTTATTTCCAAATTTCTAACTCCAGTGACTTCTTATATGGTAGTAGAAAATGAAGCACAAAAAGAAGCACTGAGACGAAAGCAAGAACAAGTATTATCATCCAATAAATCCCTAGACACCGGAGAAGATGTCCAGAGAATGTCAGAGCCTAATTTCTATTTGCTCCTTGGATTATTCGGAATTATAGTTTGGTTTCGTAGTTACCTCATGCGAAGAACAAGGATAAACCGTTAGCGGTTACTGTTCCACACAAAGTAAATAGTTGGACGTATTACAAGCAAAAACATCATTGCTATACATAGATAAAGTTCCAGAATTCCCTACAATGCCGAAACTACCCGCCGAGCTACTATTCCAACTAGAACAATTATTCGATGAATTTGTATAACCAGTATCAATACCGGTCCAATAATAAAAAGTAGAATTGGAAACTGGTCTTATGATAGAGGATGATGTGATACTAGAAAACATGGCAGACATATCTGTTTTTCCAATCAAAGTGGTTCCATCTGTTCTAAAATAGCTTGCATAGGGTTTAAAAACCCAATCGAAATTTTCGATAGCAGAAGTTCCATTTAAACAATAACCGGTAATACAAGCTCTTCTAGTAGACCCAACAAGCATTGCCTTATATGTTCCCGAATTCGGCTTATTTGCATTTGAATTACAATTAGTATCCGCAGCCGTAATGGTAATATTTCCAGTAAACTGGGTAGAAGTAACATACATTCTGTAAACTGGATAAATACTTATAACTATGTTTGACTCCGATGAATAGGAACCATTTCGTGCCTTAACTGAATAAGTTGCGGGAGATTGGGAAGTTGCAACGCTACCCGTAATGCTACAAGTTGAATTATTTATAACAAGACCTGTTGGCAAATTAGGAGTTACCTCACAAGATCGAACGTTAGCCACCGAAGGATTGATTGAAATAGTTTCGTTCAAAACATAAATATAAGTTTGACTTTGAAAAGAAAGTGTTGGAATCGTGCCCGAACTAGAACTAGATCCAGAAAAAGTTGTAGTTGAAACTAAAAGACTCGTCAAAAAACTACTCGGGCTATTTGGATCAAAAGGAGTTCGTTTCGCTTTTACACAAAAAGAAAAACTTATCAATAAGCAACTAATCAATATTAACCGTTTCATTTAAAATCTCCATGTGTAGTTTACATCTACGTTCGTTCCAGTTTGACCAAATTGATTTCTCGTTGGATAGAGATTCAAATTAAAACTAGAAGATTCCAGACTTTTACTTTCCACTGGCTTATCAAAAGAACTTCCCGGACTACAAAAGAAAGCATGACCGATTTGAATCAGGTAAATTCCGACTGCATAAAGCACAGCCTGATTCGTATTTCTTTCAGCCTCAGCATATCGCGCAAAAGATTGATTAGCCATAGTAGACGTAATGAGTAAATTGGAGAAATAGGCTGATCCTGATTGGGAAAGAGAAGAAGCAGAATTTAATATGCTTAACGCTTGAGTGTTTTCTCTATATGCTTTTTCTGCTTCCCGAAAATTATCCCAGTTCACTTTATAATTATAAAGACTCGCGCCAAAAGCAGAAAAGAAAAATAGTCCAGTAAAAAGTCTATCCTTCTTGACTTGACCGAGTCCAGGGAGTAATGCGGAGTAACCAGCATATACAAAGTTGGATTTGAGCTTAGGGGGATCTTGTGCCTCAGTGGTTTGGGTTTCTTGTGCAAACAAGAAAGAATGGAAGATTAGGGAAATTAAGAAAATTATAGTGGGTTTTTTGAAAATCATATTTGCATATCTCTAGGAAGAAATACAAATATGTAAAGGAGAAATTTCAGAATTAATTATATTTTTTAAAGATTAGAAAAAATTTCTGAGCAAACCGAGCAACCGTTTAATTCCTTTCGGAGTTCTAATTTCTTCTCTGTGTTTTGTTCACTCCAGAGATTGCGTGTTTCCAAATGGTCAAGCTTGATATTATATAATTCTTCTTTCTTCGGGATAGAGTTTATTTTTAAAATATAATGCATGTCGCTTCGAATATAACTAATTCCCACTTTGTATAAAGAAATTTCATTATTATTGGAAATCACAATTGTCCTATTTGATGAAATGTCGCCTAATAAAGATTTACCGCCGAGTTCTACTGTCTTAAAATTATCTCTATTAGCCCCGAGTAATAAATCTGTAAAAGTGGGGATAATATCTAAGTTCATTACATTTTTTTGCGAGTTTGCGTATAATTTTTCGACCTGCGATTCACTTTGTAGAGACTTGGGTAAATAGATCATCATAG
>JANMOF010000193.1:0-2218 GCA_031368925.1 Leptospiraceae bacterium
GGAAGAGCTTCAAATGAAATTTCCAGATAGCGGTGATACCGAGGATGCCTTTGGAGATATTGACTTAAATATCGAAAACACAACCTCTGTCACTAAAAAAGCATTTGATAACTCTCTTGTAAGTCCAGTATCCATAGCTGATGAAAGACGATATATATTTGATTTATTAAAATGCATAGAAAAGAATAAGGATAGAATTGTATCCATACTCTTAAACGTGCAGAGTTCTCGCATTTTCGAATTAACCGGCGATCCTTCTGAGAACAAAAATGTAATTTCGAACTTTACCCGCGATTTTGAATCTGAAATTTTTCGTATCATTGAAAACTTCCAAAATCGATTTAAGGAAATAACCTCTTTTCCAAAAGCTACTCATCATTATTCTATGAATTATAGTCTAGCACAGAAGGATTTTCTCACCACTCTGGAAACAGATAAGCTAAGACTTGATTATATTCTTCGCTGGGAAATGCAAGAGCCCTGCCTATTACTTATAAAAAAGTTTGCCAAAATGGTTACTAGTGTTTTAACTGTTCTAAATACTAAAGAAGAAGAGCAAATAAAAACCTTAACCTATCAGCAACAAACCTTATTTAAAGACTCCAAATCAGCGGCTATCTACTGCCTGAATGATTTGGATTTTCTAAAAAGAAGTATAGAAAACTGGAAAGAATCTGCCGTATAATATAATACTATGCCCGAGTTATCAAACAAAGAAATTGAATCCCTTTTATTAAAAGTTCGAAACGAGTATCGAACTTATGCACAAGAAAATCCTAATATTTTTAAGCTAACTCCCTTTGAAGAAAGATATACCCAAGTGCTTAGATCGCGTGGAAGTTTAGAACTCTTTTTTAAAGATGAGCTAATATTTCTAGAGCAACTAAAAGCTAAGCATAAAGAACTAAAAGCCCGGAAAGAAGCAAGCCAGGGACCAACTATTAATAAAATCATGGAAGAAAATGAAACTCGTATTTTAAAATACAATAAAATTGATTTTCATCCAATGGCAAAAAATGAATTGAAGTATTTCTTTGGAGCAATTTCCAATTTTGTAGAAACAGATCTTCAACTCTTATACCAAATATTTCGTGGAACCGCCGAGATTAATAGCATTCACGATTCGATCATTCAACTTGAAAGAATTGGTCTCAATCGAAAAGGTCAATTTCCATTTCGGATTTCCGAGCATATGAAAATAATAACGAGCCTTAGCGTAAGCCAGGGCAAGATAGAACAAGATTGTCAGGCTATTATGAAAGAAGGTTGTCTTGCACTAAAACATATATCAATGTATCTAGAAGATGCAGCTAAGAATAAAAAAATCAACATGAAATTAATATTCAAATTTAACGAGAAAGATTATCCTGATTTATTTAAAAAATACAATGGAATTAGTTTTGATACAGGAGCAGAAATGATTATTGTAAATTGCTCAAATATCATTAGTGATTTCAGAATGGATTCAATCGTAGGATTAAAGGCAAAATGAAATTATCCATAGTAATTCCCTGTTATAACGAAAAAAATACTATTCAAAATATTCTAGAAGTAGTTCGTAAAGTTCCGATTGCAGACAAAGAAATCATTGTAGTAGATGATTGTTCTAAAGATGGAACAAGGCATGTTTTACAAAATGAATTAAAACATTTGATTGACCGATTAATCCTACATGAAGTAAATCAGGGTAAAGGTGCTGCACTTCGCACTGGATTCCAAGCGGCTAAGGGTGATATTGTGATAGTGCAAGACGCTGATCTAGAATACGATCCGTTCGAGATTCCCACCGTAATTGAGCCTATAGCAAATGGGAAAGCAGACGTTGTATTTGGTTCTCGTTTCCTAGGTGCAGGTCCTCACAGGGTAGTTTATTATTGGCATCGTTTAGGCAACATGGTATTAACCACACTCTCTAACATGTTTACCAATATAAATCTTACGGATATGGAAACTTGTTACAAGGCTTTTAAAAGAGAAATTATTCAATCTATCAAGATAGAAGAAAACCGTTTTGGATTTGAGCCTGAAATTACAGCAAAGCTTTCTAAGATAAAAGAAATTCGCATCTACGAAGTAGGAATTTCTTATTATGGAAGAACTTACGCTGAAGGCAAAAAAATCGGCTGGAAAGACGGGGTAAGAGCGATTTGGTGCATACTGAAATATAATTTGTTTTGACCATTACCACACTGTCATTCCTGCGAAGGCAGGAATCCAG
>JANMOF010000196.1:0-10504 GCA_031368925.1 Leptospiraceae bacterium
CTGGATTCCTGCCTGCGCAGGAATGACAAAATGAAAGCCTTTATACTTGTAATCTCTTACATCGAATTCACGTTATTTATATACTAAACCCAACTTCTCTAAAAAGCCCCTTGTATTCTTCGGGCGCATTACCACCGTTAATCATCACAGTTGTTGGTTTACCGGCTAATAGGCGTTGTTCTGCGATGTATTCTAAGAAGGGTCCGTCTGTATGAAAGCTATTTCCAAAGCCTGCTAGAATGAAAACTTGGTCGGCTTTTTTATCTGCTAAGAGGCTATTTACAATTAACTTCAACTTTTCAGTTTTTCCATCTGCATAGGTTACAGGCTCTATCTCCTCTTGAGTAATAATTCCATCCTGGATTTTCATTTCAATTCCATACATATTATTAGCCTCAATAGGAATTGTTCCAGCCGAGCCTTTTATAAAGAAATGTGCGCTAGCAGAAAGAATATAAGAATCAATTCCATTTGCTTTTAAGTTTTGTAAAATATGGATTGAGGAAGGAAAGTAGAAACGGTGCATAACGGTATGAAAATGCTTTTTTGCTAATTGGAAGATTTTCTCTTCTTTGTTTCCGGCAAATAGTCGCGGCAAAAAGATGTATGCCTCTTTCTTATCTATGCTTTCTTTCTCGCGATACTCTTTCCAAAAAGCCTTAACACCCTCTTCCCCTTTAAACTCAGAAGAATACCCGTTTAGAATTCCTAGCTCCATGAGTCCTTTAAAGCCACCACTTTCATTCAAGCCTTCCGAGCAGTCGCCTTTTAGGATAGTTCCATCAAAATCCCAAAAAGCAAGAAAGAGAGTCGTTTTATCTGCGGATAATTTGTTATTATCCCGTAAATGCTTTTCTATTTCTTTTTTCAATGTTAGGATACTTTCGATAATTTCGCATTCGGTTTTCTTTTGTAGTGGCATACTGCATAGAAATGGTAGAAATCTTTTTTTATCAAATCTTTTATTTTAAAGAATTGTGGCAATTTAACTTCCGGTTAGGCGAACAATTTGCAATGCTGGCAAGCTAAGGGAACCTCTCAAAAATTACCACCGATGGACACCGATAAAAGAACGATGAAAAATGAAATGTAATCAAACCAAATTACGAATATTCAAGAATTATCGCATCCTTTATCGGTGTCCTCGGTGTTTATTCCACCCTTCGCTCCATGCATTCGCGACCAACGCCTTCGCATGGTAGTCTTTAAATGTTTTTCTTGATTGTAAAGTATTGAGCGATACATGAAAGATACGATCAATGTTACTATCAGCAATACTATTAAAGATACTCGTAGAAATTGGGAAGTATTGAAAAGAGTATGTTTAATAGTATACTAGAGAGTAAGATTGATACATCGGCAACCTAGCTAGATATGCCCAGTTCCAAAAATAATGCTTGCCTTTTAAACTGATCTAATAAAAATAACGCATCTTTTACGAAGCCGCTTTATGAGAGTTTAATTTTTAAGTAATTAGTCATTTTTTAAAACAAAATTGATAGATTGCCCAATAAATAAGCGTATAAGAAACTATTGAATCGGCACATTACTTGCATGATTATAAAGGAAGGTTAATTGCTATGATAGAGCTAAAGTATGGAACTAGAAAAGTAATTTCATTTAGGGGGGCTAAAAAGGTCGTAGGCGGGCTGTCCGACCAGAATAAAATAGCCGTTTTACTTTATATTAGCAAAGAATTCTCAAATGTAGGACGAGAGGAAGACCTTTTTGACACGCTTATCACGCTTTGTAAAGAAATCTTTGAATGTGATAATACGACTCTCAGGCTTTGGGATGGAGAGCTCTTAGTGCCCGTTAAATACATCATAGAAACGACTCCACCCAGACGAAACCTTTTACCGTCAGAAGGCTATTCCGGGCAAGCCTTTGAAACAAAAAAATCCCTAATTATACCTGATTTGAGACAAACACCCCAGTTTCTGGACGAAGAGGAGACAACTAAGTGCGTACTCTGTGTACCGATTACTTATAAGGATGACGTCCTGGGGACAATTTCTGTTGAGTCCGATATTGCATTCTTTTATAAAGAAGATGATCTGGAAATTCTTGAGGCTTTAGGCGCTCAATTGGCACTTGCTTTGACCGGCGTAAGGCTAATTGAGGGTCTAATGACCGCAAGAGCTAGAGAAGCTGCCATTTTATCTCAATTAGAGTGGGATTTAAAAATGGGGCGCAATGTCCAGAGTCAAATCCTACAACACCACCTCCACCCGTGGAATGGGATCTACTTTGGAACCCACTATGAGCCTATGGTAGAGGTAAGCGGCGATTACTTTGATGTTGTCAAGCAAGGAAACACCATGACAGCTATCATTGTCGACGTATCCGGTCATGGAATTCCAGCAGCACTTGTGACTATGGCAATTCATTTTCATTTTAATAGATACGTAATACAAGGTTTAGGTCTTGCCGAAATTATGGAGCAAATGGGAGAAGCCTTAAAGCCACAACTCCCAGAATCAACCTACTTCACTGCCTTCATTGTAAGAATTTATCATGATTACACCTATGCCTACATAAATGGGGGGCATCAAAAAGTACTTCATTTTAAAAATGATCAAACCATCGAAGAGCTTGATTCAAAAGGAGTTCCGCTGGGAATTCTAGATGTCAAAAAATCAGACTACGAAGAAATGCATGGAAAAATTGAACCAGGCGAATACTTGCTCATGTTTACAGATGGGTTTACAGAACAAAAAAATGCTAATGGCGAAGAATACAGTCATGATAGATTTAAAGCTTCATTCGTAAATGCAAGGGACAATTTGAAGAATGAAAAAGGCAATGTATTTGCCAAAGATATTGTGCAATCAGTTTTATCTGACTGGAAAACATTTAAAAGTGACCAGAAGAATGGAGATGATCTTGCCATGCTTCTTCTTCAATGCAACACAACGATTACAGATGCTTTACCGCTAGTTAGAATGGCAAAAGTTTCGGCTCGAGAAAAAAACAATGCTGACGCCTACTCTCTTGCCCTGCAAGCCTATAAGATTGATCCATCGATTAAAGATAATTTACTTTTTCTTGGCAAGATGTATTATAACGATGCCAAATATGCTGAAAGTGTTAAATTTATCGACGAATACATACGCACCAGTGGTGAGGATACTGCTATTATCCACTACCTGTACGGCAAAGCATTGTTTAACTCTGATAGACTATCTGAATCTAAGAGAGCATTAAAAAAATCACTTTCCTGTGATCACACATTTGCAAAGGCTAGTCTTTTATTGGCAAAGTGTTATCTGAAAGAAAATGCAATTCCTAAAGCAATTAAAACATTGCAGCAGGGAATAAAAAGTACTCCAAGCAATGATGCCCTAAAGTCATCGTTAAAAAAACTAGAAGGAATCACATTCATTAGAACAAATGTAGAAGAGCCGTCTGATGATTCAAAATAAAAGGAATAGAAAATGATAAAAGTTTTTGCATTGATTATTTGTTTAAGTCTTCCAATTTTTTCAGAGGAACCCAATGAACTCACCCCCTCACCAAACGATGCGGCTATTGAGTCATTTAAAGAAGAAATTCGTGTGCTTAAAGAAGCAAGTCTCGCTATAAAAAAAGAATCGGAAGTATTTAGAAGTGAAGTAAATCTTCTTTGGGTTTGTATCGCTGCCTTTCTAGTGTTTTTTATGCAAGCTGGATTTGCACTAGTTGAAGCAGGTTTTACTAGAGCAAAGAATGCAGTAAACATTCTAATGAAGAATCTTTCAGACTTTACACTGGGATCTATTTGTTTTTGGCTCATTGGTTTTTCATTGATGTTCGGTCCTCAAATCATTGAAGGAGTTGGTCTTGGAAAAATTTCCTTTCTTGAAACAAGTCTTTTATTGGAGGATGGAAAACCTTCGCCTGCTAAATTTGGATTCTTCTTATTTCAATTGGTATTTGCCGCAACCGCTACTACGATAGTATCAGGTGCAATGGCAGAGAGAACCAAATTTACAGCTTACTTAATGTATTCGTTTCTAATGACTGCATTCATCTATCCAATTTTTGGAAGTTTTGTTTGGTCAAATTTATTTGATGCAAACAATTCTGGGTTCCTAGCTAAAATGGGATTCATAGATTTTGCTGGCTCAACTGTAGTTCATTCTATTGGGGGATGGGCAGGTCTTGCTGGAACCATGGTTTTAAAGCCGAGGATCGGTCGTTATCAGCCGGGGGGAATAATCATACCTATTCTCGGGCATAATATGACAATAGCCGCGATGGGTGTTTTTATTCTATGGCTCGGATGGTTCGGATTTAATCCTGGAAGTACAGGCGTTATAAATGGAGGTTCTTTTGCGATCATAGCGATCACGACCAATATGTCTGCTGCCGCAGGTGCGTTATCCGCAATGGGATTAAGCTGGTTATTATTTAAGAAGCCTGATATTGGTATCACGCTAAATGGTGGATTAGCAGGATTAGTCGCTATCACTGCTGGGTGTAATAATGTTGGTATTACCTCGGCAGTTATCATAGGGCTCATCGGTGGCTTACTCGTAGTTGGCGGTGTTTTGTTACTTGACAAAATGGGAATTGACGATCCAGTCGGAGCTGTTAGCGTTCATGGGATCAATGGAGCTTGGGGAACTCTTGCTGTAGGATTATTTGCAGATGCAAATTTTGGAGCTGGACCAAACGGACTTTTCTTTGGTGGTGGCTTTTCTTTATTAGGAATTCAACTGGCAGGAGTTGCACTTGCATTTCTATGGTCGTTCACTCTAAGCTATGCAGTATTTTTCGTAATGGAAAAAACCATTGGACTGCGAGTGAGTGAAGATGAAGAAATTGTTGGTCTCGATTTACTCGAGCATGGAAATGAAGCCTATCCCGATTATAAATCTTAAGAAAAGGAATTTTTTTTGCATGGAAATCTTGGCATAGATTTGATATCTGGTATAATATACCGAGTCAAATTTAAGAAACTATGTCAAGTAAAACCATTGTTCAGTATACAAAAGGCGCTATGATTTCGATGGCACATACGCCAAACCCTGGATATGTTCACATTCTTAAATCCGGGGAAATTAGTATTGAATCTATTTTCAAATTTGCGTCAAAGAATCTAAACCGGTATTTACCCGGCGATACATTTGGCTATGTCTCAGCTATCACAAAAAATCCGCACAGTAGCACTTTAATTGCCGCGACTGATTGCATTGTTATTCGACTCTCTCTAGAAAGTTTCTTTGAGTATCTAAAAAATAACCCAGAGGTCTTTTTAAAAATTATTTCCTATAATGCAGAAAAGCTGAGAGCTTTTATAGATCATATTCATCCTGCCAAAAAAGATAAAACAGATAACGAGGATTATCCTGAAAAACTAATCATTAACGCAAAGGCGTATATTACGCACGAACAAAATAAATTAGCATGCTTTTCTCTAAAAAAATACTTGGAAGGAGAATTCGAGAAAGAAAAAGATCCTGACAAAGTAGTAGAAGCACAGGATATGCTTAAAAAAGAAAATCCAAAGTATTCACTTCCGAACTATCCTAATTATTCTGACGAGTCCACTTTTATTCTAAAAAAGGGAGATATCATATTTGTAGAAGATGAAGCAGAAGATGATTTTTTTTATATAGTAATCCAAGGCGCAATCAAAATTAGTAAGTTAGTAGATGGTCATGAATTTATTTTAGGCATCCTAGGTAAGGGAGAAATATTTGGTGAAATGGCAATCTTAAACCAGAGATCAAGAAATGCAACTGCGATTGCCTTTGAAGATTGCGTCATACAGAGATTAACCGCAAATACAATTCTAGAGAAAGTGGATGAATCCATTCTTATCAAAATTTTTCATGTAATTTCAAGAAGACTCTGGTATGCGTTCCAGAGAGTTTATATGTTGAAAGTAAGCGATCCCAATGTGAAACTCTACATCCAGTTACAGATGCTCATTGCTGACGAAATGGCAAAATCTGAATCTGACAAAAGTAAAGATAAATTCATATTTCGATTTTCTTTGCAGGAGCTACTTCGTATGGTAGATATTATAGATATTAAAAGCGATAGAATCAATGAATTTTTATCGGATCAAAATCTTTCCTTTTCTCATGGACTCGTTGTCGTAAAAGATAGATTTACATTGGATGCAAAAGTAGACACTGTAAAAAAAAGACATGCTAGACTTTTGAAAGAAATAGTCATTTAGTAAATAAAAAATATTGTAATGAAAACTGTAATCCGAAAATTGTAAACAAGTAGAACATAATAATGGATCCAAAAAGTATTTTAACTGACCCGAAAATGTCCTCGCTCTCCGACTCGGGAAATAAATCAAAAGAAGAGTTTACTTCTTATATACATATTCCAGTATATTCAAAAATTACGAATCTACTTAAACGGATTTTGGATATGGCAAGAGATAGGCATAACCAGGTAAAGAGCCTAAATGGATCCGAAACAGAAGCTAATAGCCTACTCAGCTTGGATTATCTACATACACTTCTTCAAAAAGAAAGTTCCCTCAAAGAAACTGAAAAAACGCCAGCAGCAATCAATGGTGCCTTAAAGCAAATGCTCGATGTTTATACAAATGGCAAAGAAAAATATGGCTATCTTTACCCGATCTTAATCAATGAGAATAACAAAATAATTCCCAAGATTATGCTAATTTCTCCCCAGAAAGAGAAGCAAACACCGATTCAACCCTTCCGGGACAATTGCTTTGAGTCCTCTAAAAAAATCATTGATCAAATGCTAATTACAAGATCTAAAAATACGAGAAGGTCTGATGATACAACGGAAATTTCGCTTTTGCGCCTGAGTAAGAGTGGCAGTGAATGGCTATTTCCTAAATTACTTTCTGTTGAAAGTGAATTAGTTAGTCTTTTGAAAAAAGGATTTCAGCCATATGCCTATATTCCTCTTACCGACTTCATAGAGGACTTTACCAATTACGGGCTAAAGTCAAACAAGCTAGTCCAGATTCTGCCAGACTACCATATGATCCAAGAAAAAGTAGAATTCACAGAAAATGGTGAATATACAAAAGTGCCTGAAGTAATTTATCATTATAAATCACAGGTAGAAAGTCTTGAAAAGTTTGTCTTAAAGTATCTAGGTGGAACTTCTGAAAAATTAAAGTTTCATATCTATCAGGGTAATATTGCAAAATTCCGTGAAAGGTATAATACGAGTTACCCGGAAGAACCAGAAGCAATCAAAGAAAGAATGGATGCGTTGTTTGAATTAATCTCTTTTTTTCCGGGCGCTGCTGCCAATGATGAAAATGTAAAGAAAATTCTAGAAACATGCGAAGAGTCTATGCAAATTTGCAAGAAACTCTATGCAAGAATGGATGACCTGGTCAAATACAAAGAAAAATACTTATCTACTGTCTTTCTGGATAGTGTTCAAAGAAGAATCGACGATCATACGAAAGATAAGCTTACTTTGTTTGTATTAGATTTAAAAGCAACTCTTGCAAAATCCAATATCAAAGACAAACAGCTATTATACGAATTAGAAAAAGAATTAAAACAAATTATCCAGACGAAATATGGTTTCTTTGAATCCATGAGTAGCGAAGGAAAAGAATTTTTCTATGTTACACATCCCGGTTATATAACCTGCGTTATTCACAATCTAACTCGCTTGACCTTAGAAAATAAGTCCTATCAAAAACAACTCGACATTTCTAAAATCATACTAGAAAAATTTAAAGAAGTAAGTAGAAGCGATATAGATTCAATGGTTACTGAAGCGGATAAGGAGAAGTTGCTTCGTAAAATTGAGGAGTTGAAAAACGAAGAAACCAAAAGAAGACACAGAATAGAATTTAAGAATAGCTACAATATAGTAGCCGGTGTTGCAGGGTTTACAATATCTCTCATTTACTTTTTAGTTCTGTACAATACTTATAGTGATATTTTATTTGCTCTACTTAGTATTCCAGTTAGTCTCGTAGCAGGACTTTTCTTTGCGATTATTTTCAGACGTAAGCCATTTATTGTAAGAGAAGAAAAAGAAGAAGGAAATTCAGACGGTGACAATGACAGCGCAGGCAGTGAAACAGAAAAAACGAACCAGGTATTAAAAGCGTCAGAGTCATATGTATTCAAAGCCAAATTTAATTCTATCGAAGAAAGAATTCATGACAGAACAAGTTTAAAAGAAACGATACGCGAAAACTTAGACATCATAAAAGCAAATTCACAAATTTTTGCAAAAGAAAAAAATGATGACAAAGTAGTTTCTACCATTGAAAATGCTATGTTGTTTTACTCTGCTATTATCACAATTCCGGCAGACATAGTTCCAAAAGGTAAACCAACCATGATTATCCTCCAACGCGGAGATTTAAAGAACCCTCATATTCGTTCACAAATTGCAGAATACTTTAAGTTTCAATCAGCAGCCGGAAGAAGCAATGGACTTGCGGCTTATTATAATTATCTCTACCAGGCAGTGGAAAGAGATTATTTTAAGTATATCAAAGGAAGTAATATTCACAAATTAAAGAAAGAGATTTAGTCCATAACTCTCACGCGATAGATTCAGGGAACTCGGTGTAACAGATTCAAATGAGTAAAACCTGTTACCCCTGAGTTTAATTTTAGATTTTAATTCCACCAGAAGCTTCAATTACAAATCCATCAATTAGCTCATTCTCAACGATAAACTGTGCAGTCTTGAAAATTTCATCCGGCTCACCTAGTCTTCCAATTGGAATGAGAGCTTTCCATTTGTCAAGGGCTGCTGGGTTCATATCCTTTAAAACCATTTCGGTTGCAATAAAGCCGGGAGCAATTCCTGCTACGCGGATTTTATAGTTTTTGAGTTCGTGCGCCCAGAGTTTTGTCATAGCGGCTACTCCTGCTTTTGCGGCAGAGTAATTGCTTTGTCCGGGATTACCGTGCATAGCCACAGAAGAGATTGGAATGATGACTCCACCTTTTTTAGAATTAATCATTTGAACGGCAGCTTCACGACCGGTTAGGAATACTCCAGTGAGGTTAACATTGATTACAGCCTGCCATTGTTCTATAGACATTTTACCTTTCACATTTCCGGTTTCTTTGTCTACTTTTACGAGAAGTCCATCGCGAAGAATTCCTGCGTTTAAGATTGCTACATCAAGAGAGCCAGTTTTAGCAACTGCTTCTGACATTAGATTAGTCGCGTCTGCTTCATTGGAAACATCACCCGGAATACCGAATGCATTTCCACCAGCAGATTTGATTTCGTTTACTACAGCGTCGATTGAGTCTTGTTTTATATCAGATACGATTACATTGGCACCTAATTTTCCGAAACCGAGTGCCATTGATTTTCCGAGTCCACTTGCTGATCCTGTGATGAGAACAGTTTTGCCTTTTACATCCATGCTTTTAAATTAAGCTCCTTTATTTCTGAAAGATACATAGTCAGAATTAAAGGGTATCTCAATTCTAGCAATCGTTTCTGTGGGCTTAGTCACAATTCTAAATAGATTTGGGTCGAGGTTTTCGTTCTTCATGAGAATCATAATGAGCGCAATCCCAAGCCCTGCGCCCTCTGTATTGTCCATATTGTCCATATAGAACTCAGCAATATCATTGTATTCCATTGCCTTTTTCATTTTCTCGCGCATCCGGGTCTCTTCGAGCTTAATCACAGGAGTATTGTTAGTAACCTCTACATACATACCGGCTGTTTTATAAAAGAAGTTAATTTGCACATTTACGCCCTTCTCCTGGCATTTTGTCCCATAAAGCTCGGACATGCTATCAGAGAAGCTCTGTTTGAATTTTACAATTCCCTCAGCATACTGTGTTTCATCAAAAATATCGAGCCCAATGTCTTCGAAGAAAATCCTTTTTTGATTTGCCTTAACTGCATTGATGGCAAGCTCTTTTACAATCGTGTAAATCATCTCGGTGTAACGCTGTTGACCAAGTTTGATCAATATTTCTGTAATGATGAGCAATACATACTTTTCAAGCCTTGCATTGATCTTAGAAGATTTTAAAGAGATTTTTTCTCTAGAGGCAACCATTGTCCTGACTTTATCAGGCAGATTTTCCGGAGTGTTTTCCATAATACATCCTAAACTATAAAGGTATGAAACGAATATGCAACTATAGGCATATGTTTATAATAGTCAAATGAAATATTTATTCAGGACAGGAATATTTGTGTTTAAAAAAAGAGGGCAGGAATGATCACTTTTGAAAAATAAGATTATGTTCCAAGATACTCTCTTAGCCGATAATAATTAGAGTTTAGCGTGATACCAACTATGAAAAATTTAACTTTTATTTTATTCTTACTTCTTTCCAACTCCCTTTTTTCTGTTAGCCGTGAAGATAAAATTGTTTATGCGTTTCGTGATACCGGCACCGGGAATTACTCCAAGATGGTAATCATTGGAGAGACTGTCAGCATAGACAAAGCATCCATGATTGATGATAACAACAAAATAGACAAAGACCTCATGCAAATTGGTGTAGATCTGAGACCTGACATGCTTACTGTGAAAGTTTTACACAATCCAGGCATC
>JANMOF010000270.1:0-1721 GCA_031368925.1 Leptospiraceae bacterium
CGAGTCTCTAAAAGTTCAGCAGGACGGTGATTATTTTCTTACATCTCTTCTCGCAAAGCCTCTTTTTTACAATGCAAATAAATCTAAACTTGTAAGAACAGAATTTATTATAAAACAAAAAAAACAATTTGAGTTTAAAAAAAAGCAAGCTGATCTAGGTGGAGATATTTGTATCACCGGTAACTTACGATTAGGCACAAAGGAGAATTTTAGACGTTATACTATGGCAATGAATGGGGATGCGATGGGTAAGTCCATGCAGGGAGCAGGAGGTTCTCTTGTGATGGGTGTCGTGATGAATTCTATCATGGCTCGTTCTGCTTCACAGAATAAAATTTTAAACCAGACTCCAGAGGAATGGCTTTTTCATGTTTACACTGAAATACATTCTGTATTCAAATCTTTCAACGGTAGTATGGTTATATCTGCTGTAATTTTTATGATAGAAGATGAAACTGGAAAAGCATTTTACATAAATGCAGAACATCCTTATTCGGTTTTATATCGGGATGGGCGAGCTTCATTTATTGAGGAAGGAATGCAGCTTCGAAAAATTGGTTTTGATTCCGAAATTGAATTTAAAGTTGATTCGATTCAATTAGCTGAGGGGGATGTTGTTATCCTCGGTTCTGATGGAAGGGATGATATTGATTTAACTCCGAATGATGCCATTAGAACTATCAATGAAGACGAAACTTTATTTCTAGGGTTTGTCGAAAAAGCCAATACTAATTTGAATGAAATCATTGCGTCAATTGAATCACTTGGAACTATAATAGATGATTTGTCTTTACTCAGAATTGGGTATAAGGAGAATTATTCACAGGAAGAAGATCATCCGAGAGAGATTGGTCTTGTTACAAGCTCGGATATAATGGTGCAAGTAAACAAAGATGGCTCAACTAAAACAACTACCGATATTCATACAAGCATAGGTCTCGATACAGAAAATGCTTACCTTGAGGGAAAGGCATTAGCGGATAAGAACCGTTTTCCGGAGGCAATCTCCATTTTATACTCAGCGTTTGTATTAGATAGAACTCATATACAACTCGGTCGGCTACTCGGTATTTTGTGCTATAAGACAAAAGAATACAAGAAAGCAATTGAAGTTTTAAATTCCTATACTTCACAGTTTGATAGGGAAGAAGAACTGCTTTACTACCTATCAATTTCTTATAAGAAGTTAGGTGAATATAAAGATGCGCTTGCTGTTTCCTTATTGCTTGAAAGAATTAGTCCCGCTTTTACAAAAAATATACTAAATTTAGCGGATGTATACCGACTTAGCGAAGATTATGAAAATTCTAAATTATATTGCGAGAAAGTTCTCGTTGTAGAGCCGGTAAATGAAATCGCTAAAAAAATATTAAACCTATTACGCACAGTTTAATGCGCTTAATACTACGAACCTATAGAACAAGAAAGGGAGTTAATACTTTTCTTGTTCAGCATAAGTTTTAAAAAATTTCTTGTAATTTAAGAATGAAAACAAGAAAGATAACTTATGAGCGACACAGTTATATCAACCGTTTTTATTTGCCCTAAATGCAAATATACCAATCCGAGTAAATCTAAATTTTGTATGCAGTGTGGTAGCCCTCTAGCTGATACTATAAGGCAAACAAAAAAAGCAAAACTATCTGTCTTACAAAGTGGAAAAGTATTTCAGGAATACATCATAGAAGATGAAGCGATAGTCGGCAAAGGCGGAGACATCG
>JANMOF010000283.1:0-4742 GCA_031368925.1 Leptospiraceae bacterium
ATCTTTTCAAGGTTTTTCTGTCATCGACATTAAAGAATCTGTTGTCTCGCGTGAGATGAATATTGTGTTGGAGAAGGTGGACAACAAGGTTCATCTTTGCGCTTGTTGTGGCGGCAAGCTTGGCGCGCAAGAGGGTCGTTATTGGGTAACAGGACAATACCATTATCATGTAGAGCCAGTAAAAATCACAAACAACGATTCAAAGCTAATTGGAATCCTGGCAGATGGATACCCTGTATACGGAAAGAAAGCGGAAGATGGAAGTTATCCGACACTTGATGCTTACGGAACAAGAGTTTGCACGACGAATCTTTTTCCAAGCGGAACTTATTGCTACCATGTAAGAAATGCTACGGGGGTAAATGGATACATAGTCAGTCACTACCGTGGAACCAAAGGGAGTATTAGTTTCTAATGAAAAAAGCTGCCTGTATACTACTATTCCTATTTTGCATTGGTTGCAGTAAATTAGAAGTAACCGCGACGGATCAAAATCTTAGCTATGAAGGAGTATTCCTGGTTTACAAAAAAGAAAAGTTCACCGGGCTACTAGTAACAGAATTTGAGGTAAATGGAGTCTTGCGAAAGACTCCTTATGTAAATGGAATTCTAGAAGGCAAGGAAGAAGAAATTTTTCCGAACGGACAAATCGCATCAGAGCGTTTTTACAAGGAAGGAAGGCGAGTCGGTGTTCACCGTGGATGGTTTGAGAATGGTCAAATTCGGTTTCAATATGAATACGAAGACGGGCTAATGCATGGTAGCCTTTGGGAGTGGAACCCCAAAGGAGAACTCTATTCCTATGCAAAGATGAATAAGGGAGAAGAAGTTGGTCGCAAAGTCTGGAGAGAAGACGGACAGATTTATGCGAATTATGTGTTCAGAAACGGAAGAACCATTGGTCTTCCAGGAGCGAAGCTTTGTCGTCAAGTAAAAGGAGATGAAAATGGAAATACAAAGGCGTTTTAGGATTGCCATGCTTCGACTGCGCTCAGCACAGGCGCCGGCATGGAAACACAGAGATGGTCTACAAACACGGAATCAAAAATATATCCGAACAGATATACAAAGAGGTGTGCTAACACGTATGCAAAGATGTAGAGACAGGTCTCAGACCTGTCTCTACTACTATAACGTAATTCTTATTGCTATAGCGCTAATTTTCTTCTTCTCTTGCGGGAAACCGGATCCAACCAAACAATATGCAGCAGCTATTACTGAGTTTGCGACACCGCAAGAGAGTCTTCCTTATTTTAAAAGTAAGGACTTGCAACCTGTTTGGTTAGAAAAGGATGAATTAAAAATACAAAAAGAGCTAAGAGGTATTAGCCCGTTTACGATGACAGACCAATCGAATCAAAGCGTTACAAAAGACTCAATGAGAGGCAAACTAAGTGTAGTCTCTTTCTTTTTTACGAAGTGTGCTGGAATTTGTCCTACCATCACGAATCAACTTCGCCGTGTGCAGGATTCAATCGTGGAAAACCAGGATGTAAAAATCTTTTCCTTCTCTGCAACACCCGATTTAGATACTCCTGCGGTTATGAGTAATTATGCAAAGGAGCGCGGTGTGGATAATACCAAATGGCATCTACTCACCGGCAAACGAGACGAAATCTACAAACTAGCCCGCGAATCTTTTAATGCAGATACAATTACTACGGGTGAGAAAAAGCGAGGTAGAACAGACGGGGATTTTCTTCATTCTGAAAGCATCTATTTACTTGATAAAAACCAACGACTCCGCGGTATTTATAACGGTAAGAGTCAATTATCCGTTGATGAATTGATTGGGGATATTAGGGTTTTGGAAAAGGAATAATGTCAGTTCGAGCGGTAGTCGAGAACTGCGAATAGCGAAATAAAGTCTTTAAGCATTTGTAGTTCTCAGCTATCGCTAGTTTAGAAATAGCTCTTCTAACCGACAGACGATTTTTCAATCTTTTAATTTCTATAGCTGAATGATACTATCAATAATACTATTAAACTTACCTACAAATTCTGGACAGTATCTTTAATAGTATTATTAAGAGTAAGTTTGATAGTAGCTTTCATGTATGGATTGGTAATTGGAATTAGCAAACAAAACTCATTATGACCTTTGTGAAAACTTTGTGTCCTTTGTGTTTAAAAAAAGATTTAACACAAGGCTCACAAGGGACACTATGTAAGAACAAAAAAGAAAGTTAAGTTTTAATCTTCAACAAATTCGTAAGATACTTTCCATTTAACGTTCGATAAATGGAAAAATCAGAATCAACGCTGATGATATGTTTAATCCGTTCTTTTTCGGAGATGCACATAAGACTTGCATCGGCTAAGTCCATCGGAACATTTCCATATTTTAACATTCTTTCTTTGATGTATTTTATGTCATGAGTAGAAATATCTTTTAGATTGAGGCTACCACGGTGTATCCACTCTAAGACATCTTGCTGGGCTTTTATAGAAAAAGAAAGTAGATAGAGAACTTCCGTAAGAACTGCCCAAGTAGTTAAGAGAGAGCCATGATAAGACTGTAAAAACTTTTTTACCGGTTTATGAAAATTATCCCCTGCATCGAAAAAATTCCAACAACCACTAGCGTTAGGGATCGACATAAATAAATTGGGCACGCTTACGCTATTCGATACGCCTCAAACAGATGAGGCTACTCAGTGACCGGACTAATACTCATCAAAATTTCTGTCATAGTCTCGGCTGAAGGTCAAAAGACTAAGAAACGCCCCAATCTTTTATCTGTGTTCATCCGTGTCCACTCCACCCTTCGCTCCAAGTATTCGCGACCTTCGCCTTCGCCTGATTATCTTAAAAGGTTTTGCTTCACTTAAAATTCATAAATCAGTTGACATAGATATTGAAATAGAGAAATTACAATCAATGAAAGCCTCATGTCCATCCTGCGGAGCAGAAGTTCCCTTTAAATCTAGATTTGCCTTTATGGCTGTTTGTAATTACTGCAAGTCAACGATTGTCCGACATGACCAGGACTTAGAAATCCTAGGTAAGATGAGTGCCATGCCTCCTGATATGAGTCCAATTCAAATCGGCACCACTGGAACTTTAGGCAAAGACAATTTCGAAATCGTAGGCAGGCAGCGAATCGGCTACGAAAACGGAAGTTGGAACGAGTGGTATATGCTTTTCCAAAGCGGCAAAGATGGCTGGCTTGCAGACGCGCAGGGGTTTATCATGATTAGCTTCGAAGAGCGTGACTTCAAAGATTTCCCTCCTGTAAACGAACTCATTCCGGGTGCTGCCATCACTGTAGGCAAAACGATATTTACCGTAGACGATGTAAAACAAGTTACCTGTAAAGGAAGCGAAGGTGAGCTTCCTTTTAAATGTCTCATTGGTCGTAAGTCTACAAGCATCGACTTTCATTCGGAAGGAAGAAAGTTTTGTAATATTGATTATACCTATGATGAAAAGCATCTCTTTGTCGGCAAATACATTGACATCGAAGAACTCAAACTAGAAAATCAAAGACAGATAGAAGGTTGGTAACAGTGGCAAATCCAAGTTCTCCTCATGTAAAAACATTTAGCTGTCCCAATTGCGCTGGCTCTGTAAATATTCGTGCCATCGGTAGCACTATTAACGTAGTATGTTCTTACTGCTCTTCTATTATTGATACGAATGACGAAAACTACAAAGTCGTAGATGCGTTTACAAATAAAGTCGAGCGGCGAACCATCATTGGTCTCGGTCAGCGCGGAGAATTATTCGGCACTCTCTGGGAAACTATTGGCTACATGGAAAGATGCGATCAGAGTGGTCAATATGTCTGGAGCGAATACTTGTTATTTAACCCATGGAAAGGTTTTAGATGGCTCACCGAATACGGCGGGCATTGGTCTTTTGTAACTACTATTAAAGATCAGCCGAAAGGAACTCCAGGTTTAGACCTGCTCTATACAAATTTTCAAGATAAAGAATATCTTTTATTCAATAAAGGAACGGCTAAGGTCACTTATGTGCTAGGGGAATTTTACTGGCAAGTGCGCATTGGCGAGCAAGTTGATCTGCAAGAATTCATTGCTCCTCCCGAAATTTTAAGCATGGAATCCACCTCTGATGAAATCGTATGGTCTCTCGGACAATACGTAAACGCCGAAACAATTCGACTAGCATTCCAAGTTCCAGATGACAAGCCGATGCCTGTTCAAACTGGTGTTGCGCCTAATCAACCTTCTCCTTATGATCCAGAAGACGCAGTTAAAATTCGAAAGTATTGGAAATACTTTTCTTACGCTATTTTACTCATTCATATAGGCGTCTGCTTTGGTCATAGCCGTGAAACAGTTTACAAAGGACAAATAGAATTTACCTCCGCTGATAAAGGTAAAACGAAAGTAACCCCTCAATTTGAAATCAAAGAAACTACAACGATTGATATAAGTTTATCCGCTCCGGTTAATAATACCTGGCTCGAAATCGGCGGTGACTTTGTAAATGACGATAACGGACAGATAGATGAATTTGAACGCGGTATTGAGTATTATACTGGAACTGATAGCGACGGCGCCTGGTCGGAGGGAAGTGATTCCACTAGTCATACAATAGAATCTGTTTCGAAAGGCAAATATCATATTAACCTCGAAGTCTCAGGTCCTCCACTCGGGGCGATGTACCGCTGCCTAGCTCACCGCCGCGCCATTTGCCGTTGAGCATGGGACCGCCCGAAACGCCAATGGTGGGCAAATCGGCGCTGGCTGCGCCCATGTAGGCTGGATGGTGAG
>JANMOF010000291.1:0-15858 GCA_031368925.1 Leptospiraceae bacterium
GAATAGGCGAATTGTTGTTCCTTGCCGCTTTTGTCATACTCAGAAGTAATTTTAAATTCATCTGGATAACGTTTAATTACCGCAACTACTACTGCCTTGTGAACTTGGCATTTTTTAGCAATATTGATTAAGTTGTGATTAATTGGATTACTGACATCTAGCCACAACTTGCCGCCTTTCGTATCGTGAGTCATAAAATTTGTTATCTCACTAAACAATTCGAATGTCTTGGACTCACTGACTTCTATACGTTCAGATTTTGCCGTGGAAGCCTCCGTGGAGCCTTTCACGGTCGAATCACGGTCATTTCGTGGCTGATCCGTGAATTCTCGCGCGGTATTCTGAGTAGCTGAATCAACGATTAGGGGAGTAGGGTTAAAAAAATTTCTTATCGCCCTACTGCCTACTTGTTCCAATTCTTCCAAGGCAGTCTTTCCCCAGGCTAAAATTAGTAGCACGCATACTATCGTGAAGATAATCGCCAGTATGTGCATGACAATTTGCTCGGCTGTGTGCGTGAAATAGTAATAGCCAAGAGCGATTAACAAAAAGAAGATTGCTCCAATAATTAGGTCTCTGGTCATGATTTGCCTCCAAAAATACCGGAAGTTGCGTACGAGTTGCAGAGAGTTGCAGGTTTAAATTTAGAGTTGCACATACTAAGCCTCCTTGACGCTTCTGAAAAGTTCAGGTTGTTTGTCGTTTCTCTTGGTAGGCAAGGCGATGAGAACTGGTTGCCGTCTTGGTTCTTTCTGTTTCCTGCTGATCGTAGACTTGTGCAGGTCTAAAACTTTTCCAATCTCGACATTGCTGAATCCGATAGATTGCAATTTGTCTGTAGCCGTCTTAGTATCCCATTTGCGAATAACTACTAATTGACGCATAGCTTCGTCTAGGTTTGGTTTAGTCCAGGGGAAAACGATTTTGATCTCTGACTTAGTTGCTGTCTCTGTCCCCTTCTCTCTATTATTATGAAATACGTAGACCGAATACATTTCGATAGAAGGAATTCCAATTGCAAGAAGTAGGTAGAGAATAATTGTGATCTCCGATTGCAAAGATAATTGTCCGAATGACAGTTTAGAATTGTATTCCTCTATCTCTTTATTCTTTGCAGGTAACTCAGCGTTATACTCCCCTACTGTCTTGTTATGCGCTAGCCTCTCCGCTTCTGCTTGTGGAAATTTGTCATTGCACTCTTTCCAGTTTACCCATGATTTGCTTGCATCTGGACAATTCGGCAAAGTCGGTTTCTCAGTTTGCTTACTTAGTGGGTTCTTTTTATTCTTCTCAAAAACTTTATCAATACTCTCCGTAGTCGCTGAGAGTGAGAAGAATAAGCTGATTATAAAAATAAAAATAGATGCTCCCCTGAGTCCCTTTCTCGGAAAAATATAATTACAGAAAACCAAAAGTGTAGCGGTCACAAAGCTACCTAATTCTGATCCTGTAATTGGTTTAGATCCCGCTTCATAACGAAGCCAGGATTGCCAGAATAATAGCGCCAAAAACAGATAGCTTGCGATTAGCAGCCAGTCCGTCTTTGGCGTATTAAATTTTTCTTGACCAATCTCTTCGATTGGTCGATTGTCTACTTGTTCCATGTATCAACCTCCACGTTGATTATTGTGAGATAAAGAGCCTCATGGGTTCGTCCGTCCAAGATTTCGCCCATGAGTTCCTCTGCTTTAATAATGATTTGTCGACCCTCGTTAGAGGATTGCGACCTTTATAAAGCCGTTATTATTGTTTTGCTTCTTCGCCTTTCTCGAATTCATCACACCACATATTCCCATATGTTTCTTTATTAACAATAGGCGATTTCGCATTAGTGCAATGAATCTTGTCGCTTGATTTAAACGTCCGTCTGTATTTACAGTTTGAACAATTTCTATCTGCTAACTCTTTTAATATTTCCGCATTATTCATATTAGCCCTCATCCCTGGCTTGAAATTTTTTGCAAACAATCTCATCGCTAACTGAATCATTATGCATGAATGAATTTTCGTTATTACATTCGAGACACTGACTACTTTCACTTACTTTTGAGAATTTGCAATTTAAGCAATTTGCGCAAGACTCAATAAGCAGATGTATAATATCATTTGTCACCGGATAACTCATTATTCGCCTCTCATATCTAGAATCGCTTGAGCAATTCTTAATCTAATAGGATCATCAGTGTGCAGGGCTAAGAATTCTTTGTCGCTTGTAGATTCTTGCCAATCCTTAATTACAATCAAAATGATCGTGCTATAATACTTGCGTTCGTTTACATTGATTGACTTGATTAACGAAAGAAGCATATACAAAGCTGCATCCGGTTTTGATAAAGTTTTAGGATCAACGACTGCATTAATATTTGTATTCATGCTGGTCTGTTCTCCCTCTCTCTCCAATCAGGAGCTTCGAACGGTATCTCTTCGGTCATTCCGCATAATCGCGAGTAGATTCGTTGCTTGGATATATTATCTTCGCTTTTCCAGTCTTTAATTGGCTTATTGGAAGTAATAATTGTTAGCCGTCTGTTTTCATAACGAGCATCAATCAAATCATAGATTCTTTCGAGCGCCCATTCGGAGTCTTTCTGTGTTCCGAAATCATCGAGAACTAACACTGGAACTTTTTGTAAATCCGATTCGATCTTTATGGCTGCATTAACAGGTTCACCCCATCCATTCTTTTGTCCAAAGGTAGCTTTGATTGCTTCAATGAAATCTTTTGAAACTTTAACATACCTGGTTTCAATACCTCGATTGATTGTAAGTTCATTCAGTATCGAACAGGCTAAATGGGTTTTGCCGCTACCAGTATTTCCGTATAAATAGAAACCTTTGTGAGTTAGTTCTTTCGCGTTAAGGAAATCACTAATTGTATCTACGGCAGCATAAAGTGATTTTGTATTATCATGTTCTACCTGTAGGTTCTCTACACGTGCAGTTCTATAATGCACAGGAATATTAGATTTCTCATAGAGCTTTTTGATTCGTATAAAGTTTGTATACTTATCGTATTTCTTTATATCTATGCATTCGCATAATACCAATTCGCCTGTAGTCGATGCTTGCAATATCCCATTGCCCGTGCAAACCGTGCAAGGCTTATCAACTAATTTTAGTGCTGGCGCAGTCATTGTTTGCCTGCCTTGGAGTTTGGTGAAACTATCTCATAGGGCTTTCTATCTGCCAGTGCCTTCCTTACAGCTTCAGTAACTTTTACCGTTTTTTTTGTATACGGTAGTCTTACTGATTCTTGTTCTTTTGTCATTATCCCTTTCATTCCTTCTATTCTCCTTTCATAAAATACTGAGTTCAGTTTGAGTTTTCAAAATAACCGATTAACCGATTGTTAATCATTTTCAAATTTCTTTAGAAGTTTTGCTTCTTTTAACTTTATCAAGTATGCCTTGAATCCAGTATCTTTGCTTTTATGGAATCCTAATCTTGCCATTGCTTTACCAATTGAGCCTTCGTAAAAATTTAATTTTGGATGAATATTAAGTAGAAATTCTTTTATGTCTAGACTCGTTTTCCAAAGATGTGACGGATTACTCTCATTATACTCTGATTTTGGAATGGCTTCAAAATAGCGTTGAATATATTCCGCTTCACTAAGTTCTTTCTGGTGCAATAAAACATTTTCGTCTATTGCATCAGATTGTTTATCTGTCCAATCAATCTGGGTTCTGTTTTGGAATTTGCTTCCAACTGCTTTTAAGTAGAGATTGAAAATTTGACTCCAAAGTTCATCTGTATCTATTCCCTGAAATCCGAAGTCAATTTTTTCCGCTAGGCGAAATATGATATAACGGCGATTACCCTCTTTATTAAAAAGAAATTGCATACTGTTTGTTGTTCCAAAGAAAGAACACATTTTCTTGAAATGCCTGGCTGTTCGTCCGTATGCTTGACGCTTGATCTTGGAGTAGTTAGACATGAATTCTTTCATTGCATCTGCTCCAACTTCATACTTGAAAATTTTATCAAATTCATCGCATATATGAACAATTGTTTTACTGGCTGTTATGCTTAAATCCTTGTCCATAAAATCTAACGAGGTATCCGAATTGATATAGGCATCCCAATCTAACGGAAAAATGTTTTGAAAGAATGTAGTCTTTCCATATTTTTGTGGAGATTGTAAAATCAGAATGTGCTCATTTACGAATTTACCTGGATAGTAAATCATATGAAGCATACGAAAGCAAAATTTCTTAAAATACTCTTCAAAGTTCATTTTAGGATTTTGAACTTTTATGAATTTGCATAAGTCTCCTAGTGGATTGGTTTCTCCTTTCCAAGTATCTTTGTGTTTTTCGAAATACTCTTTAATCGGATGATAGCTCTTTACGAATTCCGAGTTCAGCAGTATATGGAGAGTATCCTTATTTATATGCTTGTAGTTCTTATTTGTTTTGATTCCGATATAAATTGAATTCATCGTTCTTCCATCAAGAGTTTTAAACTCTTCATCGGTTTTACGTTTGAATAAAGTTTCATCGGTAATTATATTGTATTTAAAATCAAAATTTTCTGTTAAATATTTCTGGACGATGGCAAGTTCACCATTTGTGTCTAGCTCTTGCAATTGTTTTAGGTTGGACTTACTTCCAATCCCTAGCTCTTTGATCTCGGTAGTTATCTCTACTTTTAGTTTTTGTCCGAGGACCTTTCTTATCGAATCTTCCATTATTGGAATATATCGTTTGTCTAATACTGCTTTGATTGATACACTAGGTGCAATTAATATTACCCCTTCTTTGCTCATTCTATAAAGAGTTAGAGGTTTTATATATGGCTCGTAGTGACGATGAGCTATTGTCTTTGATAGTTCTACTAATACTTTTTCCCAACTCATGCTGCTTGCTTTCCTTTTTTTATGTTTTTATTTTGAGTGATCGAGAGATTTTTATAAGCCAATTTATTATCTAGTATAGAACGTTCGCCTACTAGCTGTTTGCCTGTGAGATGATAAAGATTCTCTAATAGCAGAATCAAATCTTCTATTTTACAGGTTTGCAATAGTCCAGATGGAATTGCAGGTAAAAAGAATTCGATATAGAATTTATCTATATCGAGTTTGTCTTGTAGTTCTAAGGATTTCTTTTGATTGTCAACGTTAGACATTGATTTAATCCTCCTGATTGGTGATCTTATACGGGATGTTTAGTGTGTTCGCAATCTCGAATAGATTTTCTTTGGTGATATGATTCACTAGTCCAAGATAATAATTCCTTGCAGTAGATTGTGATATTTTTAAAAATATCTGCAATTCGCCTGCATGGGTAAATCGAGTCTGCATCTGTGAGAAAACTTCTCGTTCTAATTCTTCTACTGAGGTAATCATTTTGAATTCCTTTCTGATTCTTTTAGATTCAGATAATGCTGCTTGTTTATTGCTGCAACATCCGTGCTTTCCTCTATGAGATAGTGTTTTCGGAAAGTGCTTTCCGTATGCCCGAAATTCTTGCAGAGTTGGTATAGCGGTATATGCGGATTTTCTTTAACTATTTCATTTGTGGATTTGTGTCTGATTAGGTGAGGTCTTACTGGTTTAGTTGTAAACTTGCTTGCGTCACGTAACCATTTTTGAACAGTTCCTACGGCTAAGTGTTGTTTGTCTGACTGAGGACTTTGAAATAAATAAACAGTTGATCCGTATTCTATAATAATTCTATCATAGAGTTCTTTTGGTATCCAAGTTTCAAATTCATTTCCACCTTTTCTTACGAACTTAATCGAATAGCCTTGGCTTACTTTATTGAATCTACAACTAGACAATTTAACGCTGACTGATTCTTTGATTCTAAGACAGGTAATATTAATGAAGTCGATGATAAGATTTACTTTTATGTGAGAATTTTCTTTTGCTAGGCGAATGTCTTCAGAGGTTGGAACGTCCGATGCCATTACTACTTTTGGAATCAATCGAATCTTGAACATCTTCAAGACTTCTCTGTAATAAACCTCTTGCTCTTGGATTCGTTCTCTAAATAAGGTTAGTTTGACGATATGGATGATTGCTTTTTTACAATTGCTTTTACTGGATAATCCTACTTTTTTTTCACAATACTTCTGTAAATATCTACCAGCATTTAACGGAGTTAAGCCGTCTTTCTTCGTGTCTATGAATTCTTGGAAATATTTATGGAAATACTTATATCCCTTTGGTAACGGTGCTTCTAATTTTTTGATTAATTTGTGTTTTTTCATAGGAGAATTATCGACTATGGAAAACATGGAATTAAGCTAGTTTATTTTTGTTTAGTAGTTGTATAGTAGAGTGTCACACCTGCTGGAGAGCGACTAAGCGATGGGGGGACCTTTTGCCACAGAGACACTGAGTCACGGAGAATGGGTATGAATAAGATCCCTAAACCCTCAAACTCTCTTTCCGCCCGCGCTGACGCACCTAACACCTTCGCAGTTCATGGCAATTCCACCCCTCATCTTTGTCAAAAAATTTCCGATAGATACTAAAATGACCGAAAAATGCTTGCAAAATAGGTTTTTTCGTGATTTGCTACTGCCCCGAATCCGATTAAAAGGGATTTATATAAAACCCATGTCGGAAAAAATGGCAGGAAAGAAGCTGAAAAGCTCTTTTTAAACTGTCTAGCTTACAAAAGTAAGAAGGAAGGCGTATTTGAATAAGATATTTCAAAATTTTGGAAGTCGCACAAAGCTGATTTTAATTGTGACTTTCTGGGTTCTCCTATCAGGAGTCCTATTTTTTATTGGTTATAACCTAATGGAGCGTTCAGCCGTGACTGGACCGGAAGTAAAGGATGCAAAAGTTGCCTCCATAGACGGGAAGACTCCTGTCGAAAAAGGTAAGACCGAAAAACAGCCCGATAGCAAAGAGCCAGCAGTAAAAGAGACCGGGTTTCTAGATAGCATCGTCTCTATTTTTAAATTAAATCCAGATTCTCCGGCAGTTGAGAACACACAGAATAAGCCCGAAGAGAAAAAGCTCCCCGAGATCGTCAATTCAATAGACAAAGCAGAATTTCGCTCTTCTACCTGGTTTTCAGATTACGAAGCTATGAAGAAAAATGTAATCTATTACAATGAAATTCATCCGTTTATCTATCTCATGAAAGGTGGGCTTACAAACACAGGGGAAATTTCTTCTTCTTGGAGCAAAACATCTAAGCATGCAAGAGTTGCCGAGCTTAGATCTCTAAATCCTAATGTTAAAATTATACCTACCATCTTTCGTTGGGAAAATCCAAAAGAGAAGATTTCTGAAAATATCGGTATGAATGGTCGGACTGACATTCGTGACCAACATATTAAAAACATCGTCGAAGAAGTTGAGACTTATGGCTATGATGGAATTGATATTGATTATGAAGGAATGACTTGCAATAAGAAAGAAAAGTTCGAAGAGTTCATCGTTCTTCTTTCTAAAGAATTAAAAGCGCGTAACAAGCTATTATCCGTTGCAGTTCATCCGAAGACTGCTTCAAAAAAACCTAAAGAAACAAAATGCAAAGGCTTATCTAAGCCAATTCTACAGGATTTTGCGGAAAATTGGCGTGGACCAATGACCCATGATTATGAATTTCTTGCTAAATATGTTGACCGTGTAAAAATCATGGCATATGAACTGCACCCGCGTAAATATCGTAATCCCGGACCCGGACCTCAAGCGCCTAACGTTTGGCTAAAAGAGATTGTAGAATATTCTCTTGCCCGCATTCCAGCAGAAAAATTATACATGGCAATTCCTACTTACGGGTATGACTGGGCACTAAATTGTAACGTCCGTGCTAAAGCGGTATATTTTGATACTGCGCAAAAGATTAAAGCATCTAAGTCAATTCACTATCAGCCGACAGACATTACTAAAATCTTTGCAGAAAATAGTCGTTCTAAAGGCTGGAAGAATCTTTCCAAGTTTATGTATATTCACGAAAATAAAGTCTACGAAGATCCTAGTCTTTGGTATAATTCTGGCGGTTGTGATCGGGTTGCTTTTTATATGAATCGAAAAGCATTCGAAGATAAAATGACATTACTGCGTAAGTATAAAATCGGTGGTTTTTCTTTCTGGCAATTACTATCTGATAATGATCCAGAAATCAATGATTACTTGAGTCTACTTGTATCGAACAAGCTTCCTCCTGTAGATAAAATTGATTTTACTCCAAGTAAGTTGAAATTAGAAGAGGATAAGAAAGAGTTACCTGTACAGAAAAGTAATGTAAAGAATACTAAATCAACGGGTAAGCATCACGATAAAACAACTATGATCCTACCAAAGAAGTAATTTTGCTTCTTTGAATACGATCGTCAGTCCCGATATAGAGAAAGCTTCCCTGGTTTTACGAAACGGGGGAGTGATTATTTTTCCCACAGAGACTGTCTATGGGATCGGGGCTGATTCTAGAAATCTCTCCGCCTGTCAAAAAATCTATTCGATTAAAAATCGTCCCATTGATAATCCATTTATTGTTCATGTAGATTCTTTTGAATCTATGGAACAAATCGCTATTATCCCTGAAGAATATAGACGCTCCATTGAGCAATTGATGCCGGGTCCTATTACTTTCATTTTAAAAAAAAAAGATGAAACTGTCTTTTCCTCCGGGCTTGCTACCATAGGCGTAAGAATCCCTTCACATACTGTTGCAAATTCAATTCTTAGATTTTCCAATATTCCAATCTCTGCTCCGTCTGCTAATTTATCGGGTAAACCTTCTATTACGCGCTTACGTGATGCTATCAATGAGTTTTCCGGTAAGGTGGACTTTATACTTACTGGGGACGATAGTGATATTGGCATCGAATCTACTGTAGTTGACCTGACTGGTACTACTCCTATTTTACTCAGACCGGGGCGTATTTCTTTTTCTGAGCTAGGGAAATTTTTCCCTTCTATTAAAAATTATAAATCAATTTCCTCAGATAAACCAGTAAGTCCTGGTATGAAGTATAGACATTATGCGCCCGATTGCGAAGTGATTCTTTTAGGCAGGGATGCTCCAACTGTAAATACAGATTCTACTGCTTTCATTGGATTTACCCGGAGAACAGATGTAGACTTTTGCCAAACTGTAAATTCAAACTTAGAATATATGCATCATCTGTATTCTTTCTTTATTGATTGCGATCAAAGAAAAATTAAAAAAGCCTATTGCGAATTTCCGATTCAGGATGAATTTGAAGAAGTTCTATTGAATCGCATTGAGAAAGCAGCTCTGAAATAAATTTCTAAAAACTCAAAAAAGAATTGTAAGCATGCGAATACCTAATTACCTTTGAATTCGTATTTATGAAAATAGGCATCATCACTAACACGCTTTCTACCCGAAATGACGGTCTTACTACCCATGATCTTGCTTTTGCAGCATTGCAAAGAGGTCACGAAGTTTACATGATGTCTGTATACGACTTATATTCAGATGTAAAGAATATATTCGCCAACGTTCACGTTGTTCAAAAGAAAGGTATTGAAACAAGAGTTGATCTCACTCGCAATCTAAAAAATTTCCCAGAAGAAAAGCTAGCTTTAAATAAGCTAGATGTTCTAATGCTCAGGCACAAACATGAGCCGGGAGATAAGGGAGAATCTTTTCATAAGACAGCAAGAGAATATGCATTTCATTTACAAGAGGCTGGAGTATTTGTTTTTAATGATCCGCGCTATTTGCCATTTGTCTCGTCTAAACTTGCTACGCTAAGCTTGGATAATTCTATTTTACCCCCACACCAATTGATCTCCGGAAATTTTGATGATCTCTATAAGTATAGTAAAGATGTTTTAAAATACGAAGGAGTCATTAAACCGTTAGGCGGGAAGGGTGGAGAAGATATTTATTTTACAGAGAAAAGAAATCTTAGAAATAATTTACGTGCTCTACTTAAGCAAGGTCCTATTTTAATTCAAAGTTATATTCCGAATAGTGGGGATAAGCGCATTATACTTTTAGATGGAGAGCCAATTGCCTGGTATCTACGTGTGGCTAACGAGGGTGAGTTCCTAAATAATATTCATGCAGGTGGTAAGCCGGTAAAGTGCGACTTGACTGATAGAGATAAAAAAATTATAGATGCAGTTAAGCCTAAGCTAAAAAAATATGGAATGACATTTGCCGGAATTGATATACTAGGAAATTATTTAAGCGAAATGAATACGGAAAATCCGGGTGGAACAGTGAGAGCTGATAAACTTGGAAATTTTAATTCTAAAGAAAAAGTCATTGAGTTTTTAGAAAAGAAACGAAATAAATAAGGAATAATGAGGAGATAAAATGAAAATCACTCTTGCGGGTATTGAATTTGATGAGCTAAGAGAATTTAGTAAGTTTGTAAATGATTTAGATTTACTAGGACTTGTGCAATTACGAGATCCAATTAAAGATAAAAAAGGAAATATTTTAATTAAAGACAATGTGCATATTAAAGATTCTACTTTAAGAAAACTAGAATCTATTCCGGGACAGTATGAATCAAAGTTTCGAGTGAATATGACATCCGATTTAACGGGTAGAATTAAAAAAGCGTTAACAGCAGAAATTATGCCAGGAATTCAAAAGTCAAAAAATGAATTTATATCTATACTTTATAATAATGATCAGTCTAGCATTGTAAGTACAGAAGGACTTATTAGTAGTTCTTTTTACACAAACGACTTAGTTTTAGTTTTGTATAAAATCATGCTAGAGCAGTATGATTTTTTCCAGCATATCGTAAGCATGGGGCTAATTTGCCTAGGCACTGTAGTGCAAAAAAATTATACAATAAAGTTAATTCATCGTTACGCGTTTCTGACGGGCTTACTTTCGGATATGATTTTTTTCAAAACAGATTATTGGAGAAATTCAAACTTAGACGAAACACTCATGACTAGACTTGCAAGAATGAATTCACAAATAGCGCAAAATGTCGCTATGCCGATGCAAATCGTATCGGCAATTCAGAACCATGTTGTTAGAGGCGTTTACGTTGTAGATAAACCAGATCCAATGGACTTTAATTTGTTAAATCAAAATCCATTTTTAGAAAGTGTTCCGCGTGAGACGGGGGCAGGTGATGATTATGGACTAGTGGACAATGAAAACTTTGAAGAAACGGTAAAAATTTTAACAGAGTCTTTAAAGATCACTCGATTCATTAGTGAGACCTACAAAAGAATTAGCGGAGCTGATAGTATTGCTGAAAAGCTATTAGTTATGTTTTGTTACAACGTTGAGAAAGGAATTTTCGATAAAGAAATTTCGAATCCAATGATTGATCGTTTTAAAGAATATGAAAAAATTGTAAAACGAACTCGCAAGATTGCAGAGCTTGAAAATAAATGTCTTTCCGTTCCATCGGCGTGGGCTTATCCAAAACCTAAAGCAACTCAGATATTATGTAAGAACAAGTTAATCGAGTGTCCAAATTATATAAGTGGTTGGGACATAAACGTAGTAACCGCACAGGAAGCTGTTGGTTATGTAGGCACTGCATTAAAGCCAGGCTCTTATCCAAAATGCAAATTGGAAAAAGAGTTGGGTGAACTCAAAGCATAGGTTCCCTTCGACTCGCACTCAGGGAACGACCAATACCGGCTCCGCTCAATGCCCTAACTCTAACGAGAAAAGGTAATGTCTGGGTAGAGTAAAAGAGTTGCTCCTTGAGCGAAGCGAAAAGGCGCGCATTACGAAGTGTATCTGCTAATACAAAATCCTAGTCTTAATGCTCAGAGGATTTTTTATAATTTCCTCTTTAACTTGATCGCCTAGTTTTTTATTTAGATCCATGATGAGATAACCAATATCAGCCGTTGTAGATAAAAATTGTGCGCTGATATTTGCTCCTACATCGGAAACAATCTTATTGATGTCTCGAAGAAATCCTGGTTGGTTCTTGTGAACATTTAGAATTCGATAGTTGTCCTTGATAAGTGGCAATTCTATGTTAGGGAAATTTACTGCAAACGACGTAGACCCATTATTCACATAACGCAAGAGTTTATTTGAAACTTCAAGACCAATGTTTCTCTGAGCTTCTTCAGTACTCCCTCCAATATGTGGAGTGAGTATTACGTTTGTGAGATTTTGTAGCGGACTTACAAATGGATCTTTGTTTGACTTTGGCTCCTCGGGAAACACATCAATACCTGCTCCAGCTATGTGACCTGACTTTAGATTTGCGGCTAATGCATCTATGTCTACAACTCTTCCACGAGAAAGATTTAAGATATAAGAACCTTTTTTCATTGCAGAAAATTCTTTTGCCCCGAGAAGATTTACTGTATCAGGACTTTCTGGAACATGATAACTAATAAAATCAGCATTCTTTAAAACTTCTTCATAGGTATCTGCTGGTTGTGCATTTCCCAATGGCAGTTTTGTTTGGATATCATAAAAGATTACCTTCATTCCAAATGATTCTGCCAAAATAGAAACCTGTGATCCTATATGCCCGTAACCGATAATGCCTAAAGTTTTACCGCGAACTTCAAAACAGCCAACGGCTATTTTGTTCCATTTGCCATTATGCGCATCTCTAGATTGATCTCCAGTCTTACGGGCGAGGAAAATAATCTCAGCGATCACAAGCTCTGCTACGCTTCTAGTGTTGCTATAGGGAGCATTGAAAACAGGGATGCCTTTTTTCTCGGCGGTGGATAAATCGACCTGGTTTGTTCCAATGCAAAAACAGCCAAGTGTTAAAAGCTTATGGGCATTTTCAAAAACTTTTGCAGTTACATTTGTCTTGCTTCGAATTCCTAAAACGTGCACGTCTTTGATTGCTTCGCATAACTCATCTTCCGTATAAGCATCTTTCATTAGTTTAACGGAAAAGCCATCATTCTTGAAAAGATTGAACGCATTTTCGTGAATGTTCTCGAGTAGGAGAATGTTAATTTTATCTTTTGGAAATGAAATCATAATTACTAATTTTATAAAAAGACGATTCTTGTAATTGATTTTTTCGGTACGTTATTTAATTTAAAATAAATTTAGGAGTTTGCTTTAAAATGAGAAGATTTTTTTCCCAATTTGTGTTTTTGAATATATTGTTTTTTTTACTAAGCTGTAATAGTTTTCAAGTCATACCTGAGCCAAATTTAGAACAGGTAAGTGTAAAGTCAGAAACAATTTGTACTGAGTTCACCTGGTATTTGCCGTTTTGTACTCGCGGTAAGGCGAAGAGTTTAATGTTTAAAGGTGTTTATAATAATATCACGGGAGATAAGAAATACTATCTCGATTATCACTTAGATATGCTTGATACAGATTTGCCGGTTGGATTATCCCTCAATCTAGATGGTACTTATTATAATTTAAAAAAAGTGTCCACGGATTATACTGATATTGTGAAGCTTGAATCTGAAATAAACCAAGAAGTTATATCGAAGATTAATTCTGCAAAGAATAATTTTAGTCTTAGTTACTCCAATCGAAAGGATACTCTTAATTTTGCGTTAAGCTCGAGTGAAACGAAGGAATTCGTTAAACAATTAAATGAAGTTGTCAAGAGAATTAACGCGCAAGAAAAACTTAAGATAGTAAATTAAGAAGGATCCCATCATCGAAGGTTGTGTAAAAAGATATTCCGCAGAGTCACTGAGAAATGTTGTTTAATAGAGTTTTACTTTTTACACAATCCCTATAATATTACTTATGAATAAATACCTAATAAAAATACCTTTAATCTTAATTCTTTTTTCCTGTCAGACGTTTCCTGGTAAACGCGCGTTAACCCTGATTTATATGAATCAGAGAAATTGCGGATTTTTTCAATTCTACCGCGATGGGAGTCTTAGATATTTACTTGGAGATAGGATGCAGGAAAATTGTGCGGATAATAAAATCATGCCAGCACCTCAATTGGGCGATATTGGCAAATATTCCTTTGATGAGAAAACAAGCCTCACACCTCATCTATCACTTATGCCTTCACATAAAGGAACATTTGAAATTCGTTTCGAGGAAGATATGAAAACTTTGTATCTGAAAAGAAAAAATGCAATCGATGAAGAGCGATTCGAAAGAATGAAATAAGAAAAGCAGGTTCGAGACTTTACGAAGTCATTTCAATAAGCTATTCCTAATCTTTTTCTATAGGTAGCCTCAGTCTCTAAATTCTTCAAAATAAAATCGGCAACATCCTCGGCAGAAATTCTTTTTCCATCAATCGGTAAATAGTCATTAGCTGTTCTATAGATACCTGTGCGTTTTTCTTCAGGCATTTCCGGTGCACAAACCATTGTCCAATTCACGTTTGTCTTTTGAAGAGTTTCGTATACTTTCCAATTTTCCGCTGAAACAAGTTTAAAAATCTCCGGGTATTTGGGTCTGTTTCTTCTAAGCCCATATTCTAGATCATCTAGGATTCCTGCACCGGCTACGCTTAGTATCCTCTTGACACTTGATTTTTCCATTCCAGTTATAATGTTTTTCATTCCTGTGGATAATACGGAATAGTCTGGCTTGGTGGAGCGTCCACTTAATGCAGATAAAACATAGTCTTTTCCCTGTATCGCATTTTCTACTTCTTTTGCGTTGAACACATCTCCTATAAAAATTTCTAGGTTTGAATGCTTGATTTTTAAGTTATCTGGATTTCTAACAAAAGCGGCTACTTGGTATTTGTCGTCCAAGGCATACTCTACTAGCTTCTTACCTACACGACCGCTTGCTCCGAAGATGATTATTTTTTTCATGATTTAAAAAGGCAATCCTCTAATTCTATATTTTTTTTCTGAAACAGAGATAATGCAACCTGTTGATAGGTCATCTTTATATAATTTTATAATAGCATCTAAGTGTTTATTGATATTCTCAGGTTTTTCGTTTTCTAATCTAAAAATGACTACACTAGGCATTGTTTCTTTTGAATGAGCTAATAATGTTCCAAAATCAAGATCACAGGTCAAAATAATTTCCAGAGATTCTTGGGCTAATTTTATTATATCGCTATCTATTAATTTTTTGAGACCTAAGTTTCTTAAATGCCTTGCTTCAAATCCTTGACTAATTAGCCAATGGATTGTAGTTTGTGAAATCCCCATGTCCCCTAGAAATTTCATTAAACTATACTGCAATATTTACAAAAATTTTTTCGGTAGCAAGCCAAGCTGCATATCGTAGTGATTGTCTGGTATCCTCTTCTTCTATATCTGGGTATTCATTTATAATTTCTTTTGGAGTCATACCATTTGCCAGTAAGTTAAGAATAAGGGACACAGAAATTCTCATTCCTCTAATGCATGCTTGTCCACCCATAATATTTATATTAAATGTAATTCTGTCAAGTTGACTCATAGAATGATTATGGAGTAAAATCAGAATCTGTCTATCTTTTTTTTGAGCTTTTTTTTGAGAAATGGAGACGGTTTTTTAAAAAAACTATTACCTTGCGGCTACTCTGTTTCTACCGGAACTTCTTGCTTTACTTAATTGTTCTTCTGCTTCTTTAATACGTATCTCTGGATTTATATTTTGGGTTAGTGAAAGACCTATTGAAATTGTAAAATCAATTCTACTCCCGTTAAAATTTATAGGGATGCTAGCAACCTTGGAACAGAATTGTTCAAATAAAGAAATAACTTCTTCTTTAGAAATATTGCTAATCAGGGTGGCAAATTTTTTTCCTTCCAGACGAAATAATAAATGAGGTTTAGCAAAATGCTCTTTAGCAATAATCCCAAGTGATTTTAAAATTAAGTCTCCTGCATCATTTCCAAATTCTGAATTCAGTTTTTTGAAATGGTCAACAATATAAACTGCGACTACGGTCTGTTTACCTGTGGCTAATAGAGTTTTGCTTTTTTCCCAGAAGTATTTGCGGTTGTAAAGTTCTGTCAAAAAATCCCGACGGGATAAGTCTCTAATCTTTTCGATGCTCTCGAGGGCA
>JANMOF010000330.1:0-2951 GCA_031368925.1 Leptospiraceae bacterium
CGAAAAATGTGAAGCGAGAACCCTGCGTCCAGAAGATATTATCGAAGCCGTACGTTATTTAGTAATGTTAATTTCCGAAGCGGAAAACTATTATCATGATGATATTGATCATTTGGGTAATCGTAGAATTCGTTCTGTCGGGGAATTACTTTGTAATCAATTGAAACTTGGTTTTTCAAGAGTTGAGCGAGTTATCAAAGAAAGAATGACAGTTCAAGAACTAGAACAACAAACTCCACAATTATTAATTTCTATTAAACCAGTAACCGCTGTTGTAAATGAATTTTTTGGTTCTTCGCAATTATCACAATTCATGGATCAAACTAATCCACTTGCCGAGTTAACGCATAAGAGAAGATTAAACGCACTTGGACCGGGTGGTCTTTCTAGAGATAGAGCAGGATTTGAAGTACGGGACGTTCATTATTCTCATTACGGTAGAATGTGTCCAATTGAAACTCCTGAAGGTCCGAACATTGGTTTAATTTTATCAATGGCTTCATACGCAAGAGTGAATGATTTTGGATTCTTAGAAACTCCTTATAAAGTTGTAAAAGGAAGTAGAGTTCAAAAACAAATCGAATTTTTAACCGCTGATAAAGAAGAATATCATTCAGTAGCTCAGGCATCTTCTGCAATCGATGATAAAGGGGATTTTAAAAGTAAATTAATTTCCACTCGACATCGTTCTGATTTCCCTTTTAGAAATCCTTCTGAAGTTGGATATATGGATTTAGCTCCGATGCAAGTAGTTTCTGTTTCGACTGCACTGATTCCGTTCTTAGAACATGATGATGCAAACCGTGCCTTGATGGGTTCAAACATGCAACGTCAAGCGGTTCCCTTAATGGTAGAGCAAGCGCCTTATGTGGGGACAGGAATGGAAGGCAGAGCCGCATACGATTCTAGAATTTGTGTGATCGCAAAAAAATCGGGTGTAGTTACCAAAGTGGATTCAAAGCAAATTGTGGTTCGTGAAGAATCCGGAAAAGATTATGTTTATCCTCTTGTGAAATATAAAAAAACAAATCAAGGTACTTGCTTCAATCAAAAACCGATTGTATCCGTCTATATGGCAGAAGAATCCGGAAAGATTACAAAAGTATCGAAAGATAAAATTGAATTAACATCTGATAATGATCAAAAATTTACCTATCCATTGCAAAATGGAGAAAGAGAATATGAGTCCTTCGTCAAAGAAGGAGTTACCGTTTCTAAAGGACATACTTTAGCGGGTGAACTCGTTAAAGGTGAAAAAAATGATGACATCGGAAATATCGTTGTAAAGGGAACAGTATTAGCGGATGGACCTGCTGTAGACAATGGTTATCTTGCACTCGGGAAAAATGTTTTGGTTGGGTTTATGCCTTGGGAAGGATATAATTTTGAGGATGCGATTGTCATTTCAGAAAATATTGTAAAGCATGATATTTTTACTTCGATTCATATTGAAGAATTTGAAATTCAAGCAAGAGAAACTAAATTAGGTCAAGAGCAAATTACAAGAGATATTCCAAACCTTTCTGATAAAGCTTTCCGTGATTTAGATGAAACGGGCGTAATTAGAATTGGAGCTGAAGTAAAAGCCGGCGACATACTTGTGGGTATGGTTACTCCAAAAGGGGAAACCGATTTAACTCCTGAGTATAAATTACTCCATTCTATTTTTGGTGAAAAAGCGAAAGAGGTGAGAGATTCATCTTTACGTTTACCTAATGGAAATGAAGGAACCATCATCGATATCAAACGTTATAAGCGTGAGAACGGAGATGATCTACCTGCGGGTGTTGAAGAATTAGTGAAAGTATTTATAGCTAGAAAAAGAAAACTTTTAGTGGGCGATAAAATGGCGGGACGACATGGAAACAAAGGTGTCGTTGCTAAAGTAGTTGCTGTAGAAGATATGCCGTACATGGCAGACGGAACCACTTTGGATATCGTATTGAATCCACTTGGAGTTCCTTCTCGTATGAACTTAGGGCAAATTTTTGAAACACAATTAGGTTTTGTGGCTCATCTTCTTGGATTGAATTTTGAAACTCCAGTATTTGATGGAGCTCATGAATCTGATATTGAAAGCTACGCAAAAGAAGCAAAGGCTCCACTCAATTCCAAATTCCAATTATACGATGGAAGAACGGGTGAGCCTTTCTTGAATGAAGTTTTCTGTGGACATATTTATATGTTGAAGTTAGCCCATTTAGTCGATGATAAAATACATGCAAGATCTACAGGTCCATATTCCTTAGTAACTCAGCAACCACTCGGTGGGAAAGCTCAGTTCGGGGGACAAAGACTCGGAGAGATGGAAGTATGGGCACTCGAAGCTTATGGTGCATCACATACTTTGCAAGAATTACTTACAATTAAATCAGATGATATGCTTGGAAGAGCAAGAATTTATGAAGCGATTGTTAAAGGAATTCATTCCATTAAGCCAGGTATTCCAGAATCCTTTAACGTTCTTGTTCAAGAGTTAAGAGGTTTAGCTTTAGATATCATCATTACAGATACTGAAGGGAATACAGTGGATATAGCAGATTACGAAGACGAATATTCAAGAAATAAAAAGAAAATTAAAATAGAATCTATTGAGAACATCTAGGATATAACATGAAAAACTACGCCAGATTTGACTCCATTACAATCAAAATTGCTTCGCCTGAGAGAATTAAAGAATGGTCATACGGTGAAGTAAAAAAACCGGAGACAATCAATTATAGAACATTGAAACCAGAAAGGGAAGGTCTTTTCTGTGAGAAAATTTTCGGAACTACAAAGGACTGGGAATGTTATTGCGGTAAATTCAAATCCATTCGTTACAAAGGTGTAATTTGTGACAAATGCGGAGTTGAAGTAACTCACTCAAAAGTTCGAAGAGAACGTATGGGGCATATCGAACTCGCGGCTCCTGTTTCTCATATTTGGTATTATCGTTCAGTTCCATCCAG
>JANMOF010000356.1:0-7045 GCA_031368925.1 Leptospiraceae bacterium
AAAAAATTTCCTCAGAAGAGAGTAGGTGTCTTATGGCTTACTGAATTTAAAGACAAGAACGCAGAGAATATCCTGCGACCAAAGCTAATTCAATTAGAAGAAGATAAATTCCTGGCTTTATATGAAAAATGGTCGGCTAATACTTATTTAACGACAGAGTATTTACTTTTTAATTCGTCTGGGAAAATTTTACAAAGTCCAGTTGATCTTGGGAGTGCAAGGCTTAATCGAAAAGACGATCCTGTTCTTGTAAATGGGAAAGTAATTTGGTCAGGGGGTAAGAAAGATAAGGGTGAACTGAAAGTATTTGTTTTGAAGCCATGATACTTTAAAAATGATTGCCAAGAACGGTGCAATTTTTCATTGTATTTCCGTGCTTGGCTCAACTCCTCAAAAATTACCATTAGGCATTAACGTAAATACTGGCGAGCCCTACAATATTTTCATTGTAGAAGACAGTATGTTATTTCGCACAGCTTTAAAGAGAACGCTCGCCCGCTTGAGTTTTAGTGTTTGCGGTGAAGCAGGAGATGGACTCCATGCGTTAAATCAATTAAAAGAAATGCATGTTAAACCTGACATTATCTGTGTTGACCAAGAGATGCCTGTTATGAATGGAATGGAGACCATCAAAGAAGTAAAAAAGCAATACCCAAAAATGAAAATTATGCTCATCACGAGTCATAACGAAGGCGCATTCGTTAAGCAGGTTTTGCAGGTGGGAGTTCATGGCTATATCGTAAAGCCTTTTGAAACAGATACGATTATTCGAAAGTTTGCGCTTGTTCTAGGCAGAAGGGACATTGTCAGTTCTTTTGATGATAAGATTGAAAAACTAGATTTGAGTAAAATTCGATTACCTAATCTTCCAATCGTATTTGCAAACGTAGTCAATTTTGACGTAGATGATGCAAGAAATGGAGTTGTCGAACTAGAAAGAATTTTAAGCCCAGACATTGCAATTACAAGCACCATTATTCGCACTGCTAACTCTGCCTATTACGGACGCTCTGGAACCATTCGCACGCTCAAAGATGCAATTACCCTCATTGGTATTAAAGTTGTGAAGAGGATGGTCATAAATGAATTTGATAAGACTCTTGCCAATCCTTTAAAAGATCCAATCTATGTAAAATACCTAAGAGAATTACCAGTATTAACCTCACTTATTTCTTACGATCTATTAACTCCTCTCAAATTAAAATCTCTTGCAGCGGATATTTTTATTGTGTCTCTCCTTCGAAAAATTGGAATGAATATCCTCGCGCTAAATTTCGCTGAAAAATACTTAAAGGTTCTAAGGCTCTATGAATTCGGAGTCAAATCTCTTTATGATTTAGAGAGAGACGAAATTGGAATTGACTCAATTGAAATTGGAAGAAGAGCTTTTGAGATTTGGAAGATGCCCGATTATTTTATTAAAGTGATTGCCTACCAGGCATTTAACAAAGAGGAAATAGATCTTGTAGCTGATATTGATAGAGTCTCTCGCCTCGCCGAAATCCTCGCAAAGAAAATGCGCAAGATTGCCGTCATGGAAAAAGAAAATGCGTTAGTTCCAGTTATCCTCGAATATTATAAAGCGCCCGATGGCACACTCGAACTCTTCGGCGAAGACTATCTCCACATGATTGAAGATCATCCGTTTATGCGTATCGCTAACGGGTGAAGATAAGTTTGCCACAGAGTCACTGAGACACAGAGTTGGGGAGGGGATTATGGTTAGCGTAAGCGTTAGACCCTGAAATAATTTTCAAAGGAAAAAAGAATTATGATTCCAGATTTTCAAAAAATTATGTTGCCATTACTAAAATCTTTGTCTGATGGAAATGTTAAGAATTCAAATGATTTCCGGTCTTACATTGTTAAAGAGTTTGAAATTACGGAAGAAGAACAGAAAATTAAAACTCCTAGCGGTAAACAGCTATTACTTTATAATAGAATAGCATGGGCAATAACTTATCTAAGAATGGCAGAATTAATAAAAAATTCTGAAAGAGGAAAGTATATTCTTAGTGATTTAGGTAGAGACGTTTTAAAGAAACCTCCAGTAGAAATAACCATTACCTTCCTAAAAAAATTTCCAAAGTTTAATCTTAATAGAAATCCAAATCAGGATGAGTCCATTAAGGAAGAAAATACAATTGATACTGCGGATACTCTTGGTAAAACCCCGGAGGAATTGATCGAGGCAGGAATTTCACAAATCAATAACGAATTATCTAGCTCAATTATGAATCAAATTAAAGATTCTTCACCTTATTTCTTTGAGCAACTGGTTATTGATTTATTATTAAAAATGGGTTATGGTGGTTCCGATATTGAGAGTGGAGAGGTTACTTCTAAGTCTGCCGATGAGGGAATTGACGGAATTATTAAAGAAGATATTCTCGGTTTAGATAAGATTTATATTCAAGCAAAACGATGGAATAACAATGTAGACAGACCAGAAATTCAAAAGTTCGTAGGCGCACTGCATGGAAAGAGAGCTAAGAAAGGAATTTTTATTACGACTTCAAATTTCAGTAAGAAAGCGATTGAATATGCTTCCAGCTTAGATGTATCCGTTGTATTAATTGATGGAACTAAACTCACAAGCTTAATGATTGAATATGAGTTAGGCGTAACAGTAAAAAATGTTTACAAAGTAAAGAAAATAGATTCTGATTATTTTTTAGAATAGAAGGAAACCCAGTATGATTGCAATATCAGAACCGAAAGCAAAAGAAGTAAAAATACTAAAGAATCATATGATCTGGGCATTGCTCGAAGATGGAAGAGAAATTAGTGTTCCCATTGCTTGGTATCCAAGGCTTATGAAAGCTACTCAGGAACAATTGAATAATTTTAGACTAATCGGTTCTGGAACAGGACTTCATTGGTCGGATTTAGATGAAGATTTAAGTATAAAAGGTTTTTTATTTGGCTATAAAGGAGTTGATAGTGGTTTGCCATTACCCGCTTAAATTAACCATAAATCATTTCTAACTTAGTCCTTAAGAATCGACGTCTCTTTAAATTTCTAATGGGAAATTTTTACAAACTAATGTCACCGTTCGATCACGCTTCGATAAGTGTTCGTTCAGAAAATGAGTAGAATCGAAATCAAAGCGAGTCCTGACGACTTGCTGCTCTAACATTTGTAATCGGTGCTAAATGCAAAGTAATAATTCATAATTTGTATCCGTTTAAAAAACATCCGTGTTAATCTGTGTTCATCCGTGGTAAATTCCCTAAGCATCTTCCTTCTTATATACTCTCTGTGTCTCAGTGCCTCGGTGGCAAATCCTGAAACAATCACGAAATGGTTTACATTTTACAGCCAAGTTTTTAGTTTGAACTAGCTAGACTAGGAGCTTAAAAACCTTGGAAGAAATAGAAGAATCAAACGAGCCTGAAAAAGAAAGAGAAGTCCGCGCGAAGGACAAAAAGCGCATTGCTGTTTGTAGCAGTTCGCTCGGACGAGAAGGGCGGGCATTAATCAGAGGACAGGTCGTTGACGTTGGTATCAGTGATTTCATGGAAGCCGATGATTTATGGAATTTGATGACAGGACTTTTTCAAGGACAGGAAAATGAAATTACCCCTTTCTTGGATTTTAGCCTTGCTCCTGTTCGTAAACCAATTCTCGCTATAGAAATATTTTCCGAGAAAGGAAAAAAAGTTTTTGAGTCTACTGACTTTGTTGGATCAGAAGATGGATTTTTTTCGTATGAGTTAACGCATAAAGTTAAAGCTGGGAATTATACTTTCAACGTAATCTTCAAAGGAAGTGATTCTTACAGACAATACACAAAAGACATTGCCTACTTAAACCTAAAAGAGCATAGCAAAATTACAAAAGTTACAATCGTAGGTATGGGCAAACTACGAATACTCTCTGAAAAATATAATTCTTTTATTACTACGTCTGACATAGACCAGACCTATCTTGCAACCGAGCTTGGCTCTAAGAAAGGAATGCTGTCTACACTTTTTGAAACTCCCGATCAAAAATTTCCCCTTCCGGGAATGCCTATTTTTTATAATAGGCTTCGTGAGAATACTGGTGGTACACCGCTTGCGTTCATATCGGCTAGTCCTCATTATTTCCGCCGTGCGCTTCATGCAACCATTCGTAATCATGGAATCGAAATGGAATCTTTGCATTTAAAATACTTAGATGGAACGATTAAGGGCGTATTTGATAAAGTGGTAAATTCTGTTTTTAATTTGAATGATCTTTTGAAAGAAGGTGTCGGTCCTGCAATGGACAGGGCAAAGAAATTTTTTGGCTCTACTTATCAAAGTCTCTTTGACCAGTTGACTTATAAGCTTACGATTCTATTACAAGATAGACTCTATCAACCAACGAAAGCAAAAGAAATTTTGCTTGGAGATAATACTGAAAGCGACTACTTGATATTTACCCTATACCAATTGATTTTAATTGGCGAAATTTCCGGTAAAGAACTAGAAGATTATCTCTATAATATGAACTTTCTTGGACGCGATGCGGTTACTCGCGATAATGCGGTCAAAATTCGAAAACTTGGGGAAGAATGTCATGCCATTCACGGGAAGGTTAATTCTGTGTATGCCGTTCTGATTAATATGACAAATATTGGTCCTATGGCAGTGGATATGGAAGAGAATGTTAGAAAGGCACTTCCGTCTAGACTCTACTTGGATAAGATTAAAACTTTTAAAAAATACATTCCGACAGAAGGTGCGCTTGGATTTGCTACCAACTTAGTAGGGCTTGGTGTTATGGAATTTCAATCTATTCTAGATGTAATGATGGACATGACCGGAAAATGGCTTAATGGAAAAGTGGTAGACGATAAATATTTAATTTCCCTCTCGCGCCATCTCAGTGTTATCCCCAAAGCAGAGCCGCATAAAGAAATGCTATATGAAATCGTCACAAAAGCCCTCGGAGAATGAAATTCTGCGACGAAGTATAAACTGTGTAAAAGCATTGCCACAGAGGCACAGAGACACAGAGAGGTCTATTAAATTTTTTTCTAAGGCATTGTATAAACGTCTAGCTTACTCGCATAATCTTGTGCTAAGATTTAATATATTATTAACCTCTGCGTCTCTGTGCCTCTGTGGCAAAATTTTTGTTTTTACACCGGTACTACTGATTTTAACTTTATCGACTCGCGCACAAGAAGCGGCTAAGACTGTTCGTCCACACTTTACGGAGAAGGTAGATTTGTTCGGTCGGAATTACAAACAAAAATGGAATGGGGAAATTATTTTTTCTCTAGATGATTCTTATAGAGAAGCTTTACCTGACGCAAGCCAATTAGATGTGCATATCGCTGAAGCAAAAGAGTTGGTCGAAAAGAGAAAGTTTTTTCCTGCCATAAGACTTCTCAAAGGAATTACACTTTGTCAGAGGCTTATTTATAAAGGCAAAAGAAATCCAAAGTTTGAAGTGCAAAATACTTTGAACAGGCTTATATCTGAAAATCAAGATAGGAAAGATGAATTGGAAATCCTAACAGAGCCATATGGTTGTTATGCGCAAAATAAACAGGGAGAGAAAAAACTTTTTATAGAGAGTAAAGATTTTTCTTACTTTTATCAAATAGATTCTCGGTTTCGCTATGTGTTTCCCACTGAACTTTATAGATTTGCTAGAAAGGAAAGAGAATACAATTGGAAGGTTTCTTATTTTAGAATATTACTTCCTGCGGCTACTAGCGAACAGACCTTTGAATCAGAATACATACGATACGAAAAACAAATTTTCTATGAGCCACCCGCGCGTATCATGCTAAGTATCGGTCAGACATTTCATAAGCATACACTCACAGATAATTCGCATTACCCCGATATCTGGGATGGAAGAAGAGGTTTATCTAATTCTATTAAACGCTCTAGTCAGTTTTTGAGAAAAGAAAGTAAGAACGGTGTTTATGAAACTAGCTTTAATTTAAGTGATGAAACACAAACTCGTTCTTACTTCGGTCTAGAAACTTATAAATTGGCAAAGAACAAGGGACTCGGTTTTTTTCTGACCTGTCCATTTGAAAGCCAAGAAGACTGCAGATCAATTTGGGAAGAAATCAAGTAAATTTGGACGCTGAAAAGGATTTACAAAAAGTCGCTTCTTGACTAAACAGTTATTAAACTCCTCAAAAGTTCAATTTAACCTATGATAGATTATTCTAAAAAAATTTCTCCAATAGTAATTGCTATTTCCCTAGTGATTTTTTCTTTCGAAGTCTTAGGGCAGGAAGCGGCAAATGGTAAAGTTCTGCGTCTGTCGCTCAAGGACGCAGTTAAAAGAGTGATTGAGACAAATGCCACTGTTCAAAACGCCAAGTTTGAAATTCTAAAGGCAGACACTCCTATTTATAAAAATGAATCTAAGTTTAAGTGGATACTCATCGCAGAAGCAACCAAGTCAGAGACTAAGCTTCCTTTTAACTTTAATAACTTTTTTTCTGGAACTAAACTCCAGACAGATAAACTAAGTGCGGGAGTTGAAAAGCAATTTTCTACTGGAACTTATTTTGCTGCTGAGGTTAGCACACTGCGCTTTGATTCGAATGCATTTGAAAATCCTTATACAACACCTTCTAATTTTTCTTTTCTTGGGGTTAAACCGCTGTATACCGGTGCAATGACTGTGAAGCTTAGCCAGGAGCTTTTAAAATATTCCTTCGGTAGAACAGAAAAAACGAAGGACCAAATTTTACGAACACAGGCAGCAATCCAGCAAGACACACTGATTTTTCAACTCACTCAATTAGTCACGCAGACTCTTATTGAATACTGGTCGTTATCCGTAGCTGATTCAGCACTTGCAACTTTCGAGCAATTATTAAAGAATGCTAAAAATATTCGAGACCTTACTGCAAGAAAGCAAGCAATTGGAATTGCGGAGCGATTTGAGCAAAGTCAATGGAATTCTGTTGTAGCAAGCGTTGAGTCACAGGTAGAAAGAGCTAGACTGGATCGAAATGATGCTAAACGTCGTTTGCAAAGAATTCTTGGAATTGAGGCTAATACAGAGGTAAACGGTCTCACTGATTTAGTGGAAGTGATG
>JANMOF010000360.1:0-16846 GCA_031368925.1 Leptospiraceae bacterium
AATAAAACGAGGTTGACTTAACGATGCAGAAGTACCTGTCCCATCTACTTTCGCATTCGTTCCATTACCCGCAAGTGTTGTAGTAGCACCCGTTGCTATTACAACTTTACGAATTCGATTGTTGCTCTTATCCGCTACATAAAGATTCGTGCCCTCGGTAGTCAATCCTTCTGCAACATTGAACTTTACAGAATCAGGTGTTGTAGAATCTGCATAACCAGTTATAGTTGCACAATTTGCTCCTGTTGCACTACAAGGAGAGCCATTCAGAGTTGTAACTCCACCTGTTAATGTAAGTGGATTTAGAATCGTTCCACTACTTAAAATTCCAATGGAACAAGAAATATCTACATTTGTAACGCTTTGCCCAGAAATAGTTCCGGATGGATTGGAAATGGCACAGGTTTGACCAGTCGGCTGCGTCAAAATAACTACCGCATACGCAGCATTATTCGCAAGGCTAGAAGAAAAAGTATAAGAACCGTTAGCCGAAATAGTAAGATCATTTCCTGCATTGTTCTGCACGACAATCGTTCTACCTGTTCCAAGAAGAGTAACAGTCCCACCTACCGTATAGGAAGAGTTTACCGTCGTTAACATAGGAAGCATTGCCTTAAGGCGTGGAGCATCGTCCATTCTACAATAGCTAGCAAATATTAAAACTAAGACGAAAAATTGAAGGTTTATTCTACCCCAAGCTATAATTCGCATAATGCAATCAACTATTGTTAACTGTGTTTTTATATATTTTGTATTCATGATAATTGCTTTAGAAAAACTCAAAAGTCCTCTCAACCGATGCGAATTTAAACTCATTTTCGTCTAATTCTATTTAATTTATAACAAGGGCTTTTTCGAAATGTCAAGGAATATTCTTTCTTTTTACAAGTTTATTCCCTTGCGTAATTCAATGTATTCTTGATCTTGCTATCTCGGGGACTTCGCTGGCTTGGGTTTATTTCCGATCTGCATAGCACGACCTTTTGTAGCACCGGCGTTTTGTAATATTTGAGAAATTTTACCTAACTTAAGCTCTTCTGCTAGCATGATAGGAGTCCATCCTTCCGTCTCAAAGTTTACATTCGCTTTCTTTTCTATTAATTTCGAAACAATCTCTTCCTGGTTAAAATTAACTGCAAGTAAAAGAGCCGACCATTTATTATATACTGCATTTGGATTTGCACCTGCCTCCAGCGCATCTAATGCAGACTTGGAATTTGCTTTGTAAATAGCTCGAACTAAATCGAGATTCTTTTTTTCATCGTATACAGCAGGCTTAATTTCTTCAGGCTTAACAGGGTCAGGAGTAATATTAGAGTTAGCCGCTCCAAATAAATCAGTTAATTTCTTTTCAGGTTTACCGGCAAACGCATAATCAAATACAGCATTGCTCCCACTTCCGCCCTGGTGAAAGTAAATAGTATTTCCGGCAGATTTTGGATGGGCAAATTGTGTTACTCCGCTAAGAGTTTTAATATCACCATAGGACTCGCCGAGTGTTTTCCCTATAAACAGGTTACCTAAAATCTGTTGAATTGAATAATCAGACCAGGCTGCATAATATCCACCAAACCTGGAATTCAAATATTGTTCCGAGTAAAGAGATATACGGCGCTTAGCCTCTTCCGAATCAATTTTACCCATATCGGTTCCAGCATTACCAGCAGTGAAGCAAGCGCCCATAAAGAATATAATCGCATTCTGTTTCACTCCCCAACTTTTTATGTCCGCCCCACCCGTCCAGACATCTTGTAAAATTAGCATTCCTCCGTCAGAGCCTGTCGCTTTATAACTTGGTGGGTTAGAACTTCCAATTCCATGACCTGCATAAAAAATAAAATTTGCATCTTTTAATTCTTTTTGAATAGCTTCTCTTGTAGTCGGAGAATAAAATTCTACTACTTTGACGTTACGCACTTTTAATACTTCGCCAACTCTTTTTAGATAATCCGTATAAGATTTTGTTTTGGCACCGTTTACTCCATCTACTTCTCCCCCGAGCATAACAGCCTTTAGCCCGTCTATCTTTACAGTAGCTTCTGGAAGATTGGCTCTTTTCATAATCTTTGGTGCATACACACCGACTGGTGTATCGGGGTGAACTTGTTGTGCTGCGATTGATCCAATACCATAGAATAAAAATAAAAATAATAATTTCATTCTTGTAGTTAGGATTATTAGGATACCAAAGTCAAGGTATTTTTTATATTTTAGCAAGATTGATTTTTATTAAAAAATCAAATTTTTCCGATGATAAAACTATGATACAAATTCCCTGTAACTCCTGTGGCAAAGAAAATTTTAAAACTTTATTTCAAAAGAAAAGTAGCAAAGAGGAAGTATTTCAAGTTGTCAAATGTAAAGGTTGCGGCTTAGTGCAAGTAAACCCACAACCATCCACGGAAGAAGTAGCGAAGTATTATTCAGATGAATATTTTACAAAGAGAACTGATAGAGGTTACGATAATTATTACTCAGATAAAATACGATCCGAAATAGAAAGAGTCTTTCGATTAAACTTAGAAGACTTAGGATTTTTTGAATGGGAAAAAACGTTAAGAGGTGACAAGCGTACAGTCGACATTGGCTGTGCAGCAGGTTATTTTGTGAATTACATGAAGAGTCAAAACTGGGTTGCAGAAGGAATTGAAATTGCAGAAGGACCGGTTCGCTTTGCAAGAGAAATTTTAAAACTAAATATCACAAAAGCAGATTTCTTAAATTGGGACATAGAACGAAAAGAAAAATTTGCACTCATCACTCTCTGGGCATCTATTGAACATTTGCATAAACCTAAAGAAACGCTCGAAAAAATTTATCATCACTTGCACCCTGGCGGCAGAATGATTTTATCCACTTGTCGTTATGGAATTTTAGCAAGGATAACAGGCATTAGCTGGCGGTATATGAATGTTCCTGAACATCTTTATTACTATTCCTTTGATGGACTCATCTGCGAATGCGAGAAAATTGGATTTAAAAAAATCTCATCTATCACCTACGGAAGTGGAATGACTGCCCGTAAAAATTCTTCTTTTCTTTTTAGCATCTCTAAAAAATTTATGGATTGGTTTGTAAAATGGACAAACCAAGGCGACATGATGGCAATTCAATTTGAAAAATAGTTTTTCAAAAAGAGATAGACTTAATAATTTCATTTAGGTTTTTGTAACTGTGATTGCTTATATACAAAAAATCAAAGCTGAGTTTTTTCCAATTCGGATTTTAGATAAGTATTTATTTTCTGAATTCTTTTATACATTCATTGGAACCGTAGTCATGCTTGTGGGCATTCTAATCATTTCGCAAGTGATGGATAATATGAAGACATTTATTGCATCAAAAGAATCCTCTCTTCATATTTATCTTTTTCTTTTTTATAATCTCCCTAAAATGGCAACTCTCGTTTTACCGATGGCGCTTATGTTTTCGGTGTGCTTTGTTGTAGGTCAATTTAGCACGAACAAAGAACTGGTAGCCGCTATGGCTGCTGGAGTATCTTTCTATCGAATCGTGACTCCCATATTTGTATTCGGTGGATTCATGTGGATATTTATGCTGTTCTTAAGTGAAGTAATTGTGCGTCCGTTTAATAGTCTTTCGGCTTACGAGTATTCGCTCATACAAAAAGGTGTAGGCACAAAAACCGATCTAGTCTACCAACTTCATATCAAAGGAAAAGAAGGATTTTATTATGTATACTGGTATGACGCACCTACTAAATCCGTACGGGGTGGTTTTAATTATATTAAACTCAACGAAAAGAATTTAGCGGATTACGTCATTTCAGCGCAGAATGCCCGTTATAACGAAACAGAAAAAAATTGGAAATTAGAAAAAATAGAAGAGATTTACTTTGATGAAGCAATGAAAGTTCAAAGTTATACGCGTTACAATGAAAAAATTTATAACTTTCCCGAGTCTGCGGATTATTTCTCGAAGCCACGCAAGAAAGTAGAAGAGATGAACTTATTCGAATTATCCGATGAAATTACAGTGCGAAAAAATAAAGGTGTTCCATATTCTGATTTAGAAGTGGAACGTCATGCGATATTTGCAGTCCCCATCATGTGCTTAATAGTTGTAATCATTGGTGCAATTGCTGGAGCTTACACTACGAAATCCGCCGGAGTAATGTCATTAGGAATTAGCGTTGGTGTTGTATTTCTTTACTATATTATGTATTCGACAGGAAAGTCATTAGGGGAAAATGGGGGTATACCGCCATGGGTGGCGGTATGGTCTACGTCTATTTTCTTTTTTGGAGTATCTTTTTTCTTGTATAAGAAATTTAATCTTTAATTAAACGCTCTACATTTCTCTGTGATACGTGAGTTATTGGGGGTTGTGATTTTTTGATAATGTCTAACTTTTTAGCGTAATTATCAGAGCTATGTCCGAAACCTATTGAGTGAATATTCTCTGATTCAATTTCTACAGATTTAATTTGCTCGGTGATAAATCTTTTGTGAGCATTAATTTTTTCTACTAACTGCTGTTTCTCTTGGACTAGTTCATCTAGAGACTCAGTAAACAGAGGGGTTGTGCCAAATAAAATACTGGAAAATTCAGAAGGTTGAATACTTTCTTTTTCTAAAATACCGAGTCTTGCTTGTTCTCTAGATAATTCATTTTGGAGTTTGTTTAACTTGCTTTGCAATACATGGTATTTTGCTTGAATAGAAGTACTAAAAACAGTTGACTCAACCTGAGGAGTTGACTCGGACACTAGTGATTTATCCTTACGCCCCGAGGCATTCTTATTCTTAATAATATTGTCAATAGACGATATAAAAGTTCCAATTGCTAAATCCATATTTTTCTCCTAGCCTGAAAATATTCTCCTAAATATTTAAAGATGCTCCTATCTAACTCATCGGCAAACTTTACGATTCCTTACATTTTTTTTAAAATTAATATAAAAAATTTTACTTTTCCCCCCGTATTTTCCCTTTTTATGAATGTTATTTTAGGAAATCTGAATACTATGTCATTTAACGGGGATTTACCATGAATGTCGATTGGAACAGAATAAATTCATTTATAGACACAGACGATGAGGAAGAACAAGCATGGCTAAAAGATATGATAGAGACTTTAATTGCCAATTATGAAGAAAGACTAATAGAGTTAGAAGAATTTACTGTAAAAAAAGATAGCGCGGGACTAATTTCTATACTACACCAGATGAAAGGAATTACTTCCAATTTTGGATTAGAAGCTCTCAGAAAAATTATTTCGCAGGCAGAAATTTTTTCCAAAGCAAACGACTTGGAGTCAACATATAAGGAAACATCCAAATTAGTCCCCATATGGACAGAGACAAAGGCAGAATTGAAAACAAAATTTGGAATTTAAGAAATCATTCCCCTAAGCTTCCTTTTTTTACTTCCCTGAATTCCTAATAAAATACCGAAAAACTATCTATCTAATACACCTTGACTGAATCCCCTACTCCTCTAAGTATGTGAATGTTCTTCTAAAATGAAATCTTTCTTTAAAAAACTTTCCTTTTTTATTGTTCTAGTGATTACTATTTTATTAGTCAGAACTTTTTTAATTCAACTTTATATTGTGAATGGGAACTCCATGCTCCCTACACTTAAAACAGGTTCCTTATTACTAACATCAAAGTACCAATTTAGCCAACGCGTCCCAATTACAAATGAAGAGTTTACTTATGGAAGTCCAAGAGTTAGTAGATTAGATATGATTCTCTTTGAAGGAGAAGAAGGGGATATCCTAATCAAACGGGTCATCGGTCTTCCGGGGGATTATTATAATTTTGCAGATGGACGAATCTTGATAGATTCAATTCCCTTAGATGAAAAATACAAACTCCAAGAAAGTAGAACTCTTCTTTTACCACAGCCATTATCGCCGGATAGCGTTTTTTTCCCAATGCAAAAAGAAGGTAGAATTCCTCCTGATTACTTTTTACTTTTAGGGGATAATCGCGAGCATTCGTATGACTCTCGCAATATGGGTCTCATTCCTGTTTCAAGGCTACGCGGAAAGGTCTTGTACATACTAAAAAACTAACCGATAATATACCGATGAAAGAGTTCAAAGACAGGCTTCTATTTTTATTATCCGGGATTTTAGTTTTTTTCGGAATTCTTATCATCCGAGTCATCTACCTAACGTTCCTAAATGGAAATATGATAGAAGCAAAGTCAGAGCAGCGAATTCAAAGGGGGATAATCTACGATAGGCGCGGAATGGAACTAGCACTCTCGCAAGATTCTTCTACAATTGGAATTAATCCTGCGAAGATCTACGATGCAGCGTTTACTGCAAATAAGCTGTCAAAATTTCTAAACATGCCCGCAAAAAAAATTGAGTCCATGATTTTAGAAAAAGCAAATTACTTTTTACTCAAAAGAGAAATCGAAAATACGACCGCAAGTAAAATCATGGAGATGGCTCTCCCCGGTGTGCGAGTAGAAAAAGAATACAAACGAGTTTATCCAAATGGAACACTTGCATCTAACTTAATCGGTTTTACTGGAATGGACGACAACCAGTCGTTATCCGGAATAGAACTACTCTACCACAAAGAATTACTCAGCTATGTTGATGGAGAAAGTATGCGGGGAAATGATATTTACCTCACGATAGATAGCCTTATTCAATACCGACTTGAATCTGCATTAGGAAAAGCATTTACAGATACTAAATCAAAAAAAGCAGTCGGTGTTTTCATGGATGTGAATACTGGGAAAATTTTAGCGATGGCAAGTTTTCCAAATTTTGATCCAAACCGGTATTCTGATTTTCCGGCTGAGTCTACTACCAATTGGGCGATACGCTATGAATATGAGCCGGGCTCTACTATGAAAGTTTTCATGGCAACGATTATGCTCAATGAAAACCTGATTGATTTAAACGAGAAATTTTTCTGTCCGGGCTTTGTAGAATTCGGAAGCAGAAGAGTCAATTGCGGCGACAGACACGAGATGGTTGACCTCGATGAAATTTTACAATATTCCTGCAATGTTGGAATCATCAAAGCAATCAAGAAAGTTCCAGATGAAAAAATCTATAAATATCTAAAGAAATTAAAATTCGGAATGAAGACAGGAGTTGCAAGCGACGAATTAAAAGGTAGACTCCCGGCACTAAAAGATTGGACACAGAGCACTTCTTATTATATGGCAATCGGTCAGGGATTTTCAGTAACGCCTATTCAACTAGTATCCGCTGCTGCGGCTATTGTCAACGGCGGAAAAGTTTTTACCCCGACTGTGGTTTCTCATATTACAGATTCATACGGAGACATTGTAAAACAATTTCAGTACGAGCCAGAATATTTAGGCATCAGCGCAAGCACAACTCAACATTTAATGCGAGCCATGACAAAAGTAGTAAAGCACGGAACGGGTATGAAAGCAAACACAGAAGCTGGAGGAATTATTGGTAAGACAGGGACAAGCCAGGTTTCAACAAAAGGAAAGGGTTACGAAGAAGGACTAGTAGCCGCTTCTTTTTTGGGATTTTTTCCAGCAAATAATCCAAGAATTGTCGGACTTATTTTACTTTCTGAGCCGGAAGGAATTGTTCACTCCGGTGGTGGTATTGCCGCTCCTGTATTCAAAGAAGTAGTAGAAAATATTATTCCAATCATTGATTTTAGTGAGTCCGCAAATTCGTATAAGCTAGATGAGGCTAATCCTCCTAAGCCCAAAGTTGACATCACAAAAGTTCCTGACTTCAAAGGCAAAACTCTAAAAGAATCTCTAGTCATTCTAAAATACTACGATATCAAGTATAAAACCTACGGAAGTGGATTCAATAAACGACAAGCACCAGCAGTCGGAGAGCCAGTTAGGAATGGTGACGTATGGCATTTATACTTTGAAGGTGAGTAATATTGATTATGCGTAAAATCTTTTTTGCTTCCCTGTGTTTTCTATTCATAAACTGCGGCACAACGCTATTAACCAGACAGGACTATCGCTGGACTAGAAGCGCGTTGGAAAAGAAAGATTTTGAAACGGCAGTAAAACTTTTTCCCACCGAAGAAAAAAATGGTTTTATTACTTCTATGGAAAAAGCCTATTTAAAGCTTATTCAAGGTAAACCGGAAATAGACGAACTAATCCGTTATGCAGAAAATATAGAGAAGCGAGTTCGATTCAGCGCTTCCAGAGAAATCAAAACTTTTTTCTACTTAGAAACACCGGAAGGATATTATGCTTCCGAGCATGAAATCATCTGGTTACATATGCTGCTCAGTTGGGGCTACTCACTTAGAGGCTAATATGAAAAAGCCTACGTAGAAGCAAAAGTAAGCTCTGACCTACTCAGTAATAACTGGAGTGAAGAAGGACGATTTGATGATCCACTGCTTAGAGTAATCCTGGGTGGATTATGGACGTTATGCGGTCACTGGGAGGAAGCGCAGGTGGACTTTAGAGTCGCTCACCAATTAGATTCGAAATTAACTTGGGCACTGCGATTATCAGAACTTTCTGAGGCTCCAAAAGATTTTGTTATGGTATTAGGCGGAACTGGTCCAGAGCCGGAATGGAATCCTGAATTTGAACTAAACCCACTCAGAGGTTTCAGGGGATTAGACTTTAAAACTATCTCCGCCAAAAGTCGATTAACCTTAAAAGATGCAAACGGAAGAATCCTTGAAATGCAATTAACTCCCGACTCTTCCAATTGGTATAAACGCCATCAAATCAGGGACAACGAAATTCAAGATTTAATCAAAGACTCTATCTATGGACAAACAATCGCATTGACGGCGGTCAAAGAAGGCGGCAGATCCGTGTTAGGCGTAACAGCCGGAGTATTAGTTGGAGTAGGAGGAATTGCTATTGGTGGCGGAATCATCTATCTCGCAGGCTATTCCGGTTCAAGTAATATCGGGGAGGCGGTAGTTCTGGGAGTTACAATAGCAGCAGCAGGGGTTGTTAAAGGATATGAAATCGCTGAACGATCTATAGATGAAAGCATTCGCAATACGAAGAAAAACTTAGACATTTCCAATGAATACCGCTTTGTGCGATTCCTCCCAGAATATGCATGGGTGAATTATAGCAACCAGAAGCTAAAAGCACCACTAACATTAGTAAATCCAACCGGTTTAGTTTCGGAAATTCCGCAAACCAAAAATGCTACGATAGTCTCCATAGACTATCTACCAGATGCGGATAAGAAGTAGTATTTACTTCTTTCCGATTACTAGTTTCAAAAAGAAATCGTAAGCTGTTCGAAAGTTATTTCCCTCATGAACAGTTTCTTTTCCTTTTTTTACTTTGTACATATCTTTAGTATTCGAAATAGAAATACTGCCTTCTTTCTTAGGCTCGCCCGCATCAATACTATCTTGAATTTCGCGGATAATGGTATGGGTTCTCTTTGGCAAAATAATTTTAGATTTTTTCATTTTCAATTTTGTATAATTTTAGAGCATACTAGCACGGCAAGAATTTTTTAATTTGTCAAAAATTTGAATTCAATTTAACAGATAACCAGTGTTAATCTATATTTCTCCCAATACCTCGGCTTTTTTAATTTCATAATCATCTCTGTTAATTAAACCTTTTTTATATAAATCCTGCAATTCTTTTAATCTCTTTTCTCTTCCTTTCGAACGCTCTTTCCCTATTTCTATAGGCATTCCTTTGTTTGCCTCTATTGCTTTTTCCAAATTTACTAGTATCCAATGATAATTGACTTGGTTTTCCAATTTTGTATCTACTGATTTAGAGGGTAGAATGATTTTATCCTCACAAGACAAATCCTTTTTAAATTGAAAGGCTACTTCCAATTTTCCAGAGAAAGTGAGAGGCTTTTCTTTTTTGCATACGACTTTAAAAAAACTAGGATTTGCCCAATCAGAAAAAGTAAATTGTGTTCCAAAATTTATATTTGTATCTATTTCTTCAAAAATAATTTGTAAAGTATTTTCATTTCTATTCAAGTAAAATGTTGTTCTAAAAATTCTAGAATAAGGAGATAACTTATCTTCTTCTTTAACTACGATAAAGAAAGTTTTATTCTTATTAGCCGGACTTAAGATATCTTTTAAAATAGGAAGTAATTCTTCAATCGTTTCTAAACTCCAAAGAGTCTCCTTGTCATTTACACGCAAAAAGGATCTATCTTTTCTAATTGTAAACAAAATACTCTTTAAAGTTTTTTCATCCACTGCCACTGCATCATGTCCTGAAGTATTCAGGGAAATTTCTTTCGGACTCGCATCCAATTTATATACAGCTAAATTGGGACTCGAAAAATAAAGCTGACTTTGCAATCCTCTTTGCCAAGAAATACAACTAAAAAGAAAAAAGAAAAAAGAACCGACCAAATTAAATTTCGTATATATTTTTAACCGAGACATAAAAAACGAATACTACATTCACGCCAATAAAACAAGTAGTTAATAAGAAATAAGTGACTTTTCAAAAAACGAATCTCTCTAATCATAGCGTACATGCATCTTTTTCTTCGATTTTTTTTAGTTTTATTCATAATTTTTCAATTTCCTTTATTAGCAGGTATCAAGGAAGCCAAGAAAGCTTATGCACAAAAACAATTTCAAAAAGCTATTAAACTTTTTACAGAGTATTCCAAAGAGAACCCTTCTGATGGAGAGCCATACATGTTTATGGGATACATCTATGAATCACAGAAAGATTTTCCCAGGTCTATGATCATGTTTCGTCGTGCGGTTGAATTAAATCTTAACCCCAAGCAAAGAAAAACGAGTTATCTTAAAATTATTCTATTTTATAATTATCATCAGGGCTGGGATATAGTAGCGCATTATTCCAATAAGTTCCTAAGACTAGATCCAGACAATAAAGAGATCAGTCGTATGAGAGATCGTGCCTATTCAAACAAAGGTCATGACCCAGGAAATCTTACCGTAGCGAGACTCGAAGACACCAAGCCAAAGCAAAAAAAAAACTCGGAAGAGTCAGAGAAGTTAGCGGAGGAAAAAGAGAAGGAGAAAGAACGGGCGCAGCGAGAACAGCGGGAGCGCGAGAAAGAAAGAGAGAAAAACCAATTAGCCACAGAAAAACCGACTCGAAAGAACAGCGAAGAGAAAAACTGGGAATTGTCCCTAAAATACTTCAAGTTAGAGGACTATCCAAAAGCAGACAAAATCATGCAGGAGCTTCTCGCCCAAAGTCCAAACAATAAAAATTATTTATACAAAGCAGGTATCGCCAAATTACGATTAGGCGAATACGAGAAGGCACTAAAGTTTTTTGAGGCTTCTAAAAAATTAGCAACTGAAAAAGATAAAATGCTTCTGTATTATCTGAATCTGAACGAAGGGCAGGCAAATCAAAAATTAGGAAATACAAACACTGCGATTGCTCTTTATAAAAAAGCTTACACATATAACAATTCCCCCATCCTACTTCCAGTTCTAGCAAAGCTTTATTATGAAAACACCTATTTTGAGGAAGCAATTAAAACCTGCGATCAAGTATTGGAATCTGACGCAGCCAATCTAGAGGCTACTATGTATAAGTCGCTCTCTCTTGTAAGCCTCGGTAAGAAAAAAAATGGAATGAAAATTCTTTTAGAATTTGCAAAGAAGATTAAGAGATTACACCCCGATCTAAATACTGTCCCGGAAAAATTTCACGAGGGACTATTACAGCTTGGAACATTCTATTCGAATCGAATCAAGTATAAACTTTCCCTGAAGTATCTGACGCAAGTGTCTTCTACTAAAAGTAAATCTCCCAAGTTTAATTTTTCCCTTGGAAAAACTTACTTCTATACAAAAAAATATGATTTAGCAGTAGCATTCTTAGAAAAAGTTCCTGAAATTCCTGCCGGCAACTACCTATTAGCCAAATATTATGCAAAAGAAAATAACCTCATAAAAACAAAAGACTATTTATTAAAGGCTGCCAATATAAAAGAAATTTATTGGATTAAACCCAAGGTCGATCCTTATTTCAAGGAAATTTTAAAAAACCAAGAATTCATATCCTTTCTAGAAACTAAAGGAGGAAAAATTCCTCCCGCCAAATCAGAATTACCCACTTTAAACGAAAAGAAAATAGAGTCAGGTATACCAAAAATTGACCCACCTGCGGTAAAGCCAGAGACCTTGCCGACTAAAGATACGACAACTACATTACCAACGGGTGAGTCTACGCCAAATCCAACTTTACCGCAGAACCAGGAAGGCGAGAAGTAGGATAAATAAGAGTAGTCGCAATAGTTTTAGAATCTACATTCATGAAATGAACTATATTTATCCGGGCTTTTATTTAGAAATTTTTATTCACTCCATGGCTGCCAAAAGATCCTCTAATTTTACACTGGCAAAGCTTGACCCATAATCACTCATAGCGTAGGGAATAATAAGTTCGCTTCCATGTAAAATTGCGCCACAGGTATATACAACGTTAGGAACATAGCCCTCTCTCTCAGCTTCGTTAGGAGAAAGAAGTGGTTCACGCAAACGTCCGATTACTCTCGATGGATCTTTCAGATCAAGTAAAAATGCACCCAGGCAATACTTACGCATAGGACCAACTCCATGACTTAAGACTAACCATCCGTATGCGGTCTCGATTGGAGAACCACAAGTTCCTATCTTCATAAGCTCCCAATATTCTTGAGGCTTTAGTAAAATTTGGGGTGTTTGCCAGAAATGGATATTATCCGAATACATGAGAAGAATGTTCTCGTCATCTTGACGGGATAACATTGCGTATAGCCCATTTATTTTTTTAGGAAATAAAGCCATTCCCTTGTTTTGAACCGCAGGTCCATTTAAAGTGATAAATTTAAAATGAACAAAGTCTTTTGTTTCTAAAAGTTGCGGTAACGTAAATTTTCCGTCATAGGCAGTGTAAGTCGCATAGTAGGTAAAACTATTGTCACTCTCTTGGAATCGAACAAACCTGGCATCTTCAATTCCATTGCTTTGACTTGGAACAGATGGAAACAGTATTCGTTGGGACGTCTGGCTATTCGGATTAAACCTCACTTCAAAGTTTGATTCGGCTAATAGCAATATGCCATGAGCAGCGCGATCAGTTACAGCATCTATTGGGTTTAATTTACTTTTCGTTTCTTCTAAAACTCTGCGTAATTCTTCTAATACAAATTCACTTTTAAGTTCTTCTAATATCTGTCTACAAAAAGGATTGTGTAAACCTGCCTCTTTGAGTTTACGAGTAAATAGCCCCTTTTCATAAATTGCACTGGGTACCGACTCTGGCTCTACTACAAAAGGCACAGAGGGGGTAAGGGTAATCCGATTATGCGCGTTTACGTTTCCAGTGCGAAAGGAAATAGAAGAAATATGCCCCTCACCAGTAGCCCGAAGACTTAGAATAAAACGAATGGAACCAACAGGAAGTCCTGTTTGATCCGGGTGCAACACGATCGATGGATTAAATAAGGCTGCTGATTCAGGAGAATATTCATGAGAGAAGTAGGAGCCAATAAGCATTTGCCGCTCAAGAGATGTATCCTCCAAGTCACCCAAATAAAGCTTTACTTTTTTAAAACGTGTTTGAAAAATTGAAGCTACATTTTCATGCCTATCACCAAATTCTCCTAGAACCTTTTGCAATAAAAGAGCAACTTCTTCATCGGATAGTTTCATAGCCTGCGAAATAATCCTTTTAGCTATTTCTTTTCTGACTGGGAAGAAAGGGCGCATTAATACTCTTGAACGATCCGGAGTAAGTGTCGGTCCTATTCGCTTTGCATGTATTGATTGTGTTTTTTTATCTATTATTTTGTTTTCCATTTTTATTCTCCTACCGGTTCTTTGAAGCTAATCAGCGTACTCTGCAGAGTTTGCATCTCTGAAAGTGCTAATAGAAACGCCAACGTAGATTCACATCCTTCGTTTTGACTTACACGGTCGACATGAAGCCCATCCCGACAGCCGCCGGTGCTAGAATCGTATAAAGCCAGTCCCAAATCATTACGACCTAAAAACCATTCAAATGCTCTCCTAGCTTCTACTGCCCAGGATATATCGCCTGTCGCATAATAAGCTTCAATACAAGCTGATACAGTTGCCTGTGCCTCAATTGGTTGTTGATCGAAGATCGCTCTTACTTGTCCTTTTTGAAAAAAACCATTGGAACCTACAGGACGAAATGAACCCGCATCAGATGTCTGTAATTTTACAAGCCAGCGTAGAGTTTTAAGTCCGGTTTCTAATGCAAGAGTATTATTCGTGCATTTACCACTTAGTATTAAAGAATGAGAGAGTTTTGCATTCGCATAAGATAGCATATCCTCAAACCAATGCCAATCGTCACTGGATGCATCTGCATAACGCTGCATCAGTTTTGCCATAAGAGATTCACGAATTTGGTGCGCGCGCCTATCACCACTTAACCGCTTTAAATATTTATCAATGCCAATTAGAGTTAGTGCCCATGCACGGGGAGAAGTAAAATTAACCGCAACAGGCAGTGCCTTTTCGAATAACTCAGCGGCTAATAGATGGAAACTTCCATTGCCCACGTTACCAACACAAAAACCTAAAGCCCAGAGAGCCTGACCATGACAATCCTCTGAGCCAACATCCTCTAACCAACGTCTATCAAAGCTCATAAAATTTCGAAACCGGAGACTCTCTCTATTAAATGCATGATTTAGAAAAGCAGCATAGGTTGCAGAGAGTTCATTGATGCGTGTATTGCTATGCCCTGATTCTTGCAGCATGAGAGTCAATAGTAAAGCGCGTGCATTATCATCCGTGCAATACCCCTCTGCAAAATTAGGAACAGTGAAACTTGCATGTTGAAAAATCCCAGTCGAGTCACTCAGTCGATAGAGGTGATCAAATTTTAAAGAAGGTAATTGGTCGGGTTGTTCATCAAGTGTCTTGATAGGAGAAGATTTTCGACCAACAAAACTATGATCCTGTCCTGCCTGGATAAATGATTTAACATATTTTCTTGCGACCTCGCTCCATATCATATCTCGTCCCATTTGAAATGCATTCTTACGCATGGAGTGTCGGACTGGCTCGTCGTTTAATAATTCGACGACTGCGTTTGCAATCGAGTCGGAATCCCTGAAAGGAACTATTTTCCCTCGTTCATTGGCTAATAACTCTTTTGCGTGCCAATAAGGAGTGGATACAACTGCATTACCCGCTCCGAACGCATAAGCAAGAGTGCCGGAGGTGATTTGAGTTTCTGTGAGGTAGGGGGTAAGATAAATATCTGCCGCCCCAATAAAGCGCATTAGCTCTTCTTGCTCCACAAAACGATTAAAAAATACTACATGCTTTTGGACTCCCAAGTCTTTTGCAAGCCTCTCAAGGCTTAAGCGGTAAAGCTCACCTTCATTTCTAAGGAGATTGGGATGGGTCTGACCTACAACAATAAATACAATATGAGGAAATGCTTTTATAATCCGAGGTAACGCACGAAGGGCAAATTCAATTCCCTTATTCGGGGATAGAAGTCCAAATGTGAGTAATACCTGTTTGCCGGCAACTCCAAATTCATCCTTAAAGTAATTGGGATCTGCAAAGGGCATATCAGGAATTCCGTGCGGGATTAAATCAATCTTATCCTCTGGAGTTTGATAGATGTGCAGTAAAAATTCTTTTCCTTTTTCTGTCATTACGACTAACCGGGTAGAAAGTCGAATCAGCTCTCGCATTACCCGACGTTGCTCTGAGTTTGGGTCCCGCAAAATTGTATGAAGTGTTGTCACAATTGGCATTCGGAGTTCATGAAGAAGGGCAAGCACATGGCTTCCCGCCAAACCCCCATAAATCCCGAACTCATGCTGAACACAGAGAACATCTACGTCTGTTATATTCAAAAAATCTGCTGCTCGTAAGTAAGAGGGTAAATCCTGTTCAGCTATCTCAAATCGAACTTCTGTGGGATATTCGTAATTAAACTCAATATCATTAACCGGAACAACTAAACATTTTGTATTAGGAAATTCTCTTGCCACTGCTGTCCGTAGATCAGTTGTGAAAGTAGCGATGCCACATTTCCTGGGGAGATAATCACCTAGAAATGCGACTTTTTTTATATGAGATGATTTTTGCATGGTTTTTCCTTGTGAGTTCTTTGTTCACATGGTGTAGAAATATCTGATTAGCCAATCAGTTGATTGCGAAATGCGCAAATGATTTTAGGTAGGAAGCAATAATCTTAATTATATAGATTGAGTGCTGCTTGTCAAGCTTACATTATCGGAATTATTCACCAAGTCACAAAAGTAATTTCACATGTAAATAGAAAAGAAGTAGATTTGAAATAGAACGGATAATTCTTGTTTATCTCAGACTCAGTTCTAAATAGAATTTTTAAGTGTTCTAGCTAGAACTTCTATGTAAAACTGAGTATAACTTCTTCTACTTCGACAATGAATACCGCTTGAAACTTCGTTGCATAAATGCTCTCAAGTCATAACCGATAGAAAAAATAGTGGGAATAAATATGAGAGCGCCTATCGTTCCAAATCCAAGTCCCCAGGCAAGCGCAAGAGTCATTGGAACTAGAACCGGGTCAGAACCACCAATACTATATGCAGTAGGAATGAGTCCCGCCATAGTAGTAAAGGTCGTGAGGATAATCGGTCTAAACCTTCCAGAGGAAGCCTTGACGAGTGATTCATATTTATCCATTCCTTTCTTTTGTAATTCGTCTATAAAATCGACAAGAACGATGGAGGTATTCACAATTACCCCCGCAAGACCGATGATTCCTATCATAGCAAGAAAGCTAAGAGACTTATTGGAAATCAAAAATCCAAAGATAACACCGACTAGCCCCAGAGGAATCGACATGATAATAAAAATAGGTTTGACCGTATTGTTGAAAATCAACGCCAGTATTGCAAAAATTCCAAACATAGC
>JANMOF010000414.1:0-10409 GCA_031368925.1 Leptospiraceae bacterium
CCCTAACGCATTGGAGTAGAAAGACTTTTTTGTTCAAAGCCCAACTCAAAGCAAGAGAGGCTACTCACTAATATCCACTACTCCTTAAACATTTCGCAGACTGTCTGCGAAATCTAGAAAAAATTTTGCGACCCCTACCCCATTTTAAATCTATAAAACATTATTCTAACACTGATTTTATTGACTATTCTCAACTTTTAAAACACTCTTCAAACAACTAATTTTTAACTTGACTGCCTACAGTTTCCGCTATACCAAAATACGAATGACAACAGAATCTTCCGGTATTTCGGCAAACCAGTATAACACAATTCTGAGAGACATATCCAAAATCTATGAACAGTCACTCGAAGAAGGAAATGAAGATTGGAACAAAGCAGTGTTATCTTCGAATTGGAAAATTGGACAACGAATCATCGAAGTAACACAAGAAAAAAAAGCGCGAGCCAATTACGGGGAGCAAGTTCTGAAACAACTATCAAAAGACCTGACTCGAAAATACGCAAAAGGATTCTCCGAAAGAAACCTTGAATATATAAGAAAATTCTATCAATACTATAAGTCAGGTAATTTTCATTCCGAACTATCTTGGAGTCATTACGTTTGTCTGTTACTCATCGATGATTCGAATACAAGACTTACATTAGAAAAAAAAGCAATACAAAAGAAACTAACGAGCCGCGATTTACTAACTTTGGTCAAACAAGAATTAGCCCGAACAAAGGGAAAATCAAACTCAGACAACCAAAATGAATCAACAACAAATACATTAACAAGACCAACTTTACAACTCTATACTTACAGGCTTGTAAGAAAATACAAAGACGACACTACAACCAGTCTACCTCATCTCGATTTAGGCTTTTCTATTCTACTAGAAGAAAAAGAAAATCTCTCTAAATTTAAAATCGGTTCTATCATCGAATCTGTAAAGGATAACAAGACTTATTCCTTCAAACTAAACTCAAATGTCAAAGAACTATTTACATATAAGGCTTATCTTGAAAGAGTCATCGACGGAGATACTTTACTTGTCAATATCGACCTCGGTTTTTCCGTCTCCATAGAACAACGCTTGCGGCTACGTGGATTAGACGCTCCTGAGCTTTCTACTAAGAAAGGAATTTCATCTAAGAAGTTTGTAGAATCTTGTTTGAAGGATTGTAAGTTTTTAATTCTAAAGACTCATGGGAAAGATAAATACGATCGCTACCTTGTCGATGTGTTTTATATAAAGAATGAATCGGATGAAGAGACTGTGATAAAGGAAGGATTGTTTTTAAACAATGAATTGCTGGTTGGAAATTATGCGGTGAGGATGTAGACGATTAGCTACAATCCCAAGTCTTCGATTTGTTTTGCAATCCGATAAGTCTGCATTACCGAACCACTATCATAGAGTTTATTGATAAACTGAACATCTCGCCCAATAGCATTTGCAATTCCTTCTTTTCCTTTAGGATGATTTTTACAGGCATCGGAAATATATTTTAGAGAATAGGATTTAATTTTATTAAGTAGAGCCTCCGATTCTACGGAAGACTCTATAAAAAGTTCATCTACTTCAATAGACGAACCATCTTTTAATTTAATTTTCATCTATGAGCTGTAGCTTCCAAAGTGTAGGATGCAGTAGGTAATCCGAAAATAAAAGCGTTAATCGAAATATCCTCATCTAAATCTTCCCAATGAATTCCAAATGGAGTCAATTCAAACTTGTTTAATTTTTCTGGCGTCGCTCCCGCAAGGCTCTTAAACCAAGCAGTCGGAATCGTGATTTCTCTTCCATCGGAAATTCTAGCCCAAACCCCATTCGTATCAATTATCTTTACTTCTTCAAATTTTACATTTGGTTTCATCATGTCCTCCACTTTATAACAACCCTTTGAAATGATCATTCCATTTTTCTTCGATAATACCTACATTTTCTATCACTAATCGTTCAATGTCTTTCAAATCGCTTCTTGAAAAACCTTCATTGTAGGCTAATGAAACCGGTGAAATCCAGAACTTTGCTTCTTTGTTTTCTTTCTTCACATGAATATGAACTGGCTCTAATCTCATACCGCTCATCTCATCCGAATAGAAAAAAAATCGGAACCCATTTTCGTAAAATACTACTGGCATTTTATTTTCTCCTTGCGGTAGGTCGCAACCCTGTACTTTTCCAGAAAACTATTTGTTTGTAGAAATTCTAGTAGAAATTTGGGATATTTCTTAAATCTACTTGGGTATAGATGGAAAAAATTATTTGTAGATTGACTCTATTAAAAAAACTCAAGACTTAGTTTCTAATTTTAAATACATACAAGATTAGGCTTTTAGCTATTGACATAGTAAAGTCCAGAATTATTCTTCATTTTATCTTGCGAATTCACTATGAAAACAGAAGCAGAAACACGAAAAGAATTAATTGATAAAAGGCTCAATGAATCAGGCTGGGATGTGACGAATAATACCCAAGTCCTAAAAGAGTTTACTGTTACTATTCCTTCGGAAAATGGACTTTTAAAAGCCAGATCATCAACCGGTCATCAATATTGTGATTATATTCTACTGGGTAAAGATGGTAAACCGCTAGCTGTTGTTGAGGCAAAAAAGACTTCCGTTGACGCTACAACTGGAAGAGAACAAGCAAAGCAATATTGTTATAATGTTCAAGCGGCTAATGGTGGTGAACTTCCCTTCTGCTTTTACACCAATGGATACGAAATTTATTTTTGGGATTTAGATAATTATCCTCCAAAAAAAGTACATGGCTTTCCCTCCAGAGATGATCTTGAACGCTATTCATATCTTCGTAAAGCACGAAAATCTTTAGTTGGAGAGAGTATTAATACAAACATTGCAGGAAGAGATTTTCAAATAGCCGCTATTCGATCTGTTCTAGAGGCTATTGAAAAAAGGAAAAAAAAATTCCTTTTGGTGATGGCAACTGGTACCGGAAAAACTAGAACTTGTATTGCCTTAATAGATGCATTAATGCGATTTGGCTGGGTAGAAAGAACTCTATTTCTAGTAGATCGGATAGCATTGCAGAATCAAACACTTGATGCATTCAAAGAATATTTACCGAATGAACCTAGATGGCCAAAAGCTAATGAGAAAAAAATTGCTGCGGATAGACGAATTTACGTTTCAACATACCCTACTATGCTAAATATTATTCGAGACGAAGAAAAGCTATTGTCCCCTCATTTCTTTGACTTGCTCGTTGTCGATGAGAGCCATCGAAGTATTTATAATACCTATCAAGAAATTTTAAATTACTTTAATACAATTACTTTGGGATTGACTGCCACACCAACGAATGTAATCGATCATAATACATTTTCTTTATTTGAGACCGAAGATGGAATACCGACATTTGCCTATTCATATGAAGAAGCGGTTAATCATATTCCACCTTATCTGTGCGACTTTCAAGTTTTGAAAATCAAAACGAAATTCCAAGCAGAAGGAATCAGCAAACGAACAATTTCATTAGAAGACCAACAAAAATTAATTATTGAAGGAAAGGAAATTGAAGAAATAAATTTTGAAGGAACTGAAATTGAAAGAAGAGTTATCAATCAAGGAACTAACGCATTAATAGTTAGGGAATTTATGGAAGAGTCCATAAAGGATATGAATGGCGTTCTACCTGGTAAAACTATTTTCTTCTGTATGACAAAAGCACATGCCAGACGAATAGAAGAGATATTTGATTCACTCTACCCAGAATATAAAGGTGAATTAGCAAAGGTAATTGTTAGCGAAGATCCTCGTGTCTATGGAAAAGGTGGACTGCTTGACCAGTTCACTAACAACGATTTGCCGCGTGTTGCAATTAGTGTCGATATGTTAGATACAGGTATTGACATAAGAGAAATCACCAATCTTGTATTTGCAAAGCCAGTTTATAGTTACACAAAGTTTTGGCAAATGATAGGTCGAGGTACTCGTCTATTAGAACCATTCAAAATAAAACCTTGGTGTAACCAAAAAGATTCATTCCTTATTTTAGATTGTTGGGATAACTTCGATTATTTCAAACTTAATCCAAATGGTAGACAATTAAAATCTCAGATTCCGCTCCCTGTTCGCTTATTTGATTTACGCGTAGCAAAGATTGAAAAAGCATTTCAGAAAAATGAAAAAGAAATTTTAGATAAAGAAATTTCTAAATTGAAATTACAAATAGACATGCTCCCCAAAAATTCTATTGTGATTTTAGATGCACTACATGATTTGGATAGATTGAAAGATACAAAATTTTTTACCGAAATAAATAATGAGAAAATTGAATTCCTAAGAAATATAGTAAAGCCATTATTCAGAACAATTTCAAATGTTGACTTCAAGGCTATGCGGTTCGAGAAAGATATTGTAGAAGTTTCTCTGGCTCACTTATCAAATGAAACAGCCAAATTTGAAACTCTACGAGAAAGCATCATTGAAGAAATAAGCGAGCTACCTTTGAGCGTAAACATTGTTGCGAGAGAGGAAGAACTAATTCGACAAGCACAAAGTAAACCATATTGGTCAAACATTACGGAAGAAAGGTTCGATACACTAATCGAAAAACTTTCACCTCTAATGAATTTTCGTAACTCAATTGTTCCTTTACAATCTGCTAAATTTAATTTACAGGATATGCTTTATAGTAAAGAAAAAGTTGAGTTTGGACCGCATCATGAATCAGTAAGCACAACCCGATACAAAGAATTAGTAGAAGAAAAAATAAACGCCTTGGTTGCGTCCAACCCTTTATTACAGAAACTAAAACAAGGACAACCACTTAACCAATTGGAAGCAGCTCAATTAACGGAAGCGTTAAGCAACGATCATCCACATATAACAGTTACTTTGCTTCGTAAAGTATATAATCACCGAAAAGCAGAGCTTCTCCAGTTTATAAAGCATATTCTAAGAATAGAATACCTTGAATCGTTTCCTGAATCAGTATCTAAATCTTTTGAAAAATTTATTTCGGAGCATAGTTATCTAGACAGTAGACAATTAGATTTTTTAAATTTGCTCCAAACATTTTTGATTGAAAAAGGTGATATAGAAAAAAGAGATATGATAAACGCTCCTTTTACAAGAATTCATCCAGACGGTATTCGCGGTGTATTTTCAAATAATGAAATTGAAGAAATTATTTCCTTTATCCAAAAGTTAGCTGCGTAATGAAAATAAAGAAGTTAATACACTTACGAACTCAGATAAATAATTGTTATCCTCTTGGGTAGAGAAAAAATACGAAATTAAGAAAGGTTATTAAAATATGTTAACACAATCACTAAAGAATAAAGTTGCATCCCTTTGGGATAAATTCTGGAGCGGAGGCATTAGTAATCCACTCAATGCAATTGAACAAATTACATATCTTCTTTTTATGAAGCAATTAGATGAAACAGATAAACGCAAAGTCAGTAATGCAGATTTCCTTAATGAGAAATATACTTCCTTATTTTCAGGCATTTATTTTCCTCCAGGTGCGGATGACAGAGACGACAAGAACGGAGTAGACAAAGAAACCTTGCGCTGGACTTATTTCACACGAATGCCAAGTGATGAAATGCTTTTGCATGTTCAAAGCAAAGTTTTTCCATTCATAAAACAATTAGATTCTATTAATTCTTTTTTTACAAAGCATATGGCAAACGCAGCATTCTTAATTCCAAGTGGACGAATGCTTACAGAAGCCACTAAAACTATTGATGAAATTTATTCTGAACTAGAAAAAGAGAATCGTTTCATAGATGCTCAAGGAGATTTTTATGAGTATTTACTCGAATCACTGAGACAAGCAGGTAAGAATGGGCAGTTCAGAACACCAACACATCTAATTGAACTGATTGTTGAGTTGGTTGCACCTCAACTCGGCAATAGAATTGCTGATCCGGCAAGTGGTACAGCAGGTTTTTTATTAGGGGCTTACAAGTATATGCTCACTCAATTCACAAGCGATACATATAAACAAAAAGACGATAACGGTTTTATCAGAGGAACCTTAGCTGATAAATTGGTGGATGAGAATGCTAAAAAAATACTGAATGAAGAAACTTTTTTCGGTTTCGATATTGATCCGACTATGATCAGAATCGGTTTAATGAATTTAATGATGCATGGAATCACACAGCCAAAAATTGATTACAAAGACACTCTGAGTAAAAATTACAATGAGGATAATATGTATGACATTGTAATGGCAAACCCTCCATTTACAGGAAGTATTGATACTGGAGACTTAAATGAGACCTTTACAGTCTCCACTACAAAATCAGAATTATTATTCGTTGAACGCATTTATAAAATGTTACGAATGGGTGGCACGGCTGGTGTTGTAGTGCCACAAGGAGTGTTGTTTGGAAGTGGTAAAGCGTTTAAGGAAATCCGAAAAATCATCATTGAGAAATGTGAACTGAAAGCGGTAATCAGTATGCCGAGTGGAGTATTTAAACCTTACGCAGGTGTTGCCACAGCTATTCTAATTTTTACCAAAGGTGGAGAAACCAATGATGTTTGGTTTTATGATATGAAAAGTGATGGATGGAGTTTGGATGATAAACGCAGTCCGCTGTTTAAAACCGATGGTAATCGTGATTACGGTGATTTACATATTATAATTGAAACTTATAGAAATCGAAACGCGAAAAAAGGTAATGATAGAACAAAACAACATTTCTTTGTCCCTAAAAAGGAAATTGAAGAAAACGATTTTGATTTAAGTTTAAGCAAATATAAAACTGAAATCTATGATGAGATTAAGTATAATGAGCCGAAAGATATTTTAAAAAAGCTTTCAGATATAGAAGACAACATTGCACTGGGAATAAATGAATTAAAAGTAGTTATTCGATGAAACAGCTAAAAATTAAAGAAGTTTTTCATACCATTAGAAATGGAGCAAATATAAAACAAGATAGATTATCAGGTGGTCTCCCAGTTACAAGAATTGAGAGTATAGTAAATTATACGCTTGATTTAGAAAGATTGGGTTATGCAGGAATTGAAGATGATTCCTTTCAAGATTATTATTTGCAAGATGGAGATATCCTAATGTCTCACATTAACAGTATTTCTCATCTAGGTAAGGTTGCAATTTTTGAGCAAAGAAATGAAAAAATAATACATGGAATGAATCTTCTTTGCTTAAAAGCAAATAAAGCAATTCTATATCCAAAGTATGCATTTTATTTTTTTAAATCGCCTATTTTCATAAATGCCTTAAAAAAAATAACAAAGAAATCAGTGAATCAAGCAAGTATGAACATTTCAGATCTTGTCAATTTAGTCATATTTCTTCCAGACTCAATTGAAACTCAAATAAAAATTGCTACTGTATTAAGCAAAGTAGAAGTGTTAATCAAAGAACGCAAAGAAAGTATCAACCTACTGGAAGAATTTTTGAGAAGTATCTTTTTTGAAATGTTTGGAGATCCTATAAAAAATGAGAAAAAATGGAATAAAGTTCCGCTAAAAAAATTCGGGGATATCATTACTGGGAATACACCTTCTCGAAGTGATTTGGACAATTATTCTGATAATTATATTGAATGGATAAAAACTGATAACATTGTAAGTGATAACCTTTTTGTGACTAGAGCGAATGAATTTCTATCTGAAAAAGGAATGTTGAAATCAAGACCTGTAAAAAAGGGAGCTTTATTGGTTGCATGTATTGCCGGAAGCATAGAGTCTGTAGGCAGAGCATGTTTAACTGATAGAACAATTTGTTTTAACCAGCAAATCAATGCCATACAACCCAATAATGAAATAAATCCATTATTTTTATACTGGCTTTTCAAAACTACTAAACCTTACATTCAAAATCATTCTACAAAAGGTATGAAAAAAATACTAACTAAAGGAGAATTCGAAAAAATATTAATGATTAAACCGCCGGTAGAATTGCAAAATCAATTTTCTCAAATTGTAGAGAGATCAGAAATATTAAAAAAACAATTTAAGAATAGCTTGCTTGAAATGGAAACTCTTTATGCCTCTCTCAGCCAAAGAGCTTTTAAAGGAGAATTAGATTTAAGTGAATTGGTAATTGATCATATCATTCCACAGTCTCACGGAGGTAGTCCAGATGTTTCGAATCTCCAAGTTATAACCAGGAAAGAAAATATTATAAAATCCAATAAGACGTTCGATGAAAAAAAAACTGAGATTAAAAAAGAATTTACCAAAACTACTTGGGGCAATGTTTCGAAACAACAATTAGGAAATTGGATTAAAAAAAAATATAAAGGATTTCATTTTAACACGGAAATGCTTCTTCGATTTTTACTGACTGAGCATGGAATAAACGCAGAATATTATTCCTCAGAGGAATTAAAAAAGAATCCACAGTTAAACGAATCAGAGGATTTAAAATCGCTAATATCTTCAGCGGTTAATAAAGATAATCCGTTTATTAAATTAGAACAAGTATTTTACAATGCAGAAAAAGAAAATATTCAATTAAAAGTAACTGAAAGCGATTTCAAAATAATAAAACATCGGTCACCAAAGGAAAGGTCAGGAATTTATTTCCAAATAGTAGAATGAAATTAGTTAGTGTAAAAATATTAGGAAAAGATTTTCGAAGTCTGAGCAGTAATAAACTTTATGAATTTAATATTACTCATCGTAAAGATCGTTTATCTACAAAAGTATTTGCGGGATTAAATGGAAGTGGTAAATCCAACTTCTTAGAACTACTTGCAGAGATTTTTTATTATTTGGAAGTCTATCATTTAAAATCAGCAACTTCAACTCAAAAAAAAGAACAGGATTTCGGATTTGAGATCGAGTATCTACTACCTAAAACAAAAGCGGATATCAAAGATTTATTTGAAGATGATTTTAAAATATCTGAAGAAGCATACATAAAAAGCAATTCTTCATTACCCAATTTTGAAAATCAGAAAGATCAAGATATACAAAAAATAAGAGTAACTGAATTGGAAAAATTTTCATCTCAATTTATAAAAGATAATTTTGTTCATATACGGATAGTAAAGCCAATACAGATAGCAAATCCAATACAAATAAAAAATCCAATAGAGATTGAAAAGGAAATACAGAAAGAAAAACAAATAGATAATAAGCCTGAGTTTTATATACTGGCGCAAGATGGTGTATACTATGCGAAGTCAATAAAATTTAGAACTATTGATTTTTTACCAACAAAAATCATTGCATATACATCTGGACAGAATGAATTATTAAGTAATCCATTTTTCAAAAGTCGTTATCATTACTTCAAGGAAGCGGCTAAGATCAATTTGTCAAAAGAAGAGCTAAATACAGAGAATGAAAGATTATTTTTTCTTGATAATAGTTCTAACTTTTCGATTTTTATTTCTAACATGCTTTTAGCTACTCCCGAAAAGCTAAAATATCTAAAAGAAATTTTTAAAGTTGAAGATCTTCACTCTTTTCGAATTACTATTAACTATGTAGATTACAAGAAAAATAAAATCAAGTTGAATGAAAAAGACAATAATACAATTATAAAATTAAAACAGTGTGCCTCAACTTGGATTCACAGAGCAAAAGGAAAGGAAGATTTTTTGATTTTAGATTACACTGTAAATGAAGCAATGCACGATGCTTTTCGATTTCATTTCAATACTCCTTTTGAACTTTTTCAAGCATTCTACGCTTTAGAAAATCTTAATCTCCATTTAGTTGCGCCTGATACAAGGAGTCATATTTTAAGAGCGCATAAAACATTTAATTTTACAGATGAACTACCAAAACCTGACCCTTCACGATTAATTTTTAGAATTGAGAAAATTGTTCTGAATAAAATTATAGAAGAGGGCAAACCAGCAAAACAGATTTATTACAAAGGCTTATCCGATGGAGAACATCAATTCAATGAAGTTATCGGTTCTGTTATGATGATGGAACAAGATGGATGTCTATTTTTGATGGATGAACCAGATACACATTTCAATCCTAAATGGAGGGCAAAAATGATCGAAATGTTAAATCATGTAACAGCATACACTTTCGATTCAAAGGGTAAACCAGAAGCAATAAGAAAACAAGAAATAATTATTACAACACATTCACCTTTTGTAATTAGCGACAGTCAATCGGAGGATGTTTATAAATTTGATAAAAAAAATAGTGAGGTAACATATATTAATCCTAAAATTGAAACCTATGGTGCATCTGTTACTTTAATCTTACAGGAAATCTTTGGTAGAAAAATATCAATTTCAGATTTATCAAATAATGATTTAGAAGAACTTAGAAAAGAATTCAAAGAAATAAAAACTCCGGACGAGATGAAAGCTAAAATAGAAGTGGCAAAATCTAAATTACTCAACTTTGGTGAAAGCATTGAAAAATTTGATTTGTATAGCTTATTACGACACTTAGAAAAAGAATTCGAAAATAAAAAATGATTTACTCTTACC
>JANMOF010000437.1:0-6962 GCA_031368925.1 Leptospiraceae bacterium
GATTCTTTGTATACATTGCTAAAAACTCCATACAGTATAAATATTCTTCCGCAGTAAATGTCTCTTCGTCTTTAAAGGAAATTTCTTGTGGAAGTTTTGAAAGATCATAAGAAATTCTGTACCGAAGTGAATCTGTGAAAGCTTCAAAATTGTCGTCGTCAAGAGAAGCAGCTTTTCCATCCATATCTGGATGGATCATTGCAAAATTCATTTTATATCTATGTTTATAAAAATACTTAAATCCATTTTTGATCCATGTTCTATGCTCTGGTGGGCTAATAGGCTTTAGCTCTGGAGGATTTTTTGAAAAATCAATTTCCCAATTATAGAAATAGTAAAAGTTTAAAGCTTTCTCAAAATTATTAAGCCTTGCAAAATCTTGTAAGATTTGGGTAATAAATGTTGAATCTTTTTTTAATTCTAATATGCACAGTAAGTATGTCGCGTGCATTTCTTCTGGACTGATATTTTTATAGCTTTTAATCTTGTCACGATTTACGCATCTATATCTCTCGAAAATTTTGGAAACTAATTTTGTATAAACTGATTCAGCAAGTAAGGTATCATTATTCTCACTTACTTGTCTGGTTAAAAGTCTTTGATTTTCTAAATAGATTCCTATTAACATTATTAAGTATTCAAAAGAAATTTCCTTAAAGAAAGAATCGTATTTGGTGTAAATTTCAGATTCTAATGCAGTATGAATTTCTTCTAGGAGGCTCATTTCATTCAAAGTCTTAATGATATTATCCGCTTTTAATTTAGTTGCGACTTCCTTTATCGCGATGAAGTGTTGAGAGTTTTTCTCAAGTTTGACATTTTTGATTATTTCTAGTAAAAGTTCTTTCTTATTTAATATAAGTAATTCTAAAACTGAGAGATTTATTTCTTCTTGTTTGAAATAATCTTTTAGTAAGTAATAGCCTGAATGGTAGTCTTCGAAGAAAGATAAAAAATGATTTTCTATTACTGTCGATCTCCAAAAGAAATTTGAATCTTTTCCTGTATAAATTTTTTCCTTAAGAATGACTTTAATTGCTTTGTCTTTGTTTTCTTTGAATAAATTTTCTAAGAGAAAAAGTGATTCGTTGTATTCTTTGTTTTTCCAAAGTTCAATCGCTTTTTTATAGTAGTCCACTTTTATTATTTCTTCCATACGATAATTTACCTATCTTCGATATGCTTTAACTAGATTTGTCGTTTGAAATTTTTAAATCAACGAGAATTTGAATTTATCGAAAGGAATTATTTCTAAAATCAACTAAACAGAATTATCCGCTCAAACAACTAGCGTCACATTCGACTTGTGGTGAGCCTGCCGAATCCATACAATTTTCACCACTTGGTAGCAAATGAATGACTCTATATTTTTAAGTTTTTCTTAAAGCAATGGAAGTGAAAATCATGGTTCGACACGCAAGCTCTGAAGCTGCTGCTCACCACACCGCTCAGTGACCAATTTTTTCAAACAACGGCAAATTACACTTTATCGTTCTAGAGATTCCCGACAGAAAATTTCGGGAATGACACCAATTACCCACAACTAAATCTTTTTTATTCTCAGTAAACTTTGTTGTTAAAGATAAATCTAAAAAGTCCGGTCACTGAGTGATTGCCGACTTTTCATGAAAGACAATAGCTCAACGAAATAGACGGCAATCGTATCGAAGTGCCCCAAATACTAAGAGGCTAACTACTCGTAAACCCCCTTTTGCAAAGGGGGAACGGGGGATTAGTATTCCTGCTCCGATCTCGTAGACCCCAACAACTCATCAGGAATCTCTTCGATAATTTCTCCAATCTGAACAGCAAGTCGATTACCCACACGACCGGGGATGCATTTGAATTTATTACGTTCACCGACTTTGATAATCATGTCAGCTTTGGTAGGAGTATTTTCGAGTTTGATGACGTCGCCCATTTGGAGGTTCATGAGTTCCATCATGGTGATGTCAACGGAACCAACTTCTGTGATTAACGGGATAGTAACCCCGTCGAGACGTTCTTGGATGACGGATTTGTTTTCGTCGGTTTCCCCGCGGCGAATAGAGGAATACCAGTATTGTGCGGAGAGTTTGTTGATGATTGGTTCAATAGTGATGTAAGGAATACAAAGGTTAGTCATACCTTCCACGTCACCGACTTTAGTTTCGAGTGTGATTAATACCACCATGTCGTTTGGAGGAACTACCTGCGCAAACTGTGGATTAGTCTCGATGTTACCAAGACGGGGACGTAAATCAATTACAGTAGACCATGCCTCACGAAGGTTACCGAGGATACGAACGATAATCCCTTCCATTACAGACATCTCTATATCGGAGAGTTCACGGTTGATCTTGGCAGATTCTCCTTTTCCTCCGAATAGACGGTCGATGATGGTAAACGAAATTGACGGATCCATTTCTAAAATAGCGGAACCTTTTAGTGGATCCATATTGATTACCGCAAGTGTAGTAGGGTTAGGAATCGAACGAATGAATTCTTCGTAGGTCAACTGATCCACAGAGGCAACGTGTACACCGACTAACGCACGAAGCTGAGCGGATAATCCGGTAGTAGCCAGACGCGCGAAAGTCTCGTGCATCATTTGTAGAGTTCTAATCTGGTCTTTCGAAAATTTATCAGGGCGTTTGAAGTCATAAATTTTGACTTTCTTTTGTTCACCTACAGCGGAGTATTCTTCTTCATTTACTTCGCCACTGGAAATTGCATTTAATAGCGCGTCTATCTCGTCTTGTGAAAGTATTTCTGTCATTTTTTTACCTTTACTACAACACCGGAAATTTTCCAGAATCCTTTCATGGTGTCATCTGTTTTTTTAAGAGTGTATTGATATTCGAACTTGGAAGGAATACGGTTTAATTCTCTTTCTACATGAACGTAGACTCGAGACATCGAAGGGTTTATTTCTTCTGAGGAAGTAATTTTATAATACGTCAGGCTTCCCGATCTTCTTTCTGTTAAATATTTTTTAAATTCATCTACTACGATTTCTTTGTAACCCGGTTCTGCAGAAGTATATTCATTTGCAAATTTTGTATAACCTAAAATGAATTCGGGAAAGTATATGTATTTGAAATAATGATTCCAATTTTTTTTAAGCTCAGCACCCAGGAATAAATAAACTGTTTCTTCCGGTGCGAGTCCATCACTTGCCAGTTCACTGTCATGGTGGCGTTTATAAAGACGCTCTTCTTTTTTCTTTTCTACTTGGAAAATCGTTTGGTTTTCACTTTTCGCAAATGTGTTTTTATCTTCTGTAAAGTTCGGATAGAAATATCCAGTTACATAGTATTTCTTTCCGGGGGTAAATTCATAGTAGTCGTCAAGGTTGAAACGCTTAGTAAAAGATTCATTTTTATGAATGATGATTTCTTTAACCTTATCACCGACCAGGTTATTTACTTTTATCTTAGAACTTTTTATAATTTCTGCTTTTAAGTTTTCTCGTGCCTGCAAAACGTCATCGTTTTCATCGGTGATTACAAATTGGTAAGTCTCTAGATTTTCTGTTGTGGGGAAAATGCGAATTACTTCATTTCCGTAATTTTTAATCGTAAAATCTAGATAAATCGGCTCTTTTTGTTTGTAGCTCATGGAACTCAGTTTGAGGTTGACTCTTCCCTGAAGACCAAAGAAATTTTCTGTAAAATTTCCACGCACATCCATATCTGGATAGGAATAGATTGGAATTAGACATAGAAAAAAAGTTAGGGCTAGCTTTAGCATACAGTTTAAGAATCGGCTAAATTCCACGAATCTAACTAAAAAATCCGTCAAACTAGGCTTTTTTTACAGCATCTTCAATAATATAATTCGAAATCTTTATAAGTCTTTTTAATATCCCTTTATTCTTTTTGTAATTGAAGTAAACATCCAGAAGTGAAATCAAATGAGGTTGAATTTGCTGAAAAGACCTGGGAGAAATTTTATAGTGAAGAATCTCCCTGTCGATATTGTGTTTGATGTTTAATTCAGTCATATGGCGATTGAGTTCTTTGATCGCAGCGTCACCCGCTTTATCGTGAGTCTCATAGAAGGATTCAATTTTTAGAATAAAGTCAGTCAGAGTTTTCTTAATCTTAGCCTCATCCTCAGTTGGTCTTCCCTTTGCTGTCAGCTTATTGATAGTTTCGTAGCGCTCCATCGACTCTTCGTAAAGCCGATTGATCTCAGATCTTTCACTCAAAATGAAAATTAGGAAGGTAAGAATTTTCATAAATGATTCTGGAAAAATCCGATTTTTGTCTAGCTCTACTAGGATTGCATCTTTATGAGTTAAGTCTTCGGGAATTTTAGAAATCTTATCGAGGACTGCACTGACTGAATCATTCTGACTGAGTGTTGCAATGAGTGTCATTGCCTCTATGTATGCTTCTTCTTTATTTTGCACTTCGGTCATTTGGTGCTACCTTCTCTTTTGTCAATGATTGCAATTTTATTGATAACTGTTTTGGAATTTCCGTCTGCAATGATTTGATTTATCACTGTGTCGCCATTTACGAGCTGACCGAATACTGTGTGTAATCCGTCAAGATGAGGAGTATCAACCTGGTTAATGAAAAACTGGGAGCCATTGGTATTTGGACCTGAATTTGCCATTGCGAGTGCGCCTTTGATTGCTTTCTTACTGGTGAGCACTTCGTTGTATTTGTACCCGTTACGGGCTAATACCTCTAAGACGCTCATTTCACTTGCAGCTTTCAGATTTTCTTCTGCCTCTGTGATTCGACCTTCTAATTCTTGTTGGCTTTTAATTCCCATTCCTACGATTACAGCTTTCTGTAAGAGTCTGCCATAGCTTGGAGCGTCTTTTACTTTTACTTTGTCTAGTCCGAGTGACTTTGCGTTAATCTCATCGTCAAACGTATAACCCGGTCCGCCTGTTCCGTCTCCATTAGGGCAACCACCTTGCACCATGAACCCAGCAATGACTCTGTGAAAGGTAAGCCCATTGTAGAAAGGCTTTTTAATTTTCTCGCCTTGTTTCAAAAATTCTTTTTCGCCCTGGGCTAAGTCTATAAAATTCTGAACTGTGAGGGGAGCGTTGTCATGGTAGAGTTCTAAAACCAGGTTTCCTTTATTTGTATCCATCACGGCAAAGATTGTTTTTTTATCTGGCAGTGGAACAGCAGTTGTGTCTGCTTTGCGAACTACTACGTTTACTTTTGTGTATTCGGCAGGCTTGTAAGATTCTTTTTGGAAAGATTTGTCTTTGCAAAAAACGATTTGGGTGGAGATGGAAAATAAAACTATTAATTTAAAAAAATTCATGTATACCTCGAAGTATTCGTTGGTTATTTTTCAGCCTGTAAACTTTGGCGTAAGTTAGCAAGCGAATTTTCTGCCTTTTTCAATTGCTCTTTTTGTCTCACAGATGCTGTTCCGCCGTAGACATTCTTTTTTTCAGTGGAATTAGGAAGAGAAATAGCTGCAAAATAACTATCTCCCACAAAGTGCTCTGATATAGAAGCACGGTCTGATTCTTCAATATCTACCAGGGTTCGATTTCTTTGAACGCAAAGAGAAACTAACTTCCCTACATGCTCATGCGCTTCTCTAAAGGGAATTTTTTTATCATTCACTAAATAGTCCGCTAGGTCTGTCGCTGTTGCAAAGCCTCGGTGTAGCGAGTTTTGCATTTTCTCCGGGTGAAATTTCATTTCGCGAATCATCTCCGTTATCCCCTCGATAGAAATTTTAACCTGGTCAACAGAATCAAAAAGAGAAATCTTATCTTCCTGTAAATCACGATTGTAGGCAAGTGGTAAGCCTTTTAATAGAATCAGCATATGGTTCAGATTTGCAATCACGCGGGCGGATTTACCCCGTATTAGCTCCGCGATGTCTGGATTTTTTTTCTGGGGCATAATGGAAGAACCCGTCGTAAGAGAATCCGGCAAAGAAATAAAGCCAAATTCGACAGAGGAGTAAATGATAATTTCTTCGCAGAGTCTAGACGCATGAACTAGGATGAGCGAAGCTGCAAATAAAAAATTTAAGATATGGTCTCTCTGGGAAACAGCGTCAATCGAATTGTCGCTTAACGCGCGTAAGCCCAATTCTTCTAGCATTAAGTCTCTATCTGTATTATAATTTACACCTGCGAGTGCGCCAGACCCTAACACTAAAATATCATTTACTTCTAGTGTATGTTGTAATTGTTTAAAATTTCTTTCGAACGCCCAGAAGTAAGCGAGTAGGTAATGGGATGTGCGAATTGGTTGTGCTACCTGCAAGTGAGTATAGCCGGGCATTACAAGCTCCTGGTTGTCACTGGCTTTCTTAAGGATAACGTCGAGTAGGCGTAAAATGGATTCTAGGATTTCATTTGTCTCGTCGCGGATAAATAGTCTTACATCCTGCGCGACTTGATCGTTTCTAGAACGCCCCGTGTGTAATTTCTTTCCCGCTTGCCCGATTAGATGCGTTAGGCGATGCTCTATATGCATATGAATATCTTCTAACTCTGTCGTGTATGTAAATTGTCCAAGTTCAATTTCTGTTTTGATTTGCATGAGTCCCGTGACAATGCTATCAAATTCTTCTTTGGTAAGAATTCCTATTTTTAATAAATTCTTCGCGTGTGCAATGCTTCCCACGATGTCTTGTTTATAAAGTCGTTTGTCAAAGCTAACAGACTCACCGATTCGTTCCATGATAGAAGCGGCTTTTGTTTCAAATCTCCCGCCCCAGAGTTTTTGTGATTTTTCTTCTTGCATAGTATTACTGTAAAATTAAAAATTGCTTCGTTGTCAAGTGAAGAGTAATTTGCCATGGTTCGATACGCAAGCTCGGATGTTGCTACTCACCACAAGCGCCCAATGTCATTAAGTTAAGGATTTAAACGTACGATAGAAATAGGATGAAGAAGAATATTTCTATCGTTTGTTCGCTGCTTGGATTTTTAAATAGTGACTCAAAAAAAAATTGTATACTAAAGAGAAGAATGCGTTTAC
>JANMOF010000464.1:0-3211 GCA_031368925.1 Leptospiraceae bacterium
GTCATAGAGATATAATGTTCTCTAAAGAGACAGATGATAAACCAGCTTCAATTATCATTACCACGCTTGCAGCTCAAGCATATAATAATCAGAACGATATTGCCGAAGCATTAATAGATATAATATTGAATATGAAAAAGAATATTCAAATAGAAATTGATGGACGAGTTCGAATACCTAATCCAGTGAATCCGTTAGAAAATTTTGCAGATAGACTTAACGAAAATCCTAATAAAAAAAAGAATTTCTATTTATGGATAGAACAAATTGAATCTGATTTTACACAAGCAGTTCAAAAATCAAATATTTACCAATTTGCAGAATCTATTAAACCAAGACTGGGAGAGCAAACTGTTCGTAAGGCATTACAGAAATATGGTGAAAGTAATATTGTTTCGTCGTCGAAATCCTTATTAAAATTTGATGTCCCTCATAAAGAGAAACCAAAATGGAATATGAATTTATCGAATTCAGTTTCAATTTCCGGTGAGGTGAAAATAAAAAATCACTGGTCAGTATTTTCTAGTGATAGCACGCATCTTTCTCCTAATCTCGAATTAAAATTTAAATGTAAAACAAATGTTTCAAAGCCGTATGATGTTCAATGGCAAGTTGTAAACACTGGTAATTTGCCTTTACATGAATTACGTGGGGGATTTTATTCTAGCGAGAATGACGGTGGAAATCTTATCCGAATGGAAGCTACAAGATACCATGGAAGTCATTGGATTGAATGTTTTATTATTAAGGATAACCAATGCGTAGCTAAAAGCGGAGAATTTATAGTTAATATACAATAGTTGAATTTGCCTGTAAGTATTTAGGATTTGAAAATTTCCCTCCGACTTCCGAATTCTGTATCCAACTCGGAAGTTGAAAATAGTAATGAAATACGAAAGAATCTGCGTTTGGTTGTCGATAATATATATGTGGTGTGGCAGAAGAAAAAAGTATCAGAATACACGGGTAAGAGTAAAAGCCGTAAGACAGAAAGTAATTTAAGCCAGGCTCTCGGGAAAGGATTTTCAGATAGTGCAGTTCTTGCGTTTCGTAAGAAGTTACACGGTATTTTGCGCAATGAAAAGGATCTTCGAGATAGAGCGATCCTGGAATTTTTTTTAGCGACAGGGCTTAGAGCTGCGGCAGTAGTCGAAGCTAAATTTTCCGATGTAGAAAAAACTCCCCAGGGTGATTTTGTTTTGAAATATCTCGCCAAGGGCGGTAAAGTTAAATTCATAGGTCTTTCAGACCAGGTAATCAGGTTTGTCAAAGACTATCATAGATTATGCGCAATTAAACACGATTATTTTTTCTTAACTATACCGACTAATGCAAATCCAGAACGTCATCCTATGACTACAAGGGCGTTACAGAGTATCGTCGAAGTGTGGGGATTAAAAACATTACACGGTAAGTCCGGTCATCCGCACGCATTCCGGCATACTGTCGGACAAGCCTTGACAGACGAACAGGGAGTAGGCACAGCTCAAATTGCTTTAGGACATGAGAATATACAAACTACCGAAAGATTTTATTTGAACAAGTTTGTGAATCCGAGTAAAATATTGAAAGATAAATGGAAGAAGTAATTTGAAGCAAATAAATAGTATTCAAAAATCCCGATAGACTAATCGGGATTTTCATAAGAAAATTATTTCTTATCGCATTTCTTTTGACAATCGGTTCTGTAAGTGACAGAATTCCGTGTTGCCGTATTTGTTGCATTACTAATACAGACTCCATAAACACTCTCCCCTGTTATATTTCGGTTTGCTTCGCATGAACTCTTTTGGCTGGATTCTAAACTACTAAAAAGTAATGCAGAACTTAATGTACAACTTTGCCCGCATTCTTTCTTTTTACTATTGCCTCCTCCAGAACATCCAAACAAGAGTAATACTAAGCTTGCTAATGCAATTAACTTTATTTTGTCCATTTTTCTTCCCTTCTATATTTTATTTTTTTATTAAAAAACTTTAAGTGCTAGAATTCAGCTTTCTTTTAATTTAATGCTATTGCATCCAATATCCACTTACTATCATTATCACTTAATCCTCGAAAGGCAAACCCTGCTCCATTCATGTCTTTTCTTACAACTCCAGTGACAAATAGCCGTTTATCTCTTTCTGTTTCAATTTCTACCGCGACTTCCTGGTTGATTTCAAATGAAACATCATTCCAGTCAACGTAAAACCCTGCTTCGGAAATATCCTTTGTTAGCCGGTCTACTCCATTAATACATACTTGAATTTGAATTGGCTTTCTTTTTTCTCCTCTCCAACCTCTTGGATACATTTTTAAATAAGGTGCTGAAATATCTTTCTTCAAAAAGTATACAGCTCCTAAAAAAATCATCGTGGATTCAAAGAGGGAATAAAAATTAAACTTAACTGGATTTACAATTGTAGCATAGATATTGAAGAAAATCAAAACCATTGAATAGAGAATGAACAAATACCATGCCCATTTTTTAATTAAATACAACCCGATTCCACAGATAACAGGTAGTGTTAAAAAGGCAATTTCAAGAGTAGTAAAGCGAATTGAAGAAATGTTTATCCAGTTCACAGGCAGGTTTCGGATAAAAAGTTGTAGATAATAGTTATATATCGGTGAAAGAATTAAAAGTAAACTGATTACAATTAGTGAAGTCGGTTTTTTTACTCTCGTTCTACGCTCTGAGCTATTTATTAAATTCATTGTTTCTCCTCTTCACTTCTTTTTTGAAATTGTATATAAAAGGCTAAAATTTATTATCCCTAATATAAAAACCGTAATAACCAATAAATTTTCTAAACGAATAATATGCTTATACAAAATTTGATCTTTAGGAGCAAGACTTTTCCATGTTAATTCTTCATCAGGATTCGGTTTTGAACTATCTGTATTTACATTGCCTGTTGTTTCTGAATTATCGTTTGTAGCTACTTGTGGATTGCCTGTTCCTTGTAATCCAATTGGAACTAAAGAAATTGGTTTTGATTTTTCTTCCTGGTAATCCATTAAAGGTGATTTATCTTTTAGTTCATTGTATCTCTGACGCACAAAAGCATGGTTACTCCATACTTTATATACCTTTTCAAATTCTATAAAAGCAGATTTGTATTTTCTCTTTTGATAAAGTCTTTCTCCTTTATCAAGCCAGATTTCAGCCTGGTAAAGCGCAAGGGTAGCATCTCCAGGATTCTCTTTTAGTAATTCCTCTACATCT
>JANMOF010000485.1:0-2160 GCA_031368925.1 Leptospiraceae bacterium
ATGAAGAGGCAACTACTCGAAAAGTTCGAGCAGTTCAACAGGAAGGAAAGAGAAAGGTTTCTAGAGATTTGGATTTCTACAACCTCGATGCCATCATCGCCGTTGGTTATCGAGTCAATTCCTATCAGGCAACTCAATTTAGAATCTGGGCAACAAAGACACTCAAAGAATTTATCATCAAAGGTTTTGTGATGGATGATGAGCGTCTAAAGCAGGGGAAGCATTTTGGGAAAGATTACTTCGATGAGCTATTGGAACGTATCCGCGAGATTCGTGCGAGTGAACGAAGGTTTTATCAGAAGATTACAGACATCTATGCTCTCTCTGCGGATTACGATAAGAATTCTCCTGTTACGAAAGATTTTTTCTCAATGGTTCAAAGCAAATTACACTGGGCGATAACCGGAAAAACTGCTGCTGAAATTATTTATGATTCTGCTGATGCTACCAAAATTTACATGGGACTTACAAACTGGAAACAAGCACCCGATGGAAAGATTCTTAAATCGGATGTTTCCATTGCAAAGAATTATTTAAACAAAGCACATATTGAAGAATTGAATAGAATTATTTCTGCCTATCTTGACTTAGCAGAGAATAGAGCCAAAAGGCAAATAGCCACAACAATGGAAGAATTGGTAAAATTTTTACATAGTTTCCTAGAACTTTCCAATTATAAAATCCTTTCAGATAAAGGAAAAGTTTCTATGTTGGAAGCCAAATTAAAAGCCGAAAAAGAATTTGAAACCTACAGAATCACCCAAGACGAAACCTATATTTCTGACTTCGACAAAGAAATAAAGCGGATAATGGGGGAAGACAAAGAATGAATAAAATCACTGAATCCGCAATTGAAAAATTCACAATCGAACTCTTAGAGAAACAAGGTTATGAATATATTTATGGTCCGACCATTGCGCCTGATAGTGATTTGCCGGAGAGACAATCCTTCGAAGATGTATTACTCTTAGAACGAGTGAAGAAGGCAATGGATAGAATCAATCCAACGATTCCGAGTGACGCATTGGACGATGCGTTAAAACAAATTCAGCGACTCAGTTCTTCTGAACTCATTTCTAATAATGAAACCTTTCATCGAATGCTAACAGAAGGAATAAAAGTAAATTATCAGAAGGACGGAAATAGTCGAGGAGATTTAGTTTGGTTAATTGATTTTAATGATCCTGATAATAATGATTTTGTTGTGTTGAATCAATTTACCGTGATTGACCGTAGGGATGGGTTTCAAACCCATCCCTACGATCCACGACAAACCCATTCCTACAACAATAAACGCCCCGATGTTATTTTATTTATAAATGGATTGCCGTTAGTCGTCATTGAATTAAAAAATCCGGTAGATCAAAACGCCACTATTAGTTCTGCGTTTAAACAATTAGAAACATATAAAGCAATGATTCCTTCGTTATTTACTTATAATGCATTGCTTATTATTTCAGATGGTTTAGAGGCTAGGACTGGTTCCATTTCTTCTGCCTTTAGTAGATTCATGGCTTGGAAAACTGCGGATGGTAAACACGAAGCCTCTCATTTGATTGGACAATTAGAAATTTTGATCAAAGGAATGCTTGGAAAAGAAACCTTGTTAGACCTTATCCGCCATTTTATAGTATTCGAAACCTCGAAGAAGGAAGATCAGGCCGGCATTACGATGTTAGAAACGATAAAAAAAATAGCAGCGTATCATCAGTATTATGCTGTCAATCGTGCTGTAGACTCAACCCTTCGGGCTTCTGGGTTTATAACTAAGTCCCAAAGATTAAATGATTCCCTTGTTGTGCATTCGCCGGAAGCGCATGGATTGAAAAGTTCACTGACCCAAAAGATCGGGGATAAAAAAGGCGGAGTGATTTGGCATACACAAGGAAGTGGAAAATCTCTTTCAATGGTTTTTTATACAGGTAAGATTGTCTTAGCAATGGACAATCCAACTGTTCTAATCATCACAGATAGAAATGACTTAGATGATCAACTCTTCGATACCTTCACCTCAGCAAAACAATTATTAAGGCAAGAACCAAAGCAAGTAGATAACAGAGAACAGCTAAAAGAATTATTAAGAGTAGCCTCAGGTGGAGTAATTTTTACAACGATTCAGAAATTCCAACCAGAAGAAGGTAACGTTTACGAAACATTATC
>JANMOF010000490.1:0-26873 GCA_031368925.1 Leptospiraceae bacterium
CGTGTCCACTTTTTATGCAGTAGTCCATTGTATACTCCCAACTATAGCGAAAAAAACTTTCTGACTAAACTAACCACTATACAAACCAGTAAAGGAAGGACTAAACTAAGTATATCGCCATCACAAAGGAATCTTATCGAAATTCTAGTTCGTCCAGTCAAAGTTGAAAGCGATTGGCAATAGGCAAACCAAATCAAAAAATTGCTAGATATTCAGCGTACAATTTTAATTCTGTACGTAAATCCCCCTTAGTCCCCCTTTAAGAAAGGGGGTATTGGAGTAATCCCCCTTTGAAAAAGGGGGTGTTGGAGTAAACCCCCTTTCCTAAAGGGGGAAAGGGGGATTCTTTAAAGGATGAATAATGGCTAAATTAGAAGTTGGAAAAAAGGCACCTGCGTTTACAGCAATCATAGCAGATGGGAAAAAAGTAAAGTTAGGCGATATATCAGGAAAGAATGGAGTTGTATTGTATTTTTATCCAAAGGACAATACGCCCGGCTGCACAACAGAAGCTTGCGACTTTCGGGATAATCTAGATGCAATTAAAAAGCTAGGCTACTCGGTAGTAGGCGTTTCAAAAGACGATCTTAAGAGCCATAAAAAATTCATTGAAAAGCAAAATCTTAATTTTGACCTACTCTCTGATGCAGATACAGACCTTGTAGAAAAATTTGGAGTCTGGCAAGAAAAGAAAATGATGGGCAGGAAGTATATGGGTATTGTCCGCACGACTTTCTTGATTAGCAAAGATGGAAAAATATTAAAGATATACGATAACGTAAAAGTAAAAGACCATGTTGCAACAATTATTAAAGATATAAAGGAACTGAAATAATGAAAATCCCTTCTTCACAATTAAAATTTTACGCCGGAAAAAATAAATCCAAAAAAGTCTATGAAGTTCATCATTTTTTCAAAGGTAAAATTCCGACTAACATAGCGAAATCTCTAAAATCCCAAATTGACTCTAAAGTATTTCAAGCCGATGCAGGTCAACAATATGTAGACCATAACGATCAAATCATTTATATAGGGCTTGGCGAAGAAGGGAAGCTAACACTGCGTAAACTCGCATCTTATTATTTAAAATTCGGTGATGCATTTATCAAATGGGTCGGCATTGGTCTTGAGATCCATATTTCGAAAGAGCTTTCAGAAATTCTTTCTCCTTTTAATACCGTTTACCAATTAGCAAATTCTCTCGAAATAGCAGCCTTTGGAGTAGACTCACTTTCCAAAACATACCGTGAGCGCAAAATCGAAGTTGGCGACATTAGCTTTGTAATGGAAAGTGTCAAAGAAGAAAAAACAGCAAAAGATGCATTAGAAAAATCTAAAATAGTCAGCAAATACTTAAACGAATCCAGATATGTGGCTCATCTACCGGCTAATCACTTTACTCCGGAAGAATTCGTTTCCCGCTCTCATGAAATTGCGCGCGAAAATAAATTAAAAATCACAGTCTTCGATGAAGACAGACTTAAAAAAGAAAAATTCGGCGGGATACTCTCTGTTTGCCAGGGCTCTGATAAAAAAGCCAAGATGGTTATTTTAGAATACACTCCAAAAGGAGCAAAGTCCTCCGATAAAACTCTTGCTCTCATAGGAAAAGGTCTTACCTTTGACTCGGGTGGAATAAGCATTAAACCCTCCGGCGAAATGCACGAGATGAAATACGATATGTGCGGAGCGGCTACTGCCATTCATGCGATAGGAGCCATTGCCTCTCTCGGAATCAAGACAAAAGTAATCGCCGCGATTGGAGTTGCTGAAAATATGCCAGACGCAGCAGCACTTAAACCCGGAGATGTCTACACCGCCTACAACGGAGTAACCGTTGAAGTCCAAAACACGGACGCAGAAGGTAGACTTGTTCTAGGAGATGTAATTTCTTACATTTGTAAAAAATTTAAGCCAGACTACATGGTAGACTTAGCAACATTAACCGGTGCAGTCATCATCGCACTCGGACACGAAGCTGCGGGGGTAATGACGAATTCCCGCGACTTATTTGATTTAATCGACGCTGCCTCTATTAGCTCAGAGGATAGAATCTGGGAGCTTCCTTTGTGGGAAGAATACGGCGAAGAACTAAAGAGTGATATTGCAGATGTTAGAAATATCACCGGTGGACGCGCAGGTGGAACTTTATCAGCAGCACAATTTCTTTCTAAGTTCGTAGAAGGCGATGTAAAATGGGCTCACATAGACATCGCTGGAACTGCTTGGAGAGGAAAACCTTCCGGCACACAAGTAAGCGGACCTACCGGTTACGGCATACGGCTATTAGTCGATCTAGCAAAAGAACTCGAGAAGAACCATGAATAGAGAAAGTTTTATTTTTTTCGAAGACGAAATCATCGCCTCCTATGCCGGCTTACTCTTATTTGCCGGTTTATATATTAGTTACAAGTTAAGACTCCCGCAAATTCGGTTTTTATTTTTAGCGCTGAAGATTCTTTCGGGAGCGATGGATCACAAAGGCTCTAAAGGGCAACTCGTTCACTCACAGGGATTTTCTGCCGGAACTGCTTCTTCTTTATTGCCCGGCGCGATCATTGGCTCTGCATTTGCGATGATGATTGGTGGAGTAGGCGCACTCTTCTGGGTTTGGGTAGCGACATTTTTCATTATGCCGCTACGTGCGGTTTCGTCTACGCTCGCTATTAAGTTTAGAACTAAGCTGCCTAATGGGCGTTATCTCGCAGGACCTATGTATTTTATCGAGAAGGCGCTCAAAGCTCGTTGGCTTGCGATTGCTTTTTCAATTGGATGTATACTCACTGTTTTAACGTTAGGCGGCATCGTTCCTGTGTTGAGCATGTCTTATATCGCCAAACATGCGTTTGACGCTAAGGGGATGGGACTTCCAGTTGCCCTGACTGCAATAATTATATTTATTGTCCTCGGTGGTATTCGTCGCATTGGACGTGTATCGGGGGTAATTGTTCCGCTTGGATTAAGTTTATTTTTTATTCTCTACTTCGCTATATTTAACGAAAACCTAGTTCCTTTTTTTACATTTATCGGAGCTGTATTTCATAATGCATTTAACTTTGAAGCAATCGGCACAGGCGGAATTCTTTCTGTTCTAGTTTTCTTGGGACAATCAAGCGGATCATTCTTCTTATCCACTGAAATGGGTCTTGGAAAAAGTGCAGGTGTATCCGGTGCTGTTAGAACAGACCACGCATTCAAGCAGGGTCTAGTCTCAATGCTGTCTGCATTCTTTGAAGGCTTTATCATTTCTACTTTGATTTTTTATCTTTTGTTTTCTTTTAACGCGGTGAATCCAGACGATCAATTTTCATTTCTGCATAGAATTCTTGGTCATGGGAAAGATCCTTATTACATTTTACTTTATCTTTCCTTTTTCCTATTTGGAATCGCTGGTATCATAGGCTGGTTCTACACAGGTGAGCAAAGCGCATACTACATATTAGGCGAAAAGTTTGCCAACCTATTCAGAATAGTTTTCTTTGCCGCAATCATCGGCTCTTCTTATTTGTATATTCGGGAAGGAAATGCTTTTCTAGAATCAGCGTTTAATATCGGTTATACGATGGCGTTATTTACCGCGCTACCAATTTTAATTTCACTTATTCTGCTTGTTAAAATGGTAAGCCTTGAGATGAATAAATATCTTATCGAAGGTGGAGTGCGTTATGAAATCTTTAAGGATATTTATTTATTAATTCTTTCTGCACTTCCGAAAAATTTACTTTCAAAATTATTTGGCTCTTTTACTTACTTGAGACTTCCACGCTTTATGATGGTTCCAATTCTAAAAGCATTTGCCAAGGCTTATAAAATCAACGTGAGCGAAGCGGAATTAAATATCAAAGAATACAATTCTTTGAATCAATTCTTCACCCGCGCCCTCAAAGCAGGAGCACGTATCATCGACTCGGCGGAAAACGCAGTAGTATCCCCTGTCGATGCACGTATCACTAGCTTCGGCGACATCAGTGATGATACACTCATTCAAGCAAAAGGATTTGACTATAGCGTCAAAGAGCTATTAGGCTCTGAGAAGTATTATCCATTCTTTAACAACGGAAAATTTATCACTTTTTATTTGTCTCCACAGGACTACCATCGAATCCATTCTCCCTTTTATGGAAAAATTCTAGGCTACTACTACGCGCCTGGAAAACTCTTTCCTGTGAATGATGCGGCTGTTGGTGGCATACGTGGATTATTCCCTAAGAACGAGAGACTGATTACATTTCTACAAACCGAATATGGGAAAATCGCAGTCGTAAAAGTCGGCGCTTCTAACGTGGGTAAAATTCGCGTTACCTACGACACCAAGATTGTGACAAACAAGCTCATTCGTTTTCCGAAAGAATACCAATACGAAAATGTAAACATCATGATCGACAAAGGCTCCGAGCTAGGTCGCTTTGAAATGGGCTCAACTGTAATTTTGGTATTTGAAAACAACACCATCGACCTAAACCCATTCATAAAAGACGAGCGCTCGACTTACGGCTCAACAGTAGGCTTGTTTAAAAGTAAAATTCTCAAGCTACCAAAATGAAATTTGATTTATCAAAGGACATAATTTTCCGATGATATTTCTAGACTTAATTAAATTGCAGAAAGCCTGCGGCAGCAAGCCCGCCGCTAGGCGCAAAAATCCAAGTCCAGCGCGGGGCACGCTGGCACATGCGTGAGATAATATTATGGATTCAAAAGAACGGGCAGCACTAATCAGAGAAGGGAACGCAGCATTTAATGATGCTGACTATCCAAAGGCACGGGAGCTATACCTAAGATGTGATTACAAAGATGGACTGATTCGTCTCGGTGATTATTATATGTATGAAAAAAAGCTCCCGATATTAGCCTACGGATACTACAAAAAAGCCGGTCATACACAAAAGATAGACGAAATTTTCCAACGCATGCTCTATGCACTTGGAACTTGGATTGGAATGGATAAATTTAAACTAAAAGAAATACCGGCTAAAGAGGATAAGCCTCTATCGCCTGACGACTTCACCGTGCATCCAATTCTAAAAGCCAAAGCAATGGAAATCTTACAAAAATCTGGTAAGAAGTAAAACATAGTTGCCATGCTTCGACAAAGCTCAGCACAAGCGCCGGCACGAAGACACAGAGGGTTGGGTTGATAGTCATTTCGAGAGACCGAAGTGAGTATGTGCGTCTGGACGATAAAGCATTTCGAAGTGACTGAGATCAATTTATAACTATGAAAAAAAACACCCTCCGTGTCTCTGTGCCTCCGTGGCAAATTTCTTTCCGCAACATCCGTGTTTATCCGTGTTCATCCGTGGTATTCCTTGCATTTTTCTTACTCACTTTTTGCAATCTACCCTTACGTCCTGAGTTTGGCGGTAATGTAAATGTAATCACAAAACAAAAAGGAGAAATCAATTTTGGAAGACTCGCCAATGTTCCTTTTAAATTTACAACTTCTTCGTGCATCTCAGAATCTAACTGTGGACAAAATCTATTTGACTCTAACTCAAACACTCTCTGGGTAACAGACAAACGAAATGAAAATGAATGGGTGGTAATTGACTTTGGAAGTAAACGACTATTATCCGGAGTTGAAACAGAATTTGCATTCATGAGCCAGACTCCCTATGAAGTGCAAGTTCTCAACCGCGAAGTATGGACAACAATTTATACGAACACAAGACCAGAGAAAAAAAATAGAGATTCACTCTTAGGAATTGACGCTTCTACAATTAGAATTCTATTTCCTAAAAGCTCTGAAACATCTTACACATTGGCTAATCTTCGTATACTGCTCGGCGAAACGAACCTTACAGGCATTGATTCCCGCTTAACTGGATTTGCATTTCCAATTGAAAATGGAATTATGCCTACGGATGATTATTCGCTACCAGGTGCTCCGCGTAAATATAGAAATGGAACGCATAAAGGTTTAGATATTGGAACTAAGACAAATTTCTTTGGTATGAATTCTGCTGTTAATAAAGAAACAAAAATTCTTGCCTCTCAGGATGGAATCGTTATCCGCTCTGACGTAAATTATATACCAATGACAGAAACAGAGTTTAAAGAAATTTCCGCCTACAATCAAACTCATCCTGTTACTTTCGTAGACAGAGATTTTGGAGGGAGGCAGGTATGGATTGAACACAAAGGTGGAATCATTACAAGCTATAATCATTTATCCGCAATTCAAAATGGAATTGCAGTTGGCACCAAAGTCCGCAAAGGGGATACTATTGGTTATGCGGGAAATTCAGGACTACTCGGAGAGGCAAAACAAAATAACGAAGGCGTTCATCTCCACTTTGAAATCTGGATAGACGGGGAATTTCTCGGCAACGATATGACTCTTCCGCAGATTAGAAAATTACTTCAGTATTTCTTTTCGGAGTAAATAAATATTAGCCGCTAAAATTTTTTATTGTTCATTACTACTTGCCCGATTCAAATAAATCAAGTTTAAGTTCTATTATAGTTAGTTTTTTTATTGACTTAGTCTATTAACTTAGCTAATCTAGGATTTATGAATGCAAATGTAAATATTCATGAGGCAAAGACAAATTTATCAAAGTTACTTGTAAGAGTTGCGGGGGGAGATGAAATTATTATCTCTAATTCTGGGCGACCGATAGCTAAATTGATTCCCTATACAAAACCTAAATCAAAAAAAAGAAAACTGGGTAATGCAAAAGGTCTTTTTAAAACAGATAAATCTTTTTTTGATCCACTTCCAAAAGAAATTTTAGAAAGCTTTTATTCATGAAATATCTTTTGGACACGCATACCTTCTTGTGGGCAATCGGAGAAACTGAAAAATTATCTAAAAAGGTTTTAGAAATTATCGAGAATACAGATAACGAAATTTTTACCAGCGTCGTAAACACTTGGGAAATTTGTATAAAATATTCTATCGGGAAATTAGATTTAAAGAAAGATCCAGAAAAATTTATTTTAGATGAAATACGCGAAGCAAATTTTCAAATACTAGATATCAAACTTAGTCATCTATTTCCACTGACTAGGTTGCCAAATTTTCATAAAGATCCATTTGATAGAATCTTAATTGCACAATCGCAGACAGAAAATATACCAATTCTAAGCAATGACCCTTTGATTAAAAAATACAAGGTAAAGGCTATTTGGTAGTATGCGGTTTTTTATTAGCTCATAAAAAATTTTCCGTCGTTGATAAAATTTCCACCTGGATAGCCTAACCAATAAGCAAAAGGCTGGGAAAGTCCATAATATCACTTATCGAAAAAACTATTTACAGCCTATTGAACCATTATAAACTCTACAAATGAAATTTCACTTTAGGAGAAAATCATGGCAGTAGAAAAAGTAATTAATATCCCCAATCTTGGAGGCACTAGCACGTATACAAAAATCGGATTAGGAATTGCCGCACTTGTTTTAATTTTCATCATCAATCCATGTGTGATTGTAAGCCCGGGTCACAAAGGTGTTGTGCTCAATATGGGAGCAGTTTCCGATACAGTTCTAGATGCAGGGGTACATTTCCGTATGCCGCTCGTACAAACTGTTATTGAAATAGATACGCGCGTATTAAAAGAAGAAACAAAAGCAGAAGCAGCCTCCAAAGATTTACAAAACATCGTGACTGTGATTGCAGTAAACTACCATTTAAAACCGGACGCTGTGAATGAACTCTACAAAACGATCGGTTTAAATTACGCAAGCATAATTATTGATCCCGCCATTCAAGAAGTTGTCAAAGGGGTTACTGCTAAGTATACCGCAGCAGAATTAATTACTCTTCGCGAACAGGTTAGTACGAGTATCAAAGCTGCGTTAGAAGCAAGACTCACAAAATATAATATAGTCATTGATGATTTCTCGATTAAGGATTTTCAATTCTCAGCAACATTCGCTAAAGCAATCGAAGCAAAACAAGAAGCAGATCAAATGGCTCAAAAAGCAGAGCGTGATTTACAAAGAATTAAAATTGAAGCCGAGCAGCAAATAGCGACTGCCCGCGCCGAAGCAGAAACTCTTCGTTTGAAAAATGTATCCGTATCTCCGCTCATGATTCAACTCAACGCAATCGACAAATGGGACGGAAAACTTCCTCAGTACATGCTAGGTGGTAACAGCGTTCCATTTATAAATATAAAATAGTTAGAATAAGAAATTTAATTAACTTCCTGCTTATTTTTGTTGTCATCCCCGAAATTTTTTGTCGGGGATCTCAAGAAGTATATATTCCCGCAATCGCTTGGCTTTGATAGATTCGAATACATCGAATGCAATTTCGATGATTACAGCATAGATTTTGTATTGTTATTCTCCTAGTGTCTAAAATCAATGGTAGTAGTATTTTCTATTCTTTAGGATTTTAGAATGCAAACATTTACCTATAACTTAATACGCATAATACCATTAGCCCTGGTATTATTTTTTTTCTTTCATTGTAAAGACCCCGTTGAAGAAAAATGCACGCAGGCTTGTGGCTTCTTTGTTAAATGCACAGAGGAAGCGCAGAAAATGAAAATTGAAGGTGAGCTTTTAAAGAGCGCAACGATTCAATGCATTGATGGATGCACAAGATTTCAATCCCAAATTCTAGCCTGCTATGACGCTGAGCCAAATTCCTGTAACGGGATGGCGGAATGCATGAAGCAATCAGGCTTAGACGAATAAAGGAGTTTTCCTCATGCCACAATTTCAAAAATATTTCATTTTATTTATTCTAGCAACTATTCCTTATTTCTTAACTATCTTTCACGATGTGATCGACATTGACTCTTCTCAGTATGCCGAAATCGTTCGTGAGATGATTGAATCGAATAACTTTTTCCAACTAAAGGATAATGGCAAAAACTACTTAGACAAACCGGTATTAACCTTTTGGACGATTGCAATTTTCTACAAGCTATTTGGAATTTCAAACTTTGCGTATCGACTTCCTGCTATTTTAATTACTCTTCTTTCTTTTTATTCTATCTACCGGATAACGGTTCTTATTTCCTCAAGCAAAGAGCGTGGAATTCTTGCTAGTCTTGCCTATGCAGTTGCACCCGGCGTATTTGCAATGCTAGTAGATCCAAAGATTGATGTTTATCTTGTCGCCTACTTGACATTTGCCTTTCATGCTTACTATCTTGGAGTCAAGAAAAATCCTAACTGGTTTTACCTGATGTATCTATTTGTGAGTATGGGATTTATTACGAAAGGTCCTATTTCTATGGTAATTCCTGCCCTTGCAATCGGGGGAGACATTTTACTCAGGCGAGACTGGAAATTACTCGGTCGCATGAAAGTAATTTCGGGTATATTCATAGTAGCCTCACTTCCTGCATTCTGGTCTTACTTGCTATATAAAGATTTTGCCTCTCACGGTCCTGTTTTCTTTCTTTGGATTCAATCCTTTGGTAGATTCTATCGTCAGATGTATAACCAGAAGTTTGACCCGCTTTATTTCGTTACTAATTATTCCTGGGCGTTTGCAGCATTCATTCTTCCTATTTTTTATACTTGCTATTTGTTTTTAAAAAATGTAAAAAAGAATCCCTCCAAAGAAAATATCTTTCGTAGAATTTTACTAAGCATAGAAGAAAATAAAACTAAGGAATCATACTATGTAATTCCAATTTGGTTATTTGTATTTTTATTTCTAATTAGTTTTTCTCGCTACCAACTTCCTCAATACATCTACTGGGCATTACCCGCAGGGGCAATTTACATTTCCAAATTCTTGGAAGACTATCTTACGGCTGATGTGAAACAAACTTATTTTAGCAAGAAGGCTGCGAGCATTTTGCTAATAATTATACCTGCTATTTTATTGATTGCAATTGCGTTAGTTCCCTTCCTCGTTATGGATGTAAATTATATTTACTTACTGGCTACTCTTTATTTTGCACTTGCGGTAATTTATTTTTATAAAAAAATTCCTCTTCCTCTAAGCCTGGCAACTCTTACCCCTATTTTTTTCTTTAGCATCATGGCTTTATTCATTTATCCCGAGTTAACATCTTACCAGCCGTCTCACAAGCTTGGAACTTTGGTTCGACAAATGGAACCGGACAAAAAAGAAATCTTCACTTACCGAATGTCATTTTCAAAACGGTCGTATGGGTTTTATGCAGCAAGATTTACAAAGCCTCTCTTCGATAGGGATAAATTTTTTAAAGTATTAGATAATGATTCGGAGCGGTTGGTAATTGTTTCTAGAGATGATTTGCAACAGTTCGAAAATTTTCTACAGAAAGATTATTTCATTGAAGAAATTGTAGAGTATCCGAGTTATAAGGTAGCGACTCCTAAAAATGATTTTTTTCTTAAAACAAAACGGGCGACGCTTACTAAAAACATTTTACTTGTAAAAGTAAAATACATACGGGGGAGCTGAATTTGTCCACTGAGTTACCAGAGACAGATGCAAACGTATTCAAAAAAATAGTAGAGTCCAGACGAAGTGTAAGATTTTACACCGAAGACCCTATTCCGGAAGACGTTATGCGACAGTGCCTTGATATGGCACTACTTGCCCCGAGTTCATTCAACCTACAACCATGGGAATTCTATTGGGTGAGAAGCCCTGAAAAAAAACAGAGGCTTATTAAGGCTTGCCTCTCTCAGTCTACAGCCAAAACAGCAGCCGAGTTAGTAGTATGCGTTGCAAGACGTAAGACCTGGCGAAAAAACAGAAAAGAAATTCTTGAAAAAATTGAAGCGGGTAATACCGGTATCCCTGAAAGTCATATTCGGTATTATAAAAACTTAATTCCTTTTTTCTATACACAGGGGGTATTGGATTCAATTGGATTTTTAAAAAGTATTATTTATTATTTCAGAGGAATTTTTGTTCCTACACCAAGAGAGCCTGTAAGCATCAACGATATGAAGATTTGGGCTGTTCGTTCGAGTTCTCTTGCTTGCGAAAACTTTATGTTAGCCCTCAGATCTTTTGGATATGATAGCTGCCCGCTTGAGTTTCATGACTCAAGACGAATCAAGCGAATGCTAGAACTTCCCTACGACGCAATCATCACAATGGTCATCACCGCCGGCAAACGCGCGCCTAACGGTGTGTATGGTGATAGAATGAGGTTAGATAAGATTAATTTTATTAAGGAAGTGTAGAATTGTCACCCCCATTATGTTGCGATCCTAGGAAGCAACGCTTACGCTATTGAGTTTCGTTTTCTGTCGGGGGTCTCAAGAAATAAAAACTCTAAATAAAACAATTAATAGTAAAACCAGAGATGACGAATCTGAATATTTCCAGGCAATGTTTTGGTTTCAGGGTATTCGAAAATCCTCTCATGATTTGATTGAAATACAGCTTCACCGTGATTATTCTTTTCGCTGATTAGTTTAATATTTGAAATCGTTTGATATTTTTTATCATTTAAAAACTTTTTTAAATCTTGTGGCTTTTTATAATTAGCCTTTGCATAAGCTAATATCATTCCGCATGGCATTGTCCAAGCATAATCTCCATTTACAAAACGAATTAATCCATCGGCGCAATACTTAGAACCTATCGTATGTTTTGCATCGACTGGTTTACATTCGATGAAGATTCCGTCATAAATTTTATTTGATATACCAACATTTTTACCTCTATTTTTAATTCTAAAGGTTAAATCAGGCATTTTATCTATTATCTGTCCATTGTAGTTTTCAATTTTTCCATCTCTTATTGGAGTTTCAAAAATATTCTCATTAAAGCCTTCAATATCTTCTTGAGTAAGGCGTTCACCGATTATTTTATATAAAGAATTTGTAATTTCATTTTCTAGACTTGAACTAAGCGTAATTTTGTATTGTTCTTGATTTTTTAAAAGTATATTCCACGCATGAAATAAAACTTGTTCGACTAAGATTTTAATTGAATCATCAATATCTGGATGTGGTAATTTTTGATTTTCCTCATTTTCTAATTTAGTCATTAAGCTCATCTTAATTTCCTATTTCGAAAATGTATCCATGTAATTATTTAAAATTTCTGTAGAAAGAATTCTAGCTCTTGTTTTTGTCCAATACCTGTATTGCTTCAAAATCCCAATCACGAGAATTTTATTCTTAGTTTTAAAAATAATTTTACTAGAACCGGATTCATCTGCTAACTGAAATAGCTCGGACGGAATTTGTGTAAGAGATTCTTTATTGGAATCCAATTTTATTTCTATAAAACTCCAAGGATTTGAAATACTTTCTAATTCTTTCATACTGCGGATAACGCATTTTTTATCTGTGACTTTAAAGAAAGGTTGGATGTTTTTCTCTAGTAACTCACAAAAGGTTTTTATTTCATTTGAATTAGGTCGCTGACTTGCTCGCTCTTTGTTTCTTTGAAATGGTAGACTAACTTCCAAAGTATCTTCGATAACTTGGATATCATATTTATTTAATCCATAAAGTTTGTAAAAGAAATCATCTATCTTTGACCAATCAATCTTATTATTCTCTTTAAGCATATTAGATAGTTCTAATATTTCTTTTATTTCATTTTTATTTAAATTTTCAAACGGAATAATTTTAAAATTATCAATGTCTTCTTTTAAAAGAGCATCTCTTTCTACACCGAATTGGCTACTTGAAAGTAGGTGAGAATATAGAAACAAATTACTGTGAATTAATAAAAGCAAATAAAAAACCAACTCATGCGCTTTTGGATAACTCTTTGCTGAATATCCAAGAAATGATCTATCATATATTATATCTTTTAACGAAACTAATCCTCGCCCAAAATCTCTATCTTGGCTAGGTGTTTGCTTAATTAATAATAAAGGACCTAAATAGATTTTTTCATCTTTAGGTCTGTGTAACTTCTCATGTAAAAATAATGGTAGTTTATAGGATTCAATTGAAAAAGGAAAATGGTTGTAATTCTTAATAGTATATTCCTTTAAGTTTTCTATGGTCAAGTTTCCTAATTTTTTCTTTACCATATGAAATGAATCATTCGCTTGACCGATAACTCCGTATCCTCGTCCTTGTATTAAATTATTCTTATCCCAATACTCCAGTATCGATATAACTGCTCTTTTATTTATCTTCTCAATCACTCCTGCATCAAAAAAATTTCCTCTAAACAAAATCTTCAAAAGATTTTCTTTTTCATTTAGAACTTTTAATTCAACAGGCTCGGCGGCTTGGTGGTCAATTCTCATGATTCCATTTTCGTTTAGAGTTCTATCGATGTAAGGACTTACGAAATTAAAAATAGAATTTTGCGTTGGAACAATATTCTTTGCAAAGAATAAGCAGAACGGAGCAGTGACAGGCCAGATATTTTCTTGTCTTAAAGCGGAGCCATTTAGAATCCCTGTAACTTTTACAGAATTGAAAATTGCTAAACTGGACTTTCTTCCAATATCGCTATTTTTAAAAAGGAGTCTAGCATGAAGAGCAAACGATATCCGACCATTATCCTTACACCATTCCATTGCCTTCCAGATAAAAGGTAAATCGGGGACTCCATCAGGATTTTTATATTCAGTGACTAATTGGTCTAATCCTCTATCTTTCACAATTCGCTTTGCTTCACTTGTAAAGAATTCATTTACTCTATTATCTTTAATAGAAGTCCAAGGAGGATTACCAATTACTATATCAAAATTTTTTAAATACTTTTTATCAATTTCCTTTTCAAGACTTCCAATAATTTTAGAATTTACTTCTGCCTTTCGATGAAAAAGCATCTCTCCTTGCATTTCCTTAAAGCTTAATTCAGTTAGTGGTTCTGGTTTCGAATCTAATTCTAATGCAGTTAAGTAGAGGCTAAGAGCAGATAGACGCAAAGCCGATTCATTTATATCAAAGCCAACGATTTGGTTATATAATATTTCTCGAATTTTTTTTCTATTGGGTTGTTTGCCTGATTGTTCCCATTCTAGTGCTACTAATTTTTTAAAACAAGTCACAAGAAAAATTCCTGCTCCACAGGAAGGATCTAGCACTTTTAGATTCTTTTGACCTTTTAATGGATAAAAGGTTTCTTCCACCATATATTCTGCGATATTGATTGGAGTGTAATGAACACTTTCTTTTTTGGCTTGTTCGGGCGTGTATTCGTGTGTGAAGTTTTCGTAAAGTTGACTTAAAAGTCCTACAGGCACATGAGCAAAGTTAATAAAATCCCATTTGTCAGAGAATGTATTTTGGTATTGGCGATTTCCTAGTGCTTCAACTTTCGAAATAATATTGGATAAATAGGAGAAGACTTTTTTGTTCTTTTTACTTAAAAAAGATTCGTAGTCCGTTGAATGCTTTTCTCTAACTCCAGAAACTGGAAGCAAATTACCGTTAAACACTCTATCCAACCAGGCACAAGTAGCAGATGTATTTTCGATATTCGCAAAACAGTCATTAAACTCATTAGCCTTTTCAGAAATATTTTTTAAATCTTTCTTAGAAATAATTTTCCTATCAATTAAAAATCTAAAAAATAAAACTCTACCCGACAAAGACAAAGCATCTTGCATACCAACTTTTAAATTTATCAAATCATCAATGACTGTCTTCATTAAATCAAATAGATAATCACGAATGTAATTATTCTCTGTATGTTGTCTTCTATTTTGAATTTCATTAGTCCCATACGCAATAGATGGAATATAAAATTGAGACTCTGGGTTAGCCTTTTCAATCGTATTTGATTGAATATCTGATTGAGAAAAATTTATTTCGATTGGGAATACTTCTAATTTGCCGGGATATACAACAGCCATATAATCCGCATCACCACGGCAAGCAAGAACTCTCTGGATAGATTTAAGTTTTTCTTGGTATAATCCTGGATCGTCGCCTAGATGAGAATAAGAAACCGCATACAAAACGGGACGAGAATTAAATTCTACTACTACATCTGGAATTATTTCAGGTTTCGTAAGCTTGTTTGTTAAATCAAAATAATTGATATGAGTTGGCTCAGGATTCTCTGCTTTTAAATCAATGCAAGACAACCGATTTGCACCAAAGGATTCGAGAATTTCTTTTAAATCAAATTTTGACATTTTCTTAGCTGTATATTATCTTATCGGTAATGGTGGTTTTCAGCATTCGCAAAAAGCTAACTTTCTAAGCAAAATCTTGCAGGTATAGGAATTTGTATATTACTATACCAGTACTTAGTATATAATTTTACAATAAAAAAATATGGTTTGTATATTTTAAATTAGTTAAATAAGATCAAAGGAAAAGCAGATTGCTTAATTTTTATAAAAAGAGAAGAACTACAAGTTATAAATCCGCTTGTAGTTCTATAAATTCTACTTCTTCCAAATAAAATCTTCAAACTTCATTTCAGGAAAAATTGGATGCTCTTCTTCAATTTCCACTAATCGCTCTTCTTTAAAACTTTCTGGTTTTAACATTTCTGTAAGCTCAAAGAATAAATTCGTGTGAACATTTACTCTCTTCTTCGCATAATCCACCATTGTCCCCATCTTCATAATGAAAGGCCAGTCAGAACTTTGGAGTAATAATAACTCCCTTGCCATCTGGTTAATAATTCTGCGCTTAACTTTATCTTCTGTATGCTTGTGAAGATGAACTGTCTGATCCATGATGATACAACATTCCATGATGTGACGATAAATCCATTCGTTGCCAGGGTTTAGCCAAACGTCGGCATATCCATCTTCGCCCCAACTAGACATATCCATTTTTACACTCTGAATACGAGGTATTAGCCCCAGGACTTGCATTGGATGAACAGCTAAAATTTTATTTTGATCAAAATGCATTTTCTTAAATAGAAACTCGATGAACTTAGGTCCTTCATACCACCAGTGTCCGTATAACTCTGCATCATAGGGAGATACAATTACAGCAGGCTGTCCTTCTTCATGTAAAATTTTTTCTGACTGTGCAATGCGACTACGCAAGAAATCCTCTGCATGATTTCCGGCAGCTTCAATTGCCCAATCTGGATGATAGTAATCCTTGTAGTCAGTTTTTCCTGTGATACGGTGGTATTTAATTCCAGTATTTAAGCGAATTCCTGTTGGATGTACATAATCCTTAATATACTCATAGTCTAAATCAAAGCCTATATCACGATAGTATTCTCTATAACGGAAGTCACCAGGGTACCCATGAATAGAACTCCATACTTGTGCAGAACTCTCTTTATCTCGCGCAAAGGCGAAAACACCATGTCCAACTTCAACAGGAGCATATACTCCATAACGTGGTCTAGGAGTCGCATTCGCAATACCATGAGTATCCACAAAGAAATAGCGAATCCCTTCATCTGCTAAAAATTTTTCAACTCCCGGATAATAGGCGCATTCTGACAACCAGATACCGCGCGGTTCAAGACCCCAGAATTTTTTATGAGTTTTGCGACCAATATGAATTTGTGCATGAATAGAAGAAGGCTCACTTTCTAGAAGTGGGAGAAAACCATGAGTAGCCGGACATGTAATTACTTCGAGAGAGCCATCCTTTACAAATTCTCTAAAGCCTTCTATTACATCTTTATTCAATTCTAGAAATAATTTTCGATTTTCATGGAAATTATCCAAATAGAATTTAGAAAGATAGTTGAGATGTAAATCATACGTTGTTCTCTTTACTTCTTTTTCTGAAAGCTCGATTAGGTTATCTAAGTAAGCTAGAAATTTATCTTTTAAGTAATCATCTCCCAGCATAGAAAGTAACGTTGGCGTAAAAGTCATTGTGATTTTAAAATGCACATTTTCTTTTTTTAGATTTCTAAATGACTTAATGAGAGGAAGATATGTTTCCGAGATTGCTTCATTCAACCAATTTTCTTCCAAGAATGCAGGAGAATAGCCCTTATGTCTAACGTAAGGGAGATGTGCATGTAATACGAAAATTTGATACCCGACTTTACTGTTCATTTGATTTCCTCATATGATTAGATGATGATGCAAAGATTCCAGATGAACCCATGAAGCCAGAGGAGCCATCAGACCAAGTAAAAAATCCTTCCTGTAACTCGACAGTTTCGCCAATCATTGGGGCTAAGGGTAGTTTGCCTTGAGCAGTTCCCGCATCTACTTTTTTCTCCCCTTCTTGAATATGAAGTTCACCGTTAACTTCCACAATATTGTGCTGTTCTACCCAGGAAGACTTAAGCCAATCTTTGTGTAAGACTTTACTTGGTTTATAATTTGGAATTGAAATTTCTGCTGAATGGAGTAGACTATAAGTATTGCCAGATTGACTGTAAGCAATTACTTCTACTTTTAAATTCTTAATTCGCTGTTCAAATTGTAAAAACCAGTTATTCGTAAAAGGAGGTAGAAAAATTTCTTTATGCCTATGAACTTTATCTTCTTGTACATAATTTACCATTAATTTGAAATACACTTGGTCTCTCTCGCAATTGAAAGCATTTAGAATTTTATTAAAACTACTGGAACTAATCCCCCAAAATACATAAGCTTCCTTCAAATTCTTTGTTAGCACTTTCACTATATCCCGATCATAATAATCTGGAAGGACATTTAGCTTTGGATCTAAATAAATTCGTTCTTTCTTACCTTCATTCATGAAATTATTCCCTCTAGATTACATAGCAAGCCTTGTACCCAAATTGTAAATGATTTTATATAAACTGAAATTCAGAAAAACTATGAGATTTATCATTGATTTAGGAGATTTTTCGAGCGAACCTTTGTGCTTCAACGTGTGCGTTTTTTGGAATACATATATGAGTTCGATGTAACGGCATCGATTAATATTAGAATGACAACCAAAATAATTATTACATCGATCTCATATTAATTTGGGGCTAATATTAAATACCCTCATTTTATTTCATAATCTATCTCAATCAATAAAAAATTAACTAAAAGCCATTATTGAAATAAAAAACTTTAGACTGTAAGAATAAAACTATGATAAAAAAAACTTATAGAAATTAAAAAAATATTTTAGAAGAATTCCAAAAAATACTTTAACATTTAATTTATTTTCTTGTACTTTTTTTAAATAAATGGAGAAAATTTTCGATAGTACTTGACTATAAAATTATGCAAGTGTGAAAATAGTATTAGCTTAAAGCAGGAGATTGGAACTATGAAAATCAAATATACTTGGAAACATCTAGATCATTCAGCAGCAGCGGAAGAATACGCAACAAAAAAGCTTGAAAGAATTAATAAGTATTTACACAAAATCACTTCGTGTGATGTGTCTTTTCAAATGGTGCATGGGGAAATTCATATAAACATGAACGTCCGTGGTGACCAATCAACTTTTAATGCACATAATATTAATAAAGATATGTATGCTTGTATTGACGGACTAGAGGATAAAATTGAGCGTCAGCTAAATCGTTTTCACGATAAGAAAGCTGCACATTCAAAAACAATGAGGTAGATGCTGGTAAAGTTTGAAGAAGGAAATTTTAAGTTAAGAGAAGGGGAATTCGAAAACGCGAAACATATCTTCTTTGAACTATTAGACATTGACCCGAATAAGCAAGAGTTCATAGCTGGGTATTACATATCCAGCTATTGGGACAACCGAATAGAAACAATCCTTTCCACACGCGAAGGCAAAGATCGCGGCAATCTACTAGTTGAAATGTTCAACCAATTTGTAGCAGAAATCACGAAACGCAATTTTCCAAAAAGCGAAACCTACGAAGCATTAACTTTCTGTATCTTGAGCGAAGCCTCTACACAATTCAGAATTGCTTACCAAAAAGAGGGAATGAGCGGACTTGACCGAAATATCCTTTCGAATCTAGCCATGTGTCTCATCCGAATTGGAGATTATAAGAACGCCCGCGATATTTTAGATTATTCTAAAAAATTCCAAGATGTGTCGATGCAGAATTTGTTTTATGAAGCAGAATGTCTTTATCATTTAGGAGATCATTCACGAAGCCGGCTGTATTATAGAATCGCAATGTTGAATAATCCAGACTTATTAAATTTAGAGATTGTAAAATCAGAACCACTAGCGACTGCCATTTTAGAATTAGGCGAGCAATTTGAATCACTCGACGAGATTCGTGAGATTCTTCCAGTCTACTGCCTTGAAAAGCATTTCATCACAGAAATACGTGACTATACTCGCGAAGAAGTAAACCAATTATTTCTAGAAATGATGCGACTGGAATCAAACCTAAACACTGAGAAGCCCGATTTAAAATTCAAACTCAATTGCCGAATTCTTCATATCGGTCTCACCATCCTTGATACACTTCCGGGTCAGATCAATTCAGAGCTCTCTAAAAAAGTAAAAAATAAAATCAACCTGATAGATCCAGAAATTTTAGACAGAAGGGCAGATAATAAAAGAGAAAAAGGCTTGTAAAGACGTAGCATGCTACGCCTTTACAATTTTCAAAAGGCAAATTGTAATTGTGCGCTATCTTCCTCTTCATCTGATTGTAAATTAGAAACAGTTAAACCAAGCAAGCGAATTTTTCGTTTGCCCACTTCCGTTCCAATAAGCAATTCATGCCCGAATTTCAAAATGGTTTCCTTTGAGTCGATTGGATTTTTAAAACTAATGCTTCTTGTAATAGATTCGAAATCATCGTATTTTACTTTTAAAGTAAGAGTCTTTCCCTTTGCATCAACTCGCTCTACCCTATCCCAGAGAACATCAGCAATATCATCCATTTCAACAAATACTGACGGCTTATCCAGTATATCCGCTGCGAAAGTATTTTCGGCTCCGATAGATTTTCTTGTGCGGTAGGGTTCTACTTCTCTAAAGTCGTGCCCACGCACTATGTTATAATAGAAAGATCCAGATTTTCCAAAATGACGAATGAGTTCACTCTGGGTAAAATTTTTCAAGTCCTTCCCAGTTTTGATTCCAAGCGAGATCATTTTTTTCTCTGTTGCCTCTCCAATTCCATAAAATTTTCCAATTGCGAGTTCTTCTAAGAATTTCTCTGCTTCATCCGGGGTAATAACCGTTAGCCCATTAGGCTTATTCATACCAGAGGCAATCTTAGCAATAAACTTAATAGCTGCAACTCCTGCTGAAGAAGTAAGCTTTGTAACTTCAAAAATTCGTTGTTTAATTTCTCTTGCAAGATGAGTTGCACTTGCTATTCCTTTTTTATTTTCCGTTACATCCAAGTAAGCTTCGTCGAGAGAAAGCGGCTCAACTAAATCTGTGAATTCATGAAAGACTTCATTTACTTGACGAGATACTTCTTTATAAACAGAGAAGCGGGGAAAAACAAAAATGCCGTGAGGACAAAGTCTCTTAGCCTTAGAAGTAGGCATTGCAGAGTGGATTCCGTATTTTCGAGCTTCGTAACTTGCCGTGCAGACTACAGAACGACTATCGGGATCTCCACCGACTACTACCGGTTTGCCTCTAAACTCAGGAAAATCTCTCTGCTCTACACTCGCATAGAAAGCATCCATATCAATGTGAATTATTTTCCTGAGTCGCATTACCCTACCTCACCCCAATTTTCTATGTCCTGAAAAATTTTCTATACCTAAGCCCCTCTCCTTAAGGAGAGGGGCGGGCTGGAAGCCGGGGAGAGGTAAGGGAGAGGTCATTTCTCGACTAATTTCTTGAGGTTCATAAGACCTTTTTCGAAATCAGGTCCGACCATCCCATCGAGGAAAGGTCCGAACAATCTTCCCACCGGATAATCCAGCTTACCCTCATTTGACCAAGTTACTTTTGTCCCAGTCGGTGTAGAATTAAACTCAAGGGTAGCTACAGACTCCATACTGTTTGGCTCAGTGAAAATAAGGCTCGAGGCAACGGACTTGTTTTCAATGATCGAAATCATAGATTGAATTCCCTTACCATTTATCTTACCATCCCATTCCATTTTGTGTCCAACCTCACCGGGGTTTCCAGTAATCGTTACCTTCTGTCCAGGATCAGTGCTCGACCAATGACTCCAATCTTTCCACTTTGAAAAATCTGCAACATAGGGAAAAATTACCTCCACGGGTTTGGCAATTTCGATCGAACGTTCAATCCGAAAACTCGGTTTCATAAAAACCGGAACAAGTAATGTCAGCGCCACCAGTCCTATTAGGACAAAAACAATTTTCTTAGCCATAGAATTTTCCTTTTTCCAATATCGTTTACACTTTATCGGAGTAGTTATTAAACTATACATATATGTGGTATATATTTTTGTCAACTACGTAAGCATTTTTTCCTTTTCAAAGTGAAGTTTTTTTTAAAACTAGTCCTATGAAAAATTTACAATTACTCAGTTTAATTCTTTTTATTTTATTTAGCATGGCTTGTGCAACTTCTCCAACAGGCAGAAGTAGAATTCTTCTCGTGAAAGATCCAGAGATGAACAAAATGGGTGAAGATGCTTTCAAAGAAATGAAAGCAGCTACTCCAATTGAAACTGGCTCTCGAGAAAATACATACGTAAAGTGTATCGCAAACGCAATCCTGAAAGTCGTTCAAGATGATACCGGTGTCCAAGCATGGGAAGTTGTGGTATTTAAGGATAATACCGCTAATGCGTTCGCACTACCGGGAGGAAAAATTGGAGTGCATACTGGAATTTTGCCGGTAGCAAAGACTAGTGGACAATTAGCCGCTGTTATGGGTCATGAAGTAGCACACGTTCTCGCAAGGCATGGCGCAGAAAGAATTTCAGATGCTCAAATGATGGATAAGGGAATGGGCGCTGTTGGTGCGGCTTCTGGGAATAATGCGGCAGTTATGGGTGCGTTAGGCGCCGGAGCAAAGTTTGGAGTCATGCTACCTTTCTCCCGCAAACACGAAAGCGAAGCAGATATACTCGGTCTTGAGTATATGGCAAAAGCTGGATTCGATCCAAAGGAAAGTGTTGAGTTATGGAAAAATATGGCGGCAATGAGTGGTGGCTCTAAACCAATGGAGATAATGTCGACTCACCCCTCTGACGAAACTCGCATGAAACAACTCAACGAAAAAATTCCTGATGCAGATAAGCTTTACAAAGAAGCTATCGCTAACGGAAAAAACCCAGGTTGTAGTTTGTGATACTACTTTATAGTTTTATTTTCTACGAAAAACATTTTTCTTTCTGAGTAGAAAACGAAAAATCAGATTTATTGTTAAAGTTATGACGCTTACAAAAAGAATTAGCATCGCAAACGCAAAGGGCTTTAATAAAATGAGATTTTCGTTTTCCGAAGTATTTAGCGGTATAACACTATACCCCGGAGTTTTCATTGGAAAAGATAATTCCGGTTTGCCTATATCTTGTATTTGATTATACAATACAATTTTAACTAGAGAAATATCTTCATTAACCACTATAAATGTTTCATTCGCGTTAAAACTACTAGTTGGATTTTCCTTTGCGATACTTTCTTCTTTAAGATTACTATCTGTTAAATTCTTTTTACTTAGGGAAGTAATTCTTTCATTCAATATTTGATGGTTAGGCCAAATCGCAAGAGCTTGTTTATATAAATCATTCGCGGTCTTATAATTTTCTTTTTGATAATGAAATTCTGCTTTTTGAAACCACGTCTCTGCTTGTAAATATAATAGGTCTGGATCAGATGGATTGTTCGGAAGTAGAGAATTAATTTTTCTTTGGGAAGTTGTGAAATCTTTTCTTTCTAACAGAGTTCTTATTTCTATATAATCTAGTTTTTCCTGAGAAAAGACAGATTGTTGAAATAGCACTATAGCGAATAATACGAATTTAGCGGAAGTCAAAAGACGGTCATTGAGCGGAGTCGAAATGACGATACTTCTACTTGTTTTATTAGTCGTCATTTCGAAAGGCTCGCTATCACTAATGACCGTATATTTCATAAGGGCTAATTTAGACTTTCGCATAAGCAATTTCTTCATCTATTTAAAATTACCGCTTTATGTGCATATCTTGCTATTGGCATTTTTGTTGTAGCTACTGTCCATTGTCCGCCGACTGGATTTGCCATATCCAAATAGTAAAAGGAATCATTTGCTACTCCAGAAGATAATAATCCTCCGAACGTATAAGCTCTTCTCTTGGCATAGGAAAATTCTATTGCTGGGTAATATAAACCAACGGGTAGAGCGGGACCGGAGGTTGATGTGTTTGGATTAACACTAGAGCTATTAGGAAGATAATATTCATAAGCCGCAGAAACTGTATAACTGGAAACAGGCTGTGCCGTATTTAGTAAAGTACTACCGCCTACAATTAACAATGCCGATGAGTCTGATGGAAAAGAATCAGTGGACTTCGGAACATAACAAGCAGAACCCGCTCCGTGTCTTCCTGTATTTAAAGCGGTCTCAGTTAAACCGCTCGTCGTTGAATTGGAAGAAAAAATATAACCATCGTTAGTAGACTGAACAGATCCATCTGAAAAAAGTCTTCCTGCAATAAAATAAGCAACTCCGTTGATAGAACAACCTCCCATATCTACTTTTTGAGAAATAGCACTTGAAGAAACCAATGTAGACCAAGTTCCAGTTGTTCCAATGTCGGGATTAAATTTATAAACTGTGTTTAGTAATGTTCCGGAAGCCATATTTGTTGTAGTCGTTCCTGCCAACGCATAAATACTATTACCTTCTATTCCGGAAACAAAGCCTTGCAATGACGTTGGCATACTTGACATGGTTCGCCATGTTTTTGTAGATGGATTAAACTCTTCTACTATATTCGTTACGGCAATCTGACTCGATGAATTTAAAAACAATCCCCCCATTACATAAATCTTACCACCGTAGGAAACAATTCCTGCATGACTCCTGGGAGTCGGAATACTTGTTATTTGTGGATACCATATATCATCCGCAGGATCGTAAACATCTACTTGCGATATAAAGGAATTACTCGCTGTTAGTCCGCCTAAAATCCAAATTCCCCGATTAAATATTTCATCCATTGATGGAACAGGTGGTGGAGGTATTACCGGTGGTGGTATTTCTTGTTTTAATGTTTTGAATGTTAAGAAAAAATTTAAAGGTAAAAATGTCTGTAAAGTATTTCCACAAAAAGCTAAGTATTTATAAGTAGTATCTTGGGTAAGATTAGATAGATTAAACCTGTGGAATTTAGATTTAAAAGGAGTATACTGAGTATTATCCGTAATATTCTTTCCATAGAGCAATCTTCCTTCCGCTTCTTGTGAACAAGTCCATGAAATAGTAGCAGAGGTAGTTGTAATTTCATTTGTATAAGTAATCTCGACTTTTAAGTTTTCGGTTTCATTGCCTTTATTCACTGGACTGTTGCTGCAATTTAAGTAAAAAAATAGAGTTACATAAATAAGAAGTTTACAGAAAAAAGTAATCATAATTGCATACCAATAGAAATCGTCCCACCGCCAAATCCAGGACCGCCTCCATTTTCATAGAGATATATTCCAATTATCCCCATTCGAACAATTGCTTTTCCGAATTTTAATCCTGCCCAGCCTAATTCTAAATAGGTAGCGGGATCAGAACCTGTAATTGCTTTATCCCGGTATCTATAATTTACAATTGATCCACCTATACCTAGGTTAGCATAAAAATCAATCCAGTTTGATTTTTTCCAATTATATTGCAAATAAAGAAAATTATTATAAAAACGAAAACGGGAATTGCTACTTTCCAAGTATTCCATTTTATAACCTAATCTCCATCTAGAATTAAAATGCACAAAAGAAGGTTCAATAAATAGACCTCCACCAGACGATTGTGTGACTTTATCTGATGATTGAGTAAATGCAGAATAAGAACCAGTAACCCCTATATTTGTATTCTTCTCAGGAGGCGAATCGATATTATACTTATCTGGAATCAGATTTTTTGTATTTTCTAATTTTGATTTTTCAATTGTAAGTAAACCGAGTTCTGTTTTAACGACTAGGTCATTTGTATTCTGCCTGACGATAACGCCTTTGATTTGAGTTCCATCTTTTAGAATGATCGTATCATAATGATAAGAAATATGCTCCCCTTTCTTTTCTGTGTCGATATTCTGAATGTCTGATTTAGGAATGTCAAATGTCTTATCTTTCCAACGAATGCGTACTTTATTAGAATTGTTCTCTAAAATATCCGCAATGAAAGCATCGCCGTTTTTTAAAACTATTTCTGCACTGTGAATGGAGAGAGTGAGAACGCAATAGAGAGATAAATATTTTAAAGTAACGGATAATTTCATTTTTCTTTTACTGTCATTTCGAACGAATGTGAGAAATCTATATTGCTTAAAACGATAGTATTAAGCAATATAGACCTCTCACGATAAAGCTGTTCGAGGTGACAGGAGTAATATTCATATCTCTTTAACAAATCCAGATAACTCTTTAGAGACTAATACGGGTAATCCACGAAAGGCAATGCCTACACCATTTTGATCCACCCGAACAATGCCCGCTTGCAAATCATAGACTTTATTTTCCAAAGTAAAATGGACATTTACCGCTTGGTTTAATTCATACGGACAATCAGCCCAAAGTGCATAGAAACCTGTAGAGCTTACATCGGTTGTTGTTAATTTCTTTCCATCAACGGTTACATCCATCTCGATTGGTTTTCTCTTTTGTAATCGCCAGCCTCTAGGATACATTTTAAAATAAGGAGCGGAAATATCTTTTCGCGCAAAATAAGCAATCGCCACAAACCCTATGATACTATTAAACAAAGCAGCAAAGTTATAGAGTTTAAAATTAAAAACAAAGACTTGAAGATTATAAAGAATCAAAAGACTTGCATAACCTAAAAACAATTGCCAACCCCAGCGTTTAACATTGATTATCCCAATTCCAACCGGAATAGGAAGCAGCATTAAAAAAAGGGCAAATAAATCAGAATGAAAAAGGATAATCCTAAAATTCTGAACGGATACTCCGAGTTGCCTACTGAGCAAATAGTAATTCAGAAAAGGCAAAAGTAAAAATAGAATTCCAAATATAACCAGTGTTTTAGGTCTTGAAAGACGTTTGCGTTTTATCATGTACCCTCTTAGAATTGAACCAATTGATTCAAAGTTTGCTTTGTAGTTTCGTTGCATTCATTAAACTTAGGCAAAGCAAAATTGCAGTGATAGGAATTTCCTAAGTGCATTTTCACTGGCTTTCCTACGAATCCTAAGTCTTTGCACGATTTTCCAGAACTCATATATTTTTTAGTCAGGCTATTTGACTCTGTCATCTTTGCGCACCAAGCGGATAACTTTGGGTTATTCGACTCAAGACAAGAAAAGCTATTGGCTTCTTTTGCGGATACTTCTCGTTCCGCGCTCACACAGGACTTAAAAACTTCCTGCTCTGCGGAAAGGCTTAGGGTTGCTATCGTTAAAAGGCTAATTAGTAGTATTCTGTGCATTTGTGTTCTCTCTTTGTTTGAAATTATATTGAAATACCGAAGTATATTGAAAATACAGCTAGAGAACTAGTCCACCCTGATTCATATCGAGCTAGTTTTAAAACTTCCCTAGTAAAAATAGCGTCCGACAACTCGTTACTTATATTCCCGCCGTATCCATAGGATTTATAAGTAATATTAGTTGTTTGAGAAATTTTATCAGAAAACTTCATTGCCTCTGCTCCCATAAAAAAACCAGATTCAAATTGGTATTTGAACCCAAAAGAAAGACCTACAAACGAATTGGGCTTCGCGTTTAGAGTGCTAGTAATATAAGCATAGTTCGATGAAGTCCTATCAAGATTAGAAAATACGAGAGACTGTATTTCGCTCGTTGATCCATTAAAATGTCCGCCCATGGCTCCAAAGTAAAATGGAATAGCGGGTAATGGATACAGCTTTAAACTAACATAGCCTCTTTGATCTGTATAATTCTGTTCAACCTTATTTAAGATGGTCACTGAATATAAGGGAATAATATTTTGATGTTTGAAAGTCACTCTACCCTGTGCAAATCCTCCTCCAATAGAAAGCCATTTGTTTAAAGAATATTCTAAACTTATATTCGTCATACCATAGGGAAGCAGTGTTCCGACTGTTAAACTAGTCGGCTTTTGTAATCTAAG
>JANMOF010000306.1:0-8817 GCA_031368925.1 Leptospiraceae bacterium
GTGGGGACAGAATTTTTACATTCGGTGCGTTACCTGGATTGGAATAAAGAGGCTAATACTGTTATGCTTTCGGCGCGTATGAAAGAGCTTCGCTATGCCAGGAAAAACGAATGGTATAATTATTCTGAATTGAAAGACAAAGTTTCCAGGGAAAAAAAAGACTTACGTTTTAAAACAGAGAAAACCCCCGAAGGTTTTCATGGAGACTATGAGCATGGATTCGATAATAAATCAGGTTGGGTTTACCAGGGTTTTATCGAAGACAAAAAAGGAAATCTCAGACCACAGACAAACGAAGAAACTTTATTCTGCATGGGCTGCCATAGCAGCTTAGGAGTATTAGCCGATAGCACGTTTTCCTTTAGCCGCAAAATGGAAGGAAGAGATAAATCAAAAGTAGACTTTGGCTGGGGGCATTGGTCGAGTAAAGGAATATCAGGAGTAGCCGATAGACTAGTGACATTCAAAAACTTCGGCGAACAAAACGAATATTCTTTTTATTTGCAAAACAACCAAGCCGGTGATGAATTCCGAGAAAATGAAGAAATTAAAAAAATCTTTTTTCAAAAAGACGGAACTCTAAACCAGGAAGCATTTACAAAATTAAAATCCGATGTAGGTATTCTAATTAATCCATCTAGAGAAAGAAGTATTCTCTTAAATAAATCCTACCGCGCCATCGTCGAATCCCAATCCTTTCGTTTCGGACGTGACGCAATTCTAAAGAAACCTACCAATGTATTTGAAAAAATCCCCGACGGACAAACAACAGGTATTGAGAAAATAGTTTTTTAAGTTCGCGTTGAGTGTCGTATTAAGTGTCACCCTCGAAATTCCACCCTTTCACTTCGTTCACGCTACCGCCAAGCGATATCGGGGGTTCGCTCATAAGAAAAAAAATCTTTACGCGGATAATGGGTAATGGAAATTGAATGAATGAAACGAATAATAGCCATTAGTCTAATCTTGACTTTCGTGTGGGTTTGTAAAAAAATAGACCCGAAGCTCAGTTCTAGCTGGAGTGATTATCAAGGAGGCATGAATTGGTATGATGCAAAGAATAAATGTGCTAGTTTGGGAATGAGATTACCGAGTCGAGCAGAGTTAATTACAGCGTATGAAACAAAGGTGACTGAATCATGGAAAAAGGATGGATTAGATTATTGGACATCCGATTATTATTTCGAAGAAGAAGAGGAATATGTCATTAGGCGTAGTGCATATTCCTTTTTGGTAGATGCTGGCTTTGTTATTAGTTACTTTAGGTATTATATTGCCAATGTGCGCTGTATTCGCTGACCGTGTGTATAGCATTAGCCGCTATCTTCTATAATCCGCCAGTGTGAATCCTTTGCGTTAATAACCGCTAATCGTTGGCAATCTTTGAAATATTCCCCTTATTTTAATAATATCGGGCAATAGCAAATAAAATTTCCGGGGTGACAACAGAATGCAAATTTCTACTATCGAACTAATGTTTCCTAACTCGAGAGGATGTAAAAATAAATGAAGGCTGATAAATTTCTTAGATTGAATTTAATATTTTTTTTTCTGCTACATTGTGCAAGTGATGTGCAAAAGAAAGTAATTGGAGAAGATGTTGTAGGGGATAATGTCAAACCGCAAGAATTTCAAAAGATTGCGCCGCTTACTGCAAATGCTTTGGGAGAGCGTAAAAATATTCATGAGAAGGGATGGTATATCATTCCCTCTTCTAAAAAATCTACCAAGGTTGTTTTAGAAAGTGGGGCGATGTCCTTTCGAACGGCTAAGGCGATGTTATTCGTATCTTTAAAAGAAAGAGCAGAAAAATATCCGGGGAATCTCGGTGACACAATGATAATGATTCGAAGCCTTGGAAAAAATGAAGAGAAGGCACTCTATGAATTTAGTAAATCAATTTATTCTGGAACCTTTGATCTTGCGAAATGGGAATTGGAAAAGTCGGGAGAATTATTTAAAGAATCCGGAAATAGCTTTGTGATGGGTTACATCTCATTAGGCGACATTGAAAAAAAAGATAGGGAAGGAATTTATTCTACCATAAAAGAGTTTAACAATGATAGGATGAAAAACTATTCTTCCATCAGTGAGTTATTCAAAGACGTCGCTCAAAAAAACGGAGATACAATTTCCAAGGCATGGTCGGGTGCTTATGGAAGAGCGGTTAGCGAATACTCCAAAGAATACGAAGAGTCGGGAACAAAAGCAAATACGTTAGTCGCTCTATGGAATATTTTTCAGGGTTACACAGTTGCGATGAAGGAGCTTGCATTTGCACCGGTTGCCACAACGGTTGTGGATTCCGGAAAAATTGTAGTCATCAATGGAGTAGCAGTTCCTGTCGCCTATGTTGCTACATTTTTAAATCAAACAATCGTAACAACTGGACTTGTTATCTATTACCCGGCGAAGTTGGGGTATAGAGTTGTTAGCCCGACTATGGAAGCAGGTTTCTTAAGCTCGATGGGAGTTTTATCTGCAACGGCAACAGCGCCAACGGTAGTAGGTGGAACAACAATGGGCGCATTTAACCAGGTGGCTACATTTACAGGAGTAGAGTCAACAAGGGCAGTTGGGGCAGTAGCCGGTGCTACGTATGAATCAGGAGCAACGGCTACGGGAATGATTTATGATTTCTCTAAAGGTTCAACGCAAAGTGTATATTATGCGCTTAAATCAGGGGTAGTCTTAAGCTACGCGGCATTAACCGTTATTCCAACTCATTTGCTATTAACCGTTCCCGATGCTACTATTTTTCTGGCATGGGATGGACCAAGGCTTGTAATCGCAAGCGTAAAAGGAAATTACAAAGGTTTTGATAGTTTACCTGTTGGCTCAGTCGTCGACTTAGAAGAAGCGCGTAAGCAGGGGAAAGTAGAAATTTTAACGGATGACCAGACGATTGTAAAAAAAGTTTTAGAAAAAGAAATTCAAAATCGAGAAGAAGAACTGAAACGACAAAAAGAAAAAGGAGAAAGCGAGAAATGAAATTTTTAAAAAAGACACTCGTCGCATTATTACTGTTAGGCTGTGCATCAACCTCAGACCCTGACGACCCAATTAAAAATTCTAGAAAATTGGTAAAGGAGGGTCATAAATCTTTATACAACAACGGAGCATTCGAAGTAAAGGGAACATCTATAAAATTAATTCCTCCCTTCGCCGAAGCAGAAGTATTCATAATGGGTCAGCGTGTTGGTCTTGCTAAAGAAGCATTTTCTGAAAATGTAAAAAAGGCAGCGGAGTCAGTGTATATTTTAAAAGAAGGAACAGAAATTTCTTTAAAGACTGCGGGAAAAGTTTCAGATAAAGGCGAAGAAATTAATAAATATATTTATGACTCGGGAACAACGGGAGGAGTTTATATCATTGCAATTTCTCTTGCTTCCTCGTATGGAATTATCGGGAATTCTTATCAAAATGGAATGAAGACTCATGAAAGTGTTGTGCAAAGTTCCAAGGAGCTAAGGGCAAGCATGGACAAATGGGCAGATGAGTTAACAGAAAAAGATTTTCCAAATTCAAACTCTCCGGAATTTTCAGCCCGTGCACAGGAATATAAAAAAGAATATAGAGATGGAGTAAATTCTTTCGTGCTTGGTTATACAAATCTAAACGACTATCTCGGTAAAACAGTTGACGATGCAGAAATTTCTACGAAAACTTTTTCGAAAGGTTTCAGTGGGATTAATAAATTTCTGTCAGAGGGTAATGACGCTTTGACAAAGGAATTGAAAGAAGTTTTCTTTGAATGGGGAAGTGATACTGCAAAAGAGTTCAGCGCATCTGGAAAAGATTACGCAGATGTAGTCGATGGAGCAGGGTTATCCTTTGCCATACTAAAATCCTTTGCGCGGGTAACAAAGGGTATCTTCTATGATGCAATCTTTAAGCCATTGACAAAGCTCGGCGTAATTTCAGTAGGATACGTAGCAGTAAATGCAGTCATCTATCCAGTAATGTTTGTAAGTGTTTCCGGTTACAGCGTGGGACAGGTAATGGTGGAAGTTGTCACAGTTGGTTCTAAAGGAGTTATCTACTTGGTTGCACCAACCGCCAAATTAGCATTAGCCGGACTAATCGGGAGTGGAAAATTTCTGGCACTTGAGTCTTATAACGCGGCTGATGTCTCCACCCGCGCAACGGCAAACACCGGATTATACGCAACTTCCAAAACAGTGAAAGGGGCAGCCGTTGTAACAGAAGGTGCAGGTACATATATTCTCGCTAACTTAAGTCTTGCCGGTGTAACTACAGGTCAGACTGTTCTAGGGGGAGGAGTCGCGGTTGCGGGAACTGCTACAGGTGCAACGGTAGCCACTGCTTCCGGAACGGCACAGGTTGTTACTTATGGAAGCTCTAAGGCGGGAGCAGGAACAGTTGCAGTTGCAGGCACAACTGCATCGCTCGGAGTGGCAGTGGGTAACGGTGTGTATAGAATTGGTAAAGCGGTTGGAATTCCAATTGGAATTACTTTGCAAAGTGGTGTTGTTATGAATTACGAAATGGTTTCCCAATTGTCAGCTCATACAATTCTTGCCGTAACCGATTTTTCTTATTTAGTATTATCTCTCGAAGGTGGCAAATGGGTAGTATACGCAGTTAAGGATACAACAGGTAAAGCAAAATCCTTATTATCCGGTGCAGTCGTTGACATGGAGCAAGTCAGAAAGGAAGGAAACGGCGTAGTAAAAATCCCAGTCTCAGACGAAGAAATGGAAAAGATATTGGATAAGAGTAAGCAGAAGTAAGAATCTCGTTAAAGGAGAAACGTATGAAAACTTCAAGAGAAAAAAAAATAGAAGCAATGGGTTGGAAAGTTGGAACAGTTTCCGAATTCTTAAATCTTACGCAAGCAGAAGCTGAGTATATAGAATTAAAACTTACATTAAGTTCTAACCTTCGAAAAAGGCGAGTAGCACAAAATATTACACAAGTGAAATAGGGAAAATGCTAATGAAATTACCCGAAAATAAAAAAGAAGCTACACGTAACTTTCGGAGAGCACAATCAAAAGTAGCCACAGCTTAGATTGTGGCTAAGATTTTATTTCCACGTGAAATCTTTACCTTAAGCCCAAAGTAATCTTTGAGCTTAAGAAAGGTTTCAAATTTTATTTTCTCTTTTCCGCTACGAATTCTTTGTATTGTTCCGGCGGAAATATCTAATTCCTTTGCTAATATTCTAACTGAAATTTTGTCTTCCTCCATTAAAGAAATCAGTAACTCCGAGAGAAGAAATTCTTTGTATTCCTTCTCAAGAAGTGCTTTAAACTTTTTATCTTTAATTCCACCTTCATAAAGATCTTTAGTTCTATTAAAATTTATCTTATTCATTTTTACTTACCTAAATATAGTCATTCAGACTATAAACTAATCTAAATTTTGAAGAGAATTAACTCTTCTCGAAAAGCTTCAATATTTTGAGAGCTTTATCTTTTTCACCTGATGGAATTTTATTTTGTTTCTTAATAAAACCATGAGTGATAATTACTTCTTTGTTTTTACCAAAAAAACAAAGAAATCGAACCTGATTGTGTTTAAATGCGAAAATTTTATCGCCTTCATTTATAAAGCTAGTTTTACTTTTAATAAATCCAGTATTACCAAGTGCCATAAAGAGTTTATAAATCCCTACTTTATTTTCATCAGAGAGGGAATTGTAAAAATCTTCACCTTCGCACTTTCCATTTTCAAATTCTACAAATTGAATGTTCAATTTGGATCCATTATATGCTGTAATCATTTGATTACTCCTTTAACTCACACTTTGCACCTTACTCTGTGTGGTTACAAATTTTATTATACGCCATAGCCTATTACCTCCTACAGTTATAGAGCTTCATTACCTAACTTCTCTTTCTTTCTTTTTTTAAGAGTAAGATTATTTAATAATAACACTGTATTAACACATTAATACGGTGTCAAGCTTTTTTGCTCCAAAATATACTTATGGTTAAAATAGCATTTTCTGTCTTTTGGGGATTCGGCTCGTATTCTTAAGAATTCATTAAAAGTTTTTTACTAATATAACTAGAAGGTAAAAGCAGAATGGAAAGATTTATAACAATCGTAAAACACAATTATTCATGGAATCAAATTCGTAAAATCAGAAACGGTTTAAAACGGTTAGATGATATTTACTTTCATCCAAAGTGTAATGATAAAACTAAAAGGATAATTGATTTTTATAAAAGAAATCAAAGCCCAATATCTTAAAAAAATTTATTCTCTATGGATTGGATAGTCAAGAGATTCTTCTAAAGTTGCATTTCCACCATTTAAAATGGAATTCAATTCTTCATCACTAGCTGGCGAGTAATCATCATATTCATCGTCATTAACTTCTTCAACTTTGTGACCATAAACTGTTCGGCCAGACCAGTATCCAACCAGAAGCCTTCGAGGTCTCTCTTCAATAAAAGAAGAGATATCTTCGTTAGCTTGGTCTATTCCTAACTGATAGAGTTCCAATACCACATTCCATCTTTTTCCCAAGATTTCGTCATCTTTACTTTATATGTCGCTTCAAACTCTGCTCTAGTCGGTAGCCTCTTTTCTATGCTTGCACATTTCGCCTTAGCCTCCTGCCAAGTCATTTTCCCCTGATACGCACTCCACGCATTTGTTTTATTTATTTCCTTCTTTTTACAATGCAATATTGTGCTAGATTGGAAAAACAGGATTAAGGTAATAGTTATTATTCTTTTCATTACTTAAATTTCCTTACTCGATATCCCTGTCAAGAGTTTTCCCGTAACTACTTGGTTTCAGCCTTGCCAACTTGCCAATACTAACCAAGATAGCAGAGCAAAAGAAATTAGAAATGTTTTAAAGCAAATAGAAATTTTCGCAGATACCAATCGCTATATCTTCCGATGCTTCCAATCTCCTTGGTTAAATTTCCAAACGAAAACTAGGGAGAGGCACAAGAGCCAAATAGAAACAGCAGACCAGAGCCCAAGAGAGCCTAATCGTAAGTAAACTCCAAGATAATAAGCTAGAGGCAACATGATAAAATAAGAAATAACGGCATACACCTGTAATACCCAAACAACAAGACCTGCACTTCGTAGGGCTGATCCAAATACCATATGATAGGCGTCGCCGACTTGTATTAGAGAAATGACTATGAGTGCCGGGTATGTTTCTTCAATTACAGGTAACTCTGTCGAGAATAAACCAATGATTTGCTTGCCGAAAACGATGAACAAAATTCCCATTATCCCCATGAGACCAGCAGAAAATCTTGCTGAGCGAAATGTTCCAAGCTTCGCCAGTTGAAATTTGCCAGCACCCATTGCTTGTCCTAAAATAGTAGTCGCCGCTACACCGAATGCAAAGCCTGGCATAAAAGAAAGACTGATAATACTGAGAATAATCTGGCAAGCGGCTAATGCATTTATGCCTATCATTCCGGCAAATTTGTTAAATACCATGAATGCAATATTTGTTAATGAGCCATCAATGGCGGAAGGTAAACCAATAGTAATTGCATTTTTTAAAACAGAGAAATCAAATTGAAAATGAGACTGTTTTAAATAATAGGAAATATCTTTTTTGAAAAGATAGGTAACAAGAATCAGGACTGCCGGAATCCCTGAGAGCGCTGATGCGATAGCAGCACCATCTACACCCAGAGCGGGAAATCCTAAGTTGCCGTAAATTAAAACCCAGTTCATAAAAATATTAGAAAATGTTGAACTGAAAGCAGCAATCATTCCAAGATAGGTATGTCCTAGACCATCCATAAAACCACGCAATGCAAAAATAGGAAAGAAAAAGATAGTCCCAAGAAAACGATAAGCGAGGTAGGAGGATGCACTCTTTATAATAGCCGGGTCATTGGAGATAAGAGCGATTACCCAATAAGATAAAAAATATCCTAGGACAGAAAAAACTAAACCGGCTACAATGGAAAAATACAACACACTAATTCCTATCTTACCGATTTCAATTTCATTTTTTTCTCCATACCTGCGAGCGGTTAATATTTGTATACCGACAGAACCATTCATTAAAAAAGAAAGAATTGTGAAATAGGCAATCCCACCTAGCCCGGCAGAGGCAATCGCCTCCGAGCCAAGTTTTCCAACCATGATAGTGTCACTTACCTGGATTAATGTATGACTGAGCATCCCAAAAAATACAGGCAAGGAAAGTTGTGCGATATGAAGGTTTAATTTGGACTTAAACAAGATTTGTTTTATTCAACATCCTTTGCGAAAGAGAAATAGCGGTGAATGTTAAAACCAACCGTCCAATCTCCTTTTTTATAATCGAAGTCTGCTCCACGCAGAAGCTGTGTATGGGCAATGGTTCTCATATTGGTAACGAATAGTTGAAATACGTGTCCACCTGTTTCGATATCTAAGCCTAAACTCATTGGCACATAATAATAATTAACCGGTTTATCTAGGACAATATTACGAATAGCCGCATAGCCGAGTCCTTGCGGATTATTGTATTGCTGATTGATCTCTGTGCCGGTTAACGTATTTACTCCTGGATACTTAGTAAACCTGTCTTCCGTATAATAACTCGCTCCTTGATAATCTCTCTTGGGAGTGAAAATTGCTTCAAAGGTTAAATCCACTCGCTTGGTTATTTTTATTCTACCACCAATATCAATTCCAGTTCTATCATTTCCTAGTTGGCTCTTGATAAAATTTCTGTGCACAAACATGGGAGACACTTGGATAGAAATTCTATCAGTAAAGCGACGAGAAATTAAAAAGGAGGCGAGAAAACTTCGCTTATCCGCATTAGTCAATTCGTATTCATTAGCCTCTTGCTTGATGTAAGTATCAATTTG
>JANMOF010000570.1:0-10500 GCA_031368925.1 Leptospiraceae bacterium
GCTTCGAAACCACAGATCATGAAAGTAATGAGTTTGAAAAATTACTTACTGACCAAGCGGAGCTAGAAGACTTTGCGCATACTCATGATTTACACAACTTAGAAATTAAAGCTAAGAAAATTCTAAGTGGACTCGGTTTTAAAGATGATGCATATACAAGACAGGTAAAGAATTTTTCTCCCGGCTATCACCATCGTATTGGGCTTGCGATTGCTCTTTTAAATCCGTATAATTTATTATTGCTCGATGAACCTACAAATCATTTGGATGATACAACAAAAGAATGGCTGCGTGATTTTTTAAAATCTATCAAGACAACTTTCGTAATCGTAACTCACGATCCAGAATTTCTAAATGATGTTACTGATACAATTGCGGAAATTTCTCTCAAGGGTATAATAGAATTTCGCGGAACGCTTGAAGAATTTCTAGAAGAGAAAAATGAACTTCACGAAAAATTAAAAAATCAATTTAAGAAAGAAGAAGCCTATCTCAAAAAGAGAATGGAATGGATTGATCGTTTTAGAGCACAGGCAACGAAGGCAAAGCAAGTGCAAAGCGCGATTAAGAGATTAGACAAGCGTGATAATATTGAAAATCCAGAAGATATTTTTTGGAATAAGAAACCCAGCTATCGTTTCAATCATATTCCAGATGGTCGAATTACATTTCGTTTAGATAACGCAAGCTTCCAATATGAAAAAGACGGTAAAGTAATTTATAAAGACGCAAACTTAGAAGTATCCGCTGGAGATAAAATTGCACTTGTCGGTCCAAACGGTGCTGGTAAATCTACTCTTATGCGATCTATCTTAGGTAAACACCAATTAACCTCTGGCTCTATTTATTTTGGTCCCAAGACTCGCATTGCATACTTTTCCCAGACACATGGAGAAGATTTGCATCCAACTCTCAACATGCTCGAATCTATTCTAAAGGTATATCCTGATATGTCGGACGAAGCTGTTCGAAATATACTCGGGCATTTTTCTTTTTCGGGAGATACGATATACAAGAAAGTATCTGCGATGTCAGGTGGGGAGCAGAGTAGACTTAGAATGGCGCTAATGGTTTTAACTCGAGCTAATTGTCTTTTTATGGATGAGCCTACCAATCATTTGGATATGGTGACGCGTAACGCATTAAAACATGCGTTAGTCGATTTCCCAGGGTCAATGTTTATCATTAGTCACGACCCTGATTTCTTAAAAGGTCTTTGTGATAGAACTTTTGAATTGGCGGGTGGAGTTTTAAAAAATCTAAATTGTTCATTCGATGATTATTTAAAATTTCACAAAGAAGGAGTTTACGGAGAAGAGAGCCAAGCTTCTAAACCGGTGCGTCAAAAAGAAACGAGCGCAAGTAAAAATAATGATAAGAATCGTCTGAAAAAAATTCAGAAAGAAATTGATGAAATTGAGGCGAGATTAGACTTGTTAGAAAAAAATAAAAAACATCTCGAAGAGCTTTTAGCTGATCCTGGATTTTTTAAAAATAGAAGTTATCAAACTGAATTGGACAATTATAACGAGACAAAAAAAGAGATTGCCAGTTTAACTGAAAGGTGGGAATTTTTAAGCGAGGAAATAAATTAATGAATATCAGCCCTGAAGAATTAAAAAGAAAGTTAGGCGAAAGAGAAAAAGGAAATGATAATTTTATTTTAGTAGACGTTAGAAATCCAAACGAGCAGGAAATCGCTGTAATCCCGGGAACAGATTTGTTAATCCCATTACCTGACTTTGATATTGAAATGTCAAAGTTAGATTCTTACAAAGCAGAAGGAAGAGAAATCGTTGTATATTGCCGGAGCGGTGGAAGGTCTACAACAGCTTACGGAAAATTAAAACGAAATGGATTTACTAACGTTTCCAATCTAGAAGGCGGAATTCTTTCTTACTCTGACGAAGCAGATTCCTCTATTGCGAAGTATTAAGCTTAAAAATTAAAAACTCCAAGCAATAATTCGATTTTCTGATTTACTAAAAAAAAATATTAAGGTAGGATGACGATTCTATGCAGTTAGTTTTGTTAATCGAGACAGACTTTTATGCGCTAAAAGAATTTGAAAATTATCTTTCAGGCAATCGCTTTCGGCTTGTAGATACCGTTAGTCCCAAAAAAGGACTTGAATATGCAAGATCAGCACCGCCTGATTTAATTCTAATCGGATTTCAACCACTCGATAAGGAAACAGTTGAGACCTTAATTTATTTAAAAAAAGATCCTATCACAAAACAAATTCCTGTTCTCGCTCTCATTCATGGCTTTAACCAACCCTTTTTTGAATACCTACAAAAAATTGGAGTTGCGGGTTATTTGCCTAAGCCAATCAAACAAAATGCATTAGTGGAAAAAGTAAACGAACTGCTTAATGTTTCTGAAAATATTCGAGCCAACATCGTAAAACAAACTGTCCACCACGTTGCAATATCTCTAAATAATGAAGAGCGGGTAGTGATTATTTTCCGCTCTGGAATTAAAAATTATGTATTACCTGAAATAAGGAGAGTGGTAAATCACGATTTTATCAAAGCTTCGATTAACAAGCATATTGCGATAGACCTCCGCACATTACCAGAAATTACAATTGAAGAATTACAAATTTTAGAAAAAATCCTAAAGCTATTTGGTGAAAAAAGAATTGCACTCATCACTGGAACTCATATGGGAAATATTATGAAGAACAGCGATTTGCCCGACCATATAAATTTATTTCTCTCTATGGATGACTACGAACTCTTCTTACAAAATCCTGATTTGGACGAGTAATCTTTCAATGATAAGCAAGCGCTAAATCATAAAACGCTCAGAATGTTCATTATGCGACATAAAGCTTTATCTTTCGGAACATAAGTAGAATCCCTTTAAAATAAATTTAAAAAAGTCTAATCTTATCAAGCGAGACGCCGATTGAAAATAAAAGGGTGTATCCTGTGAAAATGAAATTAGAACAATTAGAAGCGGCATTCAAAGAAGAAATAAATATTTATAAAAGCCTTCTCATCTTAGAAACAAGTAAGAAAGAAGCAATCCTACGCTCCAATGGAAAGCATTTGGAAAATTTTACCAAGCAAACATCTTTAATGATGGATACGCTAACCAATGTAGAAGCGAAACGCACGAAGCTTGTAGCTGAATTTTTTTCGCAAGAAAAAGATGCAGCCATTGTTCCAACGGTTACAGAATTTTTAAATCGCCTAGATAAAGTCACCCTCGCAAAATTTAAACCTCTTACTAATGATTTAAAATTCATCGTAATGGATTTAAAAGAAAAAATCACAGTTAATGAAGAACTTTTAAAATCTAAGCTAGATATTTTTTCTCTTTCGATTGATGCACTTAAATCGGCAAGCGAATCTCCAGTATCAGAATTATACGGGGATAATAGCAAATCGAAATCACGCACTAACGTAATGTTAAACATGAGAGCATAAGGAGCATATATGGGATCTACATTTTCAGGATTAGAAGTCGGCAAAAAGGGATTATCCGTTCATCAACAGGCTTTGCATACTACAGGTCATAATATTTCCAATGCGGATAATAAACAGTATGCACGTCAGCGCGTTCAAATTACTGCTGCTGAGCCAATGTATGACCCATCTCTAAACCGTGCAATGGTAGCCGGTCAGATTGGACAGGGCTCTAAAGTTCCTGAGATTGAAAGAATCCGCGATACTTTTATCGACGACAGGATTCAAGAGACAAGTTCTACAAAAGACTATTGGTCTGCTCGAAATGATTATCTTTATCGAATTGAAATGGTATTTAATGAGCCAGGTGGAATGACTCTTCGCGGACAAATGGATCAATTCTGGTCTGCGTGGGAAGAACTCGCAAATTACCCTGACGAAAGCGCTCACCGCTCTGTTGTAAAAGAAAAAGCAATCGGACTTGGAAACAGAATTGAGGATACTTATCGTAAGCTCACACAATTACAAGAGCAAGCAAATAAAGAAGTAGAATCTAAAACAAATCATTTGAATGGTATTGGAAATAGCATTCGCGCATTAAACGAACGAATCGTAAAAGCAGAAGCGCTAGGCGATAGACCAAATGATTTATACGATAAACGCGACGGACTCTTACAAGAATTATCTGAATTAGTAGATATCAATATTGGAAGAAGTGATAAAGACGAATTCATGGTCTTCATCGGTCAGCAAATATTTGTTCAGGGCTCTAAGAAAGAAAATATCGAACTCATTGGAAATCCCGACAACGAAGGAAAACTAAAACTAGTTTGGGAGCGCGACGGCAAAGATGTATTACTCCGCTCCGGTCATATCCAGGGATTAATTGAAGTTCGTGACTTTGTATTACGTGAAAAAATTGATAATGTAGATACATTTGCCATTAACCTCACTGATACAGTAAACGAAATTCATAAAGATGGATTTGGGCTAAATGGCAGAACGAATTTAAACTTCTTTCAACCCCGTGACCTTGCCCTTAATTCGAATGCAGAGTATGATTCTAATGGTGATGGAATTAACGATAAGACCGCCATATACCGAGTAACCGGTAGGACTACACTCGATGCAAATAGACCGATTGCAATTACAGGAACTATTACGATTCAAAAAAATGATGAGAAATCTACACAGGTTCTAATTCCTTATAATGTCGATGATACTTTGAATGACGTAATTAAACGAATCAATCGCTCTGAGTCAGGTGTGGTTGCGTTTATGAATCATGACAACCAACTTGTATTGAAAGGTGTTGTAGCAGAAAATAATATCCGCGAAAACTTTATGATTCGTCATTTAGAAGATTCTGGAAATCTTTTAGTTGGAATGACTGGAATTTTAAATGGAAGTGGAGTTGCTGGATCGTTTGACTATAACCGCTTAGGTGAAATGAGTAAGCTCCAGGCTGCTCCGCAAGATGTTACCCTCACTCCTCAATTTCATCCGGCTGCATTTGTTCGTGTTGCTGATGATATAGCGAATAACGTTAGTAATATTGCTGCTGCGCGTGGAAAAGATGTTGGTGGAACGGGTGATTACAATAAAGCCAATGGACATAAAGATGGGTCTAACGCATTATTAGTCGCTAGTTTCCTAAAAGACAAGCCTATGATGGTAAATTACGACCAGAACTTTACTGACTTCTACAATGGTTTGATCGCTAAACTAGGAACAGAAGCTCGCGAAGCAAAACAAGAACTCGGAACACAAACCGCACTTCTTGCTGAATTTGAAAAACTCCGTCAATCTGTAATGGGTGTTAACCTCGACGAAGAGATGGCGAACATGGTTCAGTTCCAACACTCTTATAACGCTGCGGCTAAGATGATTAATATTCAAAATGAAATGTTAGATGTTTTAATTAATAGGCTAGGATTATAATTATGAGAATTACAAATCAAATTTCTAATAACACTCTTGTAAATACTTTAGCAAGACACCAATCCCAACTGGATGAAACACAAAACCAATTGGGAACAGGTCTAAAAATGAGTCGCCCTTCCGATGATCCATCCGCAGCGACTAATAACATGTATTTCCGCTCTCGTGTACATGAGCTTGACCAATTTATGAAAAATACTACCGAGGGTAAATCCCGCCTACAACAAGTAGACGGACAACTCGAGCGGGTAACAGAGATTTTACAACGCGTAAGAGTTCTTACTGTTCAGGCTTCGAATGGAATTTACCAGGGCGATAAAGGCTTCGAATTAGAAGTTGCTATCGGCAAAGAAATCAATGAACTTTTAAAAGCTACTGTTGACATTGCAAATACGCGTGATGCTACTGGTCGTTATTTATTTGGGGGACATACAATTGATCGCCCTCCGTTTGAAGCTATGGAAGCAAAGATGAAAGGTCTTAAAGGAATTGAAGTCCAAGATCAAATCATCGGTGTAGAATATCGCGGTGATATAGGCGACCAACTCCGTGAACTAGAGCGTGGCGAATACATGGGAGTAAACGTTGCAGGAAATAAAGCATTTTGGGGAACCAATATGAGTATTACGGCTAATAAGGATTCTTCTACCTATGCTTCAACGTCTGATCAAAAGTTTAAGATTGATGGTGTAGAAATTTCTGTTGCAGTTGGTGATAGCCTCGACGACATCATAGACAAAATCAATAGCTCTCCGCTTGACGTTAAAGCAAGTAAACTTGGAAGCGACAATATTACATTATCCTCAACTTCCCCACATCAAATCTGGCTAGAAGACTCGGAAGGTGGAACCGTATTACGCGATCTAGGACTTGTAGAAGTTAATTACTCTGAGCCTCCAACCAATTATTCTAAAGAAGCAACGGTAGCTGGAAATTCTATTTTCGACGTAATGATCCAACTTAGAAATGACCTTACCGCAAAGGATCAGGAAAGAATTTCCGGACGTGATTTAGGCGATATTGATATGGCGTTGGAAAATATTTTACGTCATCGTTCTATCGTTGGTGCAAAGATGAATCGTCTTGAAGAGCACGAAAAAAGAATTGATTTTGATAAATCTTTTATGGCTGAACTTCTTGCAAAGAATGAAGCAATTGATTTTCCTGAAACAATCATGAACTTAAAATGGCTCGAGACTATTCACCAGTCTGCGCTCAGCGTAGGATCTAAAGTAATCAAGCCAACACTCATGGACTTTTTACGTTAAGCTATGACAAAAGAAATTGAAACTAAGCCTTTCGGAAAAATGCAAATTGATGAAAGGCAAATCTTAAATTTCCCCGACGGGATATTAGGATTTGAGAAATACAACGAGTTTGCGCTCATTGAAGAAAACCAGGAAAGCCCATTCAAATGGTTGCAGTCATTGACTGAAATTGATTTGGCTTTCATTGTAATTCAGCCTGACTTATTTGCTCCAGATTATAAACCTGTTCTAGGGCAGGATGATTTAGATGTCGTTCAGTTGTCTAGCTTAGAAGAAGCAGTTGTGATGACAATAGTTACGATTCCAAACGATAATCCACAAATGATGACAGCGAATCTTCAAGGACCAGTCATTATTAACCCCAAGACTAGAGCGGCTAAGCAGTGTATATCTAAGAACGAAAATCATCCTTTGCGAAAATTAATCCTAGAAAATATTCCAATGGAGAAAGTCTAGTGCTAGTTCTAGCAAGACGACTCAATCAATCCATTATAATCGGCAACGACATTGAAGTTGTTATTGTCGATATCAAAGGAGATCAAGTCAAGATTGGAATTAAAGCTCCTAAGACTGTATCGGTTCACCGGGCTGAAATTCACCAGGAAATCCAAGCTGAAAATATCAAGGCAATGAATGTCCAAATTAAACCAGCAGACCTTGGTAAGCTAAGCGACATCCTCAAGAAAAAACCGCAGTAAGGTATATGTAACTTCTTTTCGCTTAATATGCGTTATCTCCTATTACTCTTTCTCTTTTTTTATCCTTTACTTATTAACGCGGATACCTGTGAAGGAGACTGCAAAGATGGAAAAGGAATTAAAAAATTTTCAAACGGAGATAGGTATGAAGGATATTTTAAGAAAGGAGTCTTTGATGGAGATGGAAGCTTCCAAAGCTCAAAGGGTTATAAATACTCAGGTCAGTTTAGAGAAGGAAAAAAAAATGGCTTTGGAATATGGAATTCCATTAGTATAAATAATAAGTCCACTGCTTCCCGAGAAAAATCATCTACAACCAAAGAGACTAATAGTGATTTATCCAAATCCATTTACTATGAAGGGGAATGGAAAAATAACAAACGAGAGGGTAAGGGCAAACTAATCATTAAAAAGAATGGTAAAACTAAAACCTATTCCGGTCAATTTATAAATGGGAAACTGAATGGAAGAGGTATGCTTGAAACAGACTTTGCTAAGTATACAGGCGTTTTTAAAAATAACCGACTCAATGGTCAAGGTGTTTTTGAAAACGAGAACGGAGAAAAGTATATAGGCGGATTTCTAAACTTCAAGTTTGATGGGAAAGGCACGTATACGTTTAAAGATAAAACTTTATACATAGGTGATTTTAAGTCCGGTACGTTTCATGGCAAAGGTCGGCTATTCAATAGTAAACACAAAGTAATTCAATCAGGAAGATGGGAATCAGGAGAATTTAAAAGTAATTAATTAAATTTGAATTTTTTAACAGATTGTTTCATTGCAGTAGCTTTCTGAGTCATAGATTCAAAGTTCTGATTTATTTCTTGAATTTCTTTTAGAAAATACTTTGTACTTTTTAAAAGGTCAATTATATTCAAAGAGACTTCTTGGATACTTTCCGATTGACTTACACTCTTTTCTTGTAATGAGGAAATAACTTCTCTTACCCGCTTTGAATTTGAAATGATATTCTTGTTCGACGCACTAACCTGGCTTGTGTAGGATAAACCCTGGTTCATATTTTCATGACTTTTATTTACCATGTCTACTGCTGATCTAGCTTTTAAATTGATTTCTTTTAGTTTATCGGAAATCAATTTAGTAGACTTAGTTGTCATTTCGGCTAACTTTCCTATTTCATGTGCTACAACAGAAAATCCCTTTCCATTTTCACCTGCTCTAGCAGCTTCAATAGATGCATTAAGAGAAAGTAGACTAGTTTGCTTTGCAATGCTATTGATAGAGTGGATAATATCGTCGATTTGATTACTTTCCTTTTCTAATTCCAAAATAATATTTCTAGAATTATCCATGTTAACGCTGATGGATTGAATTTTGTCAATAGTCTTATAAATAATTTCTCCACCACTAAACGCAATATCTGCATTTGCCTCTGACTCTTTAACGCCTGCTTGGATTAAATGAAAATCTTCAATTGTTTCCTTTTTTATTTTCTCAATAAAATCTTCAATTTGATTTACACCGGCATTTTGTCGGTTAATTTCTTGCGAGAGATTCTGCATTGAATGCATTACATCATCAACAGAGGCTGTAACATAACTAATGTTATTCTCCAAGTCTTGAAATGATTTTGTAAGAACATCAATGGCTCTATTATACCCAGAATATAATTTTTGAATTACTAAATCATCATCAGTAGAGTTTATGCTACTCCTCAAATCGCCTTCAGCCAGTAATTCAATAGAAGTAAGCATTTTATCTACGCGGTTTGCCAGATAATCGTTGTATGCCATCCGAGCTTTTCTTTCATCATCAAAACTTTTTACAAAATAAAAAATTGCGAGAAGAGTTAAAAGTGATACAACGCAGATATTCATTGCATAAAAAAATAGAATTGCAGCTTCAGATGGTGTTTCTATAGCTAGAGACTTAAAGTAACTATCGAAAAAAATAGAGATTAGAAGCAGTAAAAAATAAGCTACACCCCATGAGAAATATCCTTTTTTATTTTGGAGCATTAATGACCCAAACGGAGACATGAGTGACCAAAGGATTACAATTCCGCTATTGTGAAATCCACCCATGACCCATTGTAAAAGAGTCGGAATAATTAGAATCATGAAGAGTTGTGTATAAAGTAAAATGCTATAAGCATTAAATAACTTATAACAAATCAGCGCAATGCCAACGACAATAGAAAAAATAAAAGGCAAATACATCGCATTGTAAAGTCCGAAAAAAGCGTAAATTCCACCCCAACAAAAACCTGCTCCAGTGCAGGTTGAACTAATAATTAATAAGGTTAATAATTTACCTTTATCCAAAGTATCATTTTGCATTTTGCATTCTCTTCTATTTTTTTATTCTTAATGATTTAATATACTTCTTAAAAAAGCAAGCTGTATATTGCTTACTTAAGAAATATATTCATTTAACAAGCGTTTGCTTCATATCAAGAAAATATATTATTTTAAATACAAAATGTCTTTTTTATAAAGCTCACCAATGAGTTCATAACCGGATGGATTGGGATGAATTGGATCGTAGGAAGGATAAAGTAGGAGATTAGAACGATTATCCTCAAATGCCTTTTCGAGTTCAGTTATAGTGTATAAGCTAGAGAGACTTCGCACATACGTATTATTAGCCTTAATTCTACCCTGTAATCCTTTATCATCCGTTAAGGGAATAGCAGTGAGTATAATCCTAGCACTAGACCGTATTTTAATTTCTTCTAAGAGCCTGTTTAAATAGGAATTAAAGTCGTAATTTGAACCAGTCATGACGTCATTTGTCCCGAGTTCTAAAATGATAACATCAGGAACTGGATTGAATGGACGGCTAATATCAAATAACCAGTCATATACAGTTCTTCCGCTAACCGAAAAATCATTTACCTTATAACCACTGCCAAGTTTGTTTTGCAATCCAAACGCTATAGAGCGTTCAGAAAGAGAATCTCCGATAATATTTACTTGAATAATCTTCGAATCGTTACTGGTAGATTTCATAAGTGGAATCAAATAGCTTTTGTCAACACTGTCTTTGGATGTATAGCAATTAAGATTGAAGAGTAGAATGAAAAGAAAAATGCGGAGCAGAAGTAGCAAGGATTCCACAGAATTCATCGTATATAGGGGCTATATATTGTAGGGGCTGAATATATTCAGCCCCTACAATATATAGCCCCTATATACGATGAATTCTGTGGAA
>JANMOF010000571.1:0-11252 GCA_031368925.1 Leptospiraceae bacterium
TTGTAATTCCGCCTGCCTTTTTAATTTTCACCAGAGCATCTGCCCCATCGTCTCCCATGCCTGTCATGAGAACGCCGATTGTGTTTTTTCCAAAAATACTTAAAACAGATTCCATCATGATTCCAACAGAGGGCATAAAAAAATGTTCTACTTGGTTCGAAAGACGAACTTGAATTTCTCCATTTAATTTTTGTCGGAGCCGCATTTGATAACCGCCCTTTCCCAGATAACCACTGTTATTCGCTATTATATCTCCAGCCTCTGCTTCCTTGATAGGAATTTCTGAATGTTCATTGAGTCGATTCGCAAAAGACCTCGTAAAATTCGCAGGCATATGCTGAATAATGAAAACTGCTGCTCCTAAGTTTTCAGGAATTTCTGGTATGATTTCCGAAAGAGTTTTAGGACCTCCGGTAGAAATTCCAATTGCAACTGCTTTTGTTACTATTGCATTGGGATAAGTAAGCTCTCTTTTATTTGCTATCGCGACTGACGTTTTAAAATGATGATTCGATTCTCTTACTTTTTTTAATCGCTTATGGATTCGATTGGTTACTCCTGATTTGGCGGCTTGTTTTACTTTTGTAATAATTTCTTCTGATACTTTTTTTATATTTAAGGAAACCGTTCCTCCGGGCTTAGGCACATAATCAAATGCGCCGAGTTCTAGTGCTTCAAACGTAACAAGCGAACCTTCCTGCGCGATAGAGCTTAGAATAATTACCGGGCAAATATTTTCGCTTAGAATATATTGCATTGCAGTAATTCCATCCATCTTAGGAAGATTGATATCCATTGTCACTACATCCGGATGAATTTCTCTGGCTTTGGCTACACCTTCTTCTCCATCCCTCGCAAGAATTGCTTCGATTCCACTATCAGATTCCAGAATTTTTTTTAATTCTTTTCTCATGAAAGCAGAATCTTCCACAACTAAAACTTTTATTTTTCTATCCATCTAAGCTCTAGCGGATTCCTTGAGTTGCCGCTGTTCTTCTCCGCTCAAGATTTTATTCACATTTAGAATAATGATAAATCGGCTCTGCTTACTTAGATTTCCAATTCCATCAATGAATTCTGTTTCTACTTTCGAGCCTATTATCTCAGGAGGAGGTTCAATCCATTTTTTAGAAATACGGATAACCTCGGATACACTATCAACAATTAATCCTGTCGTTTTATCTTGAATATCCACGATTATCACACGGGTTGAATCTCCATGCTTCACTGTTTCCAGGTTAAATCTCTTACGCAAGTCTACAGCCGGAATTACGTTTCCTCTCAGGTTTATAATTCCTTCTACGAATGGCGGAGAATTCGGTACTGCGGTTACCTCTGTTAGCCGGTTGATTTCTCTTACATCTTCAATATAAAGTCCAAATTCTTCCTTGCCCAATCTAAATGTAACCAATTGCACTTCATCTTCTTGCAAACTTTCCCCTCCATGAATTAATTCCTTTGCCAAACTTTCGTCAGGCTTCACATCCTGGATACGACTGATTAGCTTCTCAGTGAAAAGTTTTTTTTCGTCCAATAAGAGTATTAGTCTCTTACCACCTTCCAGTTTTACAATTCCTTGCAGATTATCTTCCTTATCCCCATGAATGATTCTAGGAGGAGGGTCGATTGCATTTTCTGGAACACGAATTACTTGCTGCATCCTGTCTACCATAATTCCAATTGGATGTTTATGAATGTCTGCTACAAGAATTCTCTGGTCTTCTTTAATCTCAGTATGGAGGCATTCCTTGCATTCCGTTAAAGAGGAATTTAATTGTTCGAAGGCTGGCAAAATATTTTTCTCTAAATAGTCTTTTACTTCTAAAGAAGTTTTTGAATCCTTTGTCTTGAATAGATTTTGAGAATGAAGGTTTAACCCTTGGTGGATAAACCGTATTTTCTGCAAGATCTTACCAATTGCTTCACTCGAAGTTCTAAAAGATTCAATCCAGTGTAGTGTCTCTACTGTTTCTAATCCACGAAATATGGATGCCTCTGATTCAATAGAGTATTTGAAAGCAGAGAACCAGTTCTTGTAATTATTTTCCAGTCTTTCGATTTCTTGTAATTTGTTTTCTACAAGAGAGGGCATGTTAAAAAGTCTTCGTATGTCAATGATAGGAAGAAGCTCATTACGAAGAGCAAGTGCCCCTAAAACATAATTTGGAACCTCTGGAACTTCTGTAATTTTACTTACTCGTAAAATTTCTTGAACAGATAGAATTGCAAATGCATACTCTTCCTGTCCAATTAGAAATGTTACCAGTTGTCTTTCGGCTATTACATTTTTTTTATCGGACTCTGCTAGATCATGAGATTGTGTTTGAACTCGCTCTTTCTTTTCTTGTTTAGATTCTATATCGCATAACGATTCTACATTTAATTCGAGGGTAATACTGTTATCCTGCTTCGAGTGAATTACATTTCGAATAAATTTACTGTCAACACCAGAAGATAAAATAGAAGGAGGGGCTTCTACTCTTACATTTTCAAGACTGGTAACACCTTTCACATCATCTACAATTACACCGACGAGAGAATCATTTACATCTAAGACTAATACTCTCGTCCTATCTGTAATCTCAGCAACCGGAAGGTTTAGGCGAATCCTTGCGTCTAATACTGGTAATACGCTACCCCGCAGGTTCGTTAGACCTTTTAAGTATGCAGTTGATCTCGGGACATGAGTGATGTCCGGATAACGAACGATTTCCTTGATTCTATGAATTCCAATTCCAAATAATTCCTTGCTGATATGGAAGGTTGCAATCTGGGTATCGTTCCCGTTGTTTTTTTCGAGTGTCGTTTCTGTAGATGTTTCCATTAGTTGGATTGTAACTCATCTGCAAGTGCAGCGATTTCCTCGATAGCAGAAGCTAATTCTTGTAAGCTTTTAGATTGCGCGTCAGAGGCGGTAGATGACTGCGCTATAGATTTCATGGACTGTTCTGCAGCAGCACTTATATTATCCACTGCTTTCTTTGCTTCTTCATTTGCTTGCTTGGCTTCAATGGCATTGTTCAATGTTTCAGTCATTGATTTATCAATCAAGGTCATATCTTTTTCCATCTTATTCAAATTTTCTGTAGCGGTCTTAGCTTTCGTGACTTCGTTTTGTGCAGTGTTTCCCGCAAACTCTACATTTTGCGCAGATATTTCAATTAGCTGAGAAAGAGAGCGCACCAGGTTTTTAATTTTATCCGCACTAACAGAAGACTCTGTTGCCAGGTTTCGTATGTCACCGGATACTACCGAGAAACCTTTACCGTGCTCCCCAGCCCGTGCGGCTTCAATCGATCCACTGACTGCAAGCATATCAGTTTTAATCGTCACATTAATAATGGATTCTACGATTTTGTCGATAGCCAGAGATTTCTCGCCCAAATTGCGAACTTGTTTTGCGGCATCTAAATTCTTTGCAGCAGAGGTAGTGATATTTGTAATCATCTTATCTACTTCCACTTTGCTTAAACTTAATTTAGAAACCATTTCTTGCGCTTGCTTTTGCATATTAATGGAATTAGTCTCTACTTGCGAATTTGTAATGGCTAGGTTGTCGCCGATTTCGGCTCCTTTCACTGTTTCTTTGCCCTGCAAGTCGGATGCTTTTTGAATTTGCTCGATTGCTTTAGCTAGTTGTTGGCTTGCGGATAATGCCTCTTCCACGTTCGCAGAAAGTTGCTCTGACATAGAGGCTAACTCTTCTGCAGATTTTTGTAAGTTAGTAGAGTTTTTTAATTCTTCTGCGGTCTGGGCAAGTTCTTCTGCGGCAGATGACATTTCAGAAAAAGCCTTTGTTTGTTGCTCCATTCCTTTGCGAGACTGCTCTGTATTAGCCGTCAATTCATCAGCAGCAGCACTAACGGTTTCAGACATCTTTAAAAATTCTTTCGAATACATTAAAATATCCGCAACGCCTTTCTCTGATTGCCTTCCGATATTTTGGAAATCTCCCATCGTGTTTGCTATCGCCAAAAGACTTTCGGCAATGCCTTTGCCTTTTTCGGCTTCTTCTTTTGCGATTCTACCAATATTACCAACTTCTAATACAACCTTTCGAACTTCTCCCTGGATTTCTGCGACTACATCTTTAATTTTATTTGCAGATTTCTCAGACGTTTCCGAAAGGTTTCTTACTTCATCGGCTACTATCGCGAAACCTCTTCCATGCTCTCCGGCTCTTGCAGCTTCAATGGCAGCGTTTAACGCGAGTAAGTTGGTCTGGTCTGCAATTCGAACTACGGACTGCACAATATTTCCAATCTCATCCGATTGCTTTTCCAAGTCTTGCATCATCTCGGCTGTTTTAATGGCAGTAGTAGCGGATTGATCTACTCCTTCTACTAATATAGAAATATCTTTTCCGGTAGTAACTGCAAGCTCTTTGATTAAGTTAATTCTATTTAATGTATCAACTGCAAGGTTAGAATTTGTCTGTGCATTTTTTTCTATTTGGGTAATCGTGGCTTTTGCTTCTTCAGAGGCACTGCCAGCTTGCTCTGCACCGGATGCAATTTGTTGCATGGAGCGCATGAGTTCTTCGGAGGCGCTGCTTCCTTCTTGTATTCCACTTGATAATTGTTCTGCGGCAGATGCAATTCTTTCGCTGATCTGTTGTTGTTTTGCCATCGTCTTGGCTTTTGTTTTTTCAGTGGCAATTCTTTTTGCCTCATCTCTCTTGTGTTGAAATTCAGCGTTTTGATCGCTTGAGTTAGAATACTCGGCTACTGCTGTTTTGCCTTCTGTAGGTCTTGTTAGTCCTCTTCCAGAAAGTCCTTTTCTTTTTTCCATTGCAACCTCTTAGTTTTAAAGAAATTTTTTTCTGTTAAAACTAAGACCACACATAGAAAAATCTAAGATAAAAGATAGTAAAAATAAGAAAAAAAGGAAAAAAGAAAAAAAGTGCAAAATGAAATATAGAAATTCGAAAATCTTGCAAAATGAAGTGCGAAGTTGCGGCAAATTGATATTAAACTTGGAATTAATCTAAATGTCAGTTCGGGTGTGAGATCGCAAAATGTTTTTGTTTTGAGGAGTGTAGAGTGTCAGTTCGAGCTTGTCGAGAACTACAATTAAGAAAGGCATTTCCTACAAGTAGTTCTCGACTATCGCTCGTTTGGATGCTGCTGCTCGAACTGACATATCAAAAGAACGTTACATCTTCTGTCTTATCATTTTTATTCGTATTACTATTCTGCCCTAGAATGCTATTAGCTATTATCCGCTCTGATTGCATGGTCGAAAGTCGGATTACTTCTTCGGCTAATTTTCTTCTGATTTCCTCTTCTGCCTTTGGATCGTTTGGATAATTGGATTTTGTTTGTTTTTTTAACTCCAAGGCAACCGAATCTAGTAGTTCAGTTAAGTGGGAATTGATTTGTCTTGTTATATCTTCAAATTGGAGTCGACTAATAATTTCGTGAATATGTTGGGTTTGAGTGTTACTATGCTCTAGAACCTTTTCAATCTTTGCTCTGCATTCTTCATTGTTGGATTTTGATTCCGATTCTAAGCTCTCTCGAATTTCTTTTAGCTCTACTGAGATATTATCAGTGAGCTTTAAAACTTCTATGAATTTTTCGATAGCACCGTTCGTTCCCTGACCAATCATTTTTATCGACTCTTGGATTTGCTGGCTCGAAATTTGTAAGGTATTGTCTAGCTTGTAAAGAAAGTGATGGAGTTCTTTATTAGAGCTTTTTAGTTTTTCTAGTTTAAAAAAAACGAATACGGAAATTGCACTCGATGCAATAAATCCGAAAGAGCAAAGAAAGAGTAGGGGATAAATGATATTTGACTCTAGTAGCATAGCCTTATTCGCCTTGCCAGGAAGATAGAGGTAAAGTAAATGTAAATTTGCTACCGACTCCAGGCTGACTTTCTGCCCAGATTTTCCCGCCGTGTTTCTCTACGAATTCTTTGCATAGTATGAGTCCGAGTCCGGATCCTATTTCGTTTTCAGTTTCCTGCCTGGGAATTTTAGAATCAATTCTAAAAAGTTTTTCTAAGTTATCAGGTTCAATTCCATTTCCTGTATCAGAGATAGAAATTTCTAAAAAATCTTCTTTTTTTTCTGTGGATATAATTATCTTTCCATTAGTATTTGTAAACTTAACGGCATTGGTTAACAGGTTTCGAAGAATGGTAGCTACTAATGATTCATCCACATAGACTGATTCATTACCTACTAGATTTTTTTCAATTGTAATATTTTTCTTAAATGCGTTTCCACTTACGATAGGAATTACTTGAGAAAGTAAATAGCTCATAGAAAAATTCTCGGGTCTAACGCTTATTTCCCCCGTTTGGGATCTCGCCCATTGCAATAGGTTTTCAAGAAGTCTATGAGCTGATTTTGCTGCACCATGAACGATTTGAATATACCTAATATAAAAATTCATGGATTCATTCACTTCTTCTTGTCTCATCTTAACATCCAGAATTTCTGTAATTCCTATAATTCCACCGAACGGATTACGCAGATCATGCGCAATGATGCTAAAAAATTTATCCTTGGTCTTATTTAGATTTTCTAGATCGGACATATTTTTTTTAAGGGTTTCATTTGTCTTTTTTAATTCTGTAATATCCGACATGATTACAAGGTAATATATAGATTTTTTTTCTTTTCCGAATAGAGGGACTATCTTACCATTGACCCAAATAGTTTCTCCATTTTTTCTGATGTACCTTTTTTCGTAGGAGATAGGATTTGTTTCTCCATCGGAAAGAATTTTCCACTTATCAAAGGTTAGTTTTATATCTTCCGGATGGGTAATATCAAGAAAACGCTTCCCTATAATTTCTTCTTCTTTATATCCCAAAATTTCGCAAAGTTTTGGATTTACCTGAATGAACTCTCCAGTTATAGATTCAACGAGCGCAATTCCAAGAGGAGTCTGATCAAAAATTGCATGAAATCGATTTTCGCTTTCTCTCAATTCTTCTTCAACGTGTTTTTGTTCATTGATGTCCCTGCCAGTAAATAGAACTCCAAAAATTTCATTCTTTTCATTTTTGACAGGCGCGTATTGGAACTGAAACCAGTAATTAGAATTGTTCATTGAAACAGATCTATCTACTATTGTTTTTTTTCCTTCTAAGGCAGAATGGAAATGTTTGTCAAAGTTTTCTCTGTCTTCGGGTAAAACAAAATCATAAATAGAATATTCATTCTCTAAAGGCTTTCCGAATAGATCTAAATTTCTAGCCGAAGCAACTTGGCTAAAGAATCGTAATTTTTTTTCGGGGTCGATGAATAGAATAGATTCGAAGGTATTTTCAAAGATAGATTGCATAATCGCCTTAGAAATTTGTAATGTTTCTTCGGCAGTTTTTTTTGAAATAATTTTATCGGTTACATCTTGGAGCGTAAGAATTATGCTTTCTACTTTTTTATCTTTGTCCATAACGGGTTTTAAATTCCAATCCCAATAGGTTGTATCTTGTTCCATTTGCCCCGGAAATTGGAATAATTTGGAATTTGCAAAAAAAGATTCTCCCGTTTCGATGACTTGCTGAAAAATTATTTGAGTCTCTTCATTTGGAAACAAATCAAAAAAATTTCTTCCCAGGAAAAAAGAAATCGGCAATTTATAAGTATCCGCATATGCTTGATTGATGTATTTAAAATTAAATTGGTTATCCAGGTTTACTACTAGCACCGAAATATTATTAAGAATTGTGGCTAATAGGTTATTTTCCGCATCTATGCTTTCTTCTTTTTGTTCTGGAGTTTTATTTTTTGTAAGAAATATTTCTATTTCTTGCTTTCTTTTGGTAATGTCAGTGCGAATCCCTAAGTAATGGGATAGCTTACCATCTTTGTTTGTAACTGGAACGAGAATCGTATCCAACCAATAAATGCTTCCGTTCTTAGCGCGATTTCTAATTTCCCCTCTCCAAATATTCCCTTCCTGGAGAGAAGTATACATTTCCTTGAAGAATTTCTTAGAATGAAATCCCGAATTTACGATTCTATGATCTTCTCCGATTAATTCTTCTAATTTAAAATTACTAATTGCGCAAAATGGGGTGTTGGCGTAAATGATTCTGCCTTTTGGGTCGGTGACAGCAAAAATATTATATTTTTTAACCTGCGATTCATTCGAAATTATTAATCTATTCTGTTCGAAGTCTAGAATTCGTATTGAGATAATGACTGCTCTTTTTTGTCCTTGCGTGTCCTTAAAAAAAACAAGAGTCCATTCAAAGTATAAAAAACTACCATTTTTGTGACGAAAGCGGGAGATATTTAGATAGAGGTTCTCCGTTTTCCAAACTAGGATTCTTTTCTTTTGAATGATTTCTAGATCGTCTGGATGAAGAATGTCCTGAAAATTCTTATTACGTAAATCTTCTTGCGCATAACCAAGAGTTTCCCTGTAATTTTTACTGGCGAAAATGATAGAACCATTTTCATCTATTTCGGCTATTAATTCTGAAATACATAGTCTCTGCTCAATATACGGCTTCTTAATTTCTCTATATATCATAAGGAATTTACCATGTCTCATAAATTTGTATTTTTACTTTTTCAAAAAGTATTATTTCCCGTGAATAATAGCGATAAATTAATGTTACCCTCTTAATGGTTTTACTATTTTTCATGAGACCTCTTTTTTATTCCTTAAAACTACAGTCAGGTAAATATGTAATACTTATAAAAAATACAAAAAAAGAATTAAAAAAAAAATTACTTATAAAAGTATTGCACAGTGAAGGCATTGCAAAAAGAGATGATATATCAATAAAAAATTGCAAAATGAATTGCTTGTAGTAAATAATAATTTACCGCTTTTACTAAATCCGTGACTCTTAGCAAATTCTTCTTGTTCATTTGAAAAGCTTTAAAAAAAATCGTAATCGCTTTGAATTAATCTTAAAATAAAAAGTATAGGAGGCATGCATTTGCTATGAAACTTAAACAATCAAAAATTCTTCTTGTTGATGATGATGTCACACTTTTAGAAACTTTAGCATTGTGTTTAAATGATTTAGGCTATATTACGCATACTGTTGCAAACTCCCAGAATGCAATTGAACTAATCAAGAACGAACACTTTGATCTCGTATTTACAGATATTTTTGTGCCGCCACTAGATGGATTCGCTGTTTTAGAAGAGATTAAAAAATATTCGCCTGATGTACCGGTCATTATAATTTCTGGTTTTTCTCAATTTGACCAGGCACTAAAAGCTGTCGAAATGGGCGCATACCATATTCTACAAAAACCTTTTGAAATGAAAGAGCTTCCTTTCTTTGTAAAAAAAGCAATCGAATATCATAGTATTAAATCAGAGTTAACAAAAATAAAAGAGCGATTTTATAATCTCGTTGTCAACAGCAAATTCATTACTCAGAATAGAGAGTTTCTTAAAAATATCGAGTTAGCAGAACAAGTTGCTGAAAGTGATATTAGTGTTCTCATTTTGGGAGAGAGTGGAACAGGAAAGGAACTTATGGCTGAGTTCATTCATGAAAAAAGTTCGAGAGCAGATAAACCTTTCATTAAAGTAAATTGTGCGGGAATTCCAGAAGGACTGTTAGAAAGCGAATTGTTTGGGCATGTTAAAGATGGATTTATTGGTGCAACAAAGAATATGAGAGGTAAATTTGAATTAGCCGATGGAGGAACTATTTTTTTAAATGAAATTGGGGAAATGCCTTTTTCGTTTCAATCAAAACTGCTACGAGTTCTGCGGACGAAAGAATTTGAGAGTGTAGGAGATTCTGAAATAAAAAAATTAAATGTACGAATTTTATCAGCCACTAGTGTTAATTTAGAAGCGGCTATTCAGGAGAAAACGTTTAAAGATGATCTTTTCTATTGTTTGAATGGGGTTTCTATAAAAATATTACCTTTACGCGAAAGAATAGAAGATATTGAAATTTTGATTCATAGTTTTACTGAAAAATTTTCTAAGAATAATAGAATGGAAGTTACTAGAGATGCCTTATTTATACTCAAATCACATCCTTGGAGAGGAAATGTTAAAGAGTTAGAGAATACGATTCACAGGGCTGTGGTACTCGCTAAGGACAGTCCAATTGACGTTAGCCATTTGCCGGAAGAATTTAGAAATGCCTCTCAGAATAAAATGGACGACTTATTTTCTTTAGAAGAAATAGAAAAAAAACATATTAGCAAAATACTCTCTTACACATCGGATTATAAAGAAGCAGCGGATATTTTAAAAATAGATATTGCTACACTCTGGCGAAAGAGAAAAAAATATTCGATTTGATGGTTTAGCGATATTGTATATATTTGGAATATTTTATACACGTAGAGACAGGTCTGAGACCTGTCTCTACGTGTATAAATTTATTCCTTCTGTGCCTTTGCGGATAATAGAAGTAATGCGAGTGCAATGATTGCAGGAATTCCCTGTTTGATTAAGATAGAAATATTCACGCTATACGCACCGTATAACGCAGCCACGACTACGCAAGTTACAAAAAATAATTTTGTATTGTAGCTGTGAATTTTATCTGCCATAATAAAAGCCCAGGCAATCCCTGCCGCTAAAAATCCATTGTATAAACCCTGGTTAGCCGCGAGTGGTGCAGATGCTTTTGCGAATTCTTCTGTTAGATTAAATGCCTTCATTCCAATTGGGTTTGTCCATAAAAACATCTCCAATACCAATATGTATACATGCTCGAGCATCACGATTGCTGTAAAAATATTTGCTGCTAATTTCATTTTTTATTCCTCTTCTTTAATTTCTTAGTATGACAATCCTGAAATAGCATTTGTGACAGGGATATTCATTTTTTTTGAAATTTTTTACATGACTGTCAGGATAGCTAGGAGTATTATGGGAGTGAGACTAAAGGAAAACAAATCTTTACCTATGAAAATTCTATCAATTTTATTTCTACTTATTCTAAGCTCATCTACTTTTGCGATCACCCGTGCCGAGGACTACTTGCTCTTTAGCACTGAGAAAGGACATTTCGAACATACAAAAAAAGCACTCAAGATGGGAGCCTATGTAAATGTTCGGGATAATACTGGTAAGACCCCACTTATGTATGCGGCAACTTTCGGTAATCCCGACATTGTGATGCTACTTATTTTAAATGGTGCTGGAGCAGATTTTTCGATTCGAGATTTTGATGGTAAGACCGCCCTCATGTATGCGACAGAAAAAAACCATACTAAGATAATTGAAATGTTAAAAAGCCATGGAGCAACAGAATGATTTTTAATTATGATTTTTAATTATGAATTATGAATTATGAAT
>JANMOF010000003.1:0-3845 GCA_031368925.1 Leptospiraceae bacterium
CGCTCGAGCGGGCTGACGACCGTGAGTTCGTCAAATGCGGGAAGCGTCGCGGAGTCCTGTGGCGAGTCACCGTTGATTTCGCTCAATCGATAGAGCTGCGCACCGCAGATTAATACCAAAAGCGATTCCTTCATTCTATCCTTCATTCCTGCTGCTCTTACAGGGGAGGCAGATAAATATAGCTGGACAAAAGAGTGTTCCGATAGAGAAGGCAAACTAGTTACTAAAGTTATTTCTGGAGATGATAATGTTTCGTATACGATTGATCTTCAATATGATGCAAATGGAAACTTAATTAAGAAATCTCTACCGTATCTAGCAGGAGAAACACCAAAATATACTTCATTCGAATATGCCTCTGGCAGTGCTCCAAGTAAAATTACTTCATCGAATGGGGATACTAACGATTATGCTGCCGATAGTCTAAACTACTACGATACCTATTCTAATAAATTGCCAGCTTCTTTAAAGCGAAATATTTTTGGGCAGGTAACTGAGAAAACAATGGGTGGCTATGTTTATAAATATGAATATGACCCCGCCGGGAATTTAACTAAAATTATTAGCCCTACGAATGAAATTACAACGTATACTTATAATAGGAAGAGACAAGTATTATCCAGTCAGAATTCTAATTCTGGAAAAATTCAATATCAATATGACTTAGAAGGAAAATTAATTTTACAGCAAGATGCCAATAGTGATACTACAAGATTTGATTATGATGCTCTTGGAAGGACGATAAAAGTTACGACTAGAGATGAAATCATAGAATATGGCTATGATAATGCAGGGAATAACTCTAAAGGAAAACTAACTTCAGTTAAAGATAATTCTGGAATTACAAAATATTATTATGACGCTGCCGGGAATAAAGTTAAGATAATACGCCAATTTGAAGATTATACAATTCAATTTCAAAATGCTTACGATCCCAAAAATAGGTTAGTTGCAAGAATTTATCCTGATGGAACGGTCGCAAAATATACATACGTTGGGGAAGATTTAAATCAAATTAAAATTACAACGCCGGATGGAAAAGTTGATGATCAAGTTTTAGTTCAATACAATAATGATAGAATTAATAAAGTATTTACTAAAAAATTTGGAAATGGAGTTACTCATTATACAGAATTTGATGACAACGGTAGAGTAATCAGTTCTAAAATCTTAACCTCCAGGCAAAGTGTTGAGCAGCAAAGACAGTATAATTATGATACAAAGGGTAATATTGTTGAAAACATTGATTTATTATATCCGAATAAAAATCAAACTTTTGAATATGATGATAATAATCGTTTATTGAAAGCAACGGGAAAATATGGGGAATTAAATTATACTTACTCTGACAATGGCAATTTAATTCAAAATGGGAACATAGCTTTATCGTATGCAGATAATAGCCATCCTCATGCGGTTACGTCAATTCAAAAACCAAGTGAAACCATAAGCCTTGAATACGATCTTAAAGGAAATTTAAAAAAGAAAAATAACGATGAATATATTCATAGCGTGATTGGTAGACTATCGACTATAAAAACTTCTGACGGGCAAGAGTTTGATTACATTTATAATTATAGGGGAAGAAGAGCAAAAAAAACAGATCGGCTTAAAACAGAAGTTACTTACTATTTTGGAGATGGTCTTTACGAAATTCACAAAGTTCCTGGAAGATCAGATGAGCATACTCTTTATTTCCTAGAAGGAAATTCTTCAATCGCCCAGTGGACGCGAACAGATGCAGTATTGCCTAATATTGATTTGTCGGCAGTGCCGTCCTTTCCATCTCCTTTCCTTTCACGAATAGAAGATAATTACAACGATATAATGTATCGAATAGATAAAGTTATCGTGACATCGCCAAATAGCCTGTATCTGCTGTTCCTATTAATTCCGTTGGTATTTTATCTCGTCGAAAAACGAACTTTCACCGGATATTCTCTTTCTGTATCAATAGTAACCTTATTACTAGTAACCTGCGTTGGAAGTAGCAAGAAACAATTCCCCTTTGCCGCTCTAATGATGGCGGGTGGAATTAACTCTGAAACTCCTGGAATAGGAAGTAATGGAGATGCAAGTTCTAATACCAATAGCGGCAATACACAAGTAGGCGGTAGTGGTGGAAGCTCTGCGGGAACTCCTGTAGCGGGATTTTATTTTTTGCATAAAGACTATTTGGACTCAGTTACAATGGTAACTGATGGAAAAGGTGAAATGGTCAGCGGAATGGACATCTCTACTGGCAAATCAGTAGTAGACTACAAACCCTATGGGGAAATTGATCGTAAAAATTCAGATGGTCCTGATATATTTCGCTACAAATATACTGGTCAAGAGGAAGATCGTGAAACTGGTTTGTATTATTATAAAGCAAGGTATTATGACCCGGAGATTGGAAGATTTGTTCAGCCAGATTCATATTTAAATCCTAATACTCCGTTCGGAATGAATCAGTATGCGTATGTAGATGGGAATCCAATTATGAACAGTGATCCAACTGGTCATGTTTCATTTAAACAGGCTAGTCATATGTTTGGAATGATTTTTAAGAGTTTAACTTTTCAAAGGCATCATAAATCTTCTCCTTTACAACCTCGTCCACGATCGAAGGCAATGTCATTTTTTCATAGTGCAGGAAATAGTATGATTGGTATCATTGCGGTTGCATCTGTTTCAACATCTAATAATTGCTCTAATACAATTATTACTGATCCCGATGATGACAACATAAATTCCGAGACTAATCCTTATCTCGATTCGAATTATAAACCATGTGATGATTACGGAAGTGAAGTAGGTGTCAGGGATCCACGGTATATAGTAATGAATGAAAGAGATAATGAAGGATTACCGGTTGAAATTAAATACTACACCCCGTATGACAGAGCTCTTCCTGATTACAATCGTCACGCAGTGAATGTTAGCTATTATGAAGGCGGAGGAAGTATTTCAAGAACTAAACTTTTTCCAATGGTTGTGAGAACAAATCGAAAGTATGCAGATCCATTTACAATTTGTGAAAATGGGGATAACACAATTCAGAATTGCGTTTTTAGTGGTGCCAATTATAAATTTTCAAGAGATAGCGTTTCGGGTAACGTTGCTTACCTCGACATGCGCCTTTGGAAATGTAAAAAATCTAACAAATGGCAAAAACCGGTAACTACAATAGAAAGTGGTGACGGTACTTGCAATCAGCTTAATTAGGAGTTCTAATATGACAAAGATTTATACATTTATTTTATTCTCAGTGATCTTAGTAACTCAATTTTGCAGTAAAACGAAAGACGATAAAAAAATTATAGTCCTAAGTTTATTATACCTAACTCAGCGAAATCCATTGATCGTATCCGGACCTTCGGCAATTAGAGTGTATGGACAAAATGGTAGTTTCTCCTCTAACTCACAAAACAATGGAGGTATAACGGCTAATAGTTTATATAATCCTGCTAATATTGTTTTAGATTCGAGTGGAGGAGTATACATTTCTGAGTTTAATAACAATCGAGTATTATATTATCCTTCTGGCAGTACGACTGCGACAAGGGTATACGGACAGAATGGAAGTTTTACCTCTAACACACAAAATAATGGTGGAATTTCTGCAAATAGTCTATTTGCACCTCTGGGATTAGCTATAGATTCGAATGGTGGACTTTATGTTTCGGAGTATGTCAATAACCGGGTGTTGTATTATCCGTCAGGCACTACGACTGCACTAAGGGTATACGGACAAAGTGGCAGTTTTACTTCTGCTAGTAATAATAATGGTGGCATAACAGCAAATAGCCTATCTTTTCCGGGACCATTAGCCTTGGATTCGAGTGGTGGGCTGTATGTTTCCG
>JANMOF010000008.1:0-3451 GCA_031368925.1 Leptospiraceae bacterium
GGGAAACACTTCCACCTGATTTGCAGCCAGAGCGTGGTGCGCTTCTTCCTCTTCGCAAACATTTTGATTTATTTGCAAATCTTCGTCCTGCGATTATTTACTCTGAGCTTAGAAATGCATCTCCCATCAAAGCAGAAATTATTGGAGACGGTCTGGATGTTTTAATTTTGCGTGAGTTAACAAGTGGAATTTATTTTGGAAAACCAAAAGGACGTGAAGGCTCGGGTGCAGAAGAATTTGCGTATGACACCATGCGCTATTCCCGTCGCGAAATTGAACGTATTGCGCGTGTCGCATTTGAAGCTGCTCGCAAGAGAAATAAAAAAGTAACGAGCATCGACAAAGCAAATGTTTTAACAACCTCCGTGTTCTGGCGCGAAGTCGTCGTTGCTCTTCATAAAAAAGAATTTTCTGATGTGGAATTAAATCATCTCTATGTGGATAACGCGGCAATGCAGTTGATTGTAAAACCAAAACAATTTGATGTCGTGCTCTGCGAAAATATGTTTGGCGATATTCTTTCTGATGAGGCTTCTCAAATAACTGGCTCGATTGGAATGCTTCCTTCCGCGTCTCTATCAGAATCAGGCTTCGGACTTTATGAACCATCCGGTGGCTCAGCTCCCGACATCGCAGGAAAAGGAATTGCAAATCCAATCGCACAAATTCTTTCGGCGGCACTTATGCTAAGATATTCTTTTTCAATGGAAAAAGAAGCCTTGCAAATAGAGAATGCTGTGAGAGAAGTGATTAAATTGGGCTTTAGAACTGGAGACATTGCAGAGAAAGGTGCAAAGGTTTTAGGCACAGAAGAAATCGGAAAAGAAATAGAAAAGGTTATCGAAAAAGGATAGTATGGCTCAATACCAACCACAAGGAATCTCACCAAACGGAAGACCCTATAGTGTCATCATAGCGGAGCCGTCTAAATTTCAGTTGAAGCAACTCCAACAAATTCTGGAATCAGAAGGTTATAAAATTATTGGAATCGCTGAGACCGGAAGAGACTTGATTAATATGTATAAAGAAAACCGGCTAGTCGATCTTATCTTCATGGAAGTCAGTCTACCGGTTATGGACGGTTATGCGGCGTTTTTCGAGATGAAAGAACAAGGCGGAATTTTGCCTAAAATATTTTTTATCTCCGAAGAAAATTCTCCCGGCGTTATCAAAAGTCTACTCGACAACGGTGCGATAGACTATATGGTAAAGCCAATCAAGCGCGAGAAAGTCTTAGAAAGAACCAAGATAGCTATCGAAAAAGTGAATCCTACGTTTAAGTAAAAAGCCTTCTTACGGGTGAGGTTTTTGCTCTACTTATTCTTTAGAACACTTACATGACATAATCATTTGTTTTAGACAGTGTTATTAAATTCTTTTTGCACTACCTTAGATCCAATCATAACAATTTACAAAAATATAACCTTTTCTTAATTTTTTATTTCGATATTAAAACTATGAGATATTTAATATTCCTAGCCCTAGCTATGTCTTCCCTCTTTGCACAGGATTCAACTGATTCTGTGTCCACCCATTTCGGATTTCCTCTTAATACGCAAAACGTAGAATACAATCCAATCATTAGTCCAAATGGTCGGTACATTGTGTTCCAATCGAATCGTCCTGGTGGGCAGGGTGGAATGGACTTCTGGCTTTCTGAAAATAGAAATTATAAAGATAGAACTGGCAAAGCAATTTGGATGGAGCCAATTAATTTAAACGAGCTTAGCACTATGGGGTTTGATGGACCTTTTACAATTCAGTTTGATGAAGAAGGTAGACCAAAAGAAATTTATTTTACATCTATTAATAGTTCAACTACAGGTAGAGACGGTTCAAAAGGGTTAAATATCTATTATACGCATCGGGAAGCTTCGGTGGATAAGTGGTCTATTCCTATTCATTTGACTGACCTCAATTCTGATTTCGATGATAAGATGCCCGCTATTTCTCCTGACGGCAAATACTTAGTATTCTCATCGAATCGTCCTGGAGGTTTTGGTGAATTTGACCTTTGGATTTCAGAGAGAGTAAATACTGCAAATGATCCAAACCCGAAGTGGTCTCGCCCGATTAACATCGGTAACAAAGTAAATACTGCGTCTAACGAGATTATGCCGTATTTTCATTTTGATAACCTGACTTTATATTTTAGTTCCGATAGAAATGATGAATATCACAAGTATAATTTTTTTGGAATCGACATGGATGAGCAGTTTGAAAAAGAAACAACTATAGAAAAAGCAAACCCAGCGAATACTCCGAATAAGGCGATCGTTTGGAAAGAAGTCTACCGTCTTCCTAAGCCATTTAATAGCAGCATGGACGATGAAGGAATTTCTTTAACTCACGATGGAATCTGGGCATATTATTCTTCCAATCGAGATGGAGGAGAGGGGTTATTCGATATTTACCGTGTAAAGGTCCCAGAAGAAATGCGTAAGCCTTACCTATTTGATTTGAGTGGGCTAGTTATTGATGGCTCGGAGGATATTATGATTGGGATTGCGTCTTCCATTAAAATATCCAATAACAAAGGTGTTTTTGGTATTATAACATCTGAAAGAATCGGCGGTGATATTTCTAAAGATAACCCAAAAAACTTTGCGACAAAATTATTTACAAACTCTCTTTATAAAATAGAAGTATCTGCTCCTGACTACTACCCGACCGAATTTACTTTAGATCTGCGCGGTTCTGTAGGTGCTAAAAAATCCAAGTATGTGAAAATTGTTCTCATGCCTATTAAGAAGGAAGAATTAGTAGAGCCACCTGCAAAAGATGTTAAGCCAGGAGATATACCAAAAGATGCGAAAGATACTCCGGCTAAGATTGATAAGCCGACAAAGACTGAGAAAAAACAGGAAGGTCTAGTTGTTATACTAAGAGATTACAAAACAAAAAAAGAAATCCTGACGGGATCTGTTACTGTTTTTACAGAAACAGAGAAGAAAGGAATTATACTTAAAAAAGAAAAAGAAAAGTTCCTATTAGCGGATAGACCGGCAAATAGTTTCGAATTGCATGGAAAAGCCCCTGGTTATCAAGATGAGACTTTAATTATCAAAGAAGGTGACTATACCTCTTCTGGAAACATGACGATTGAAATCTTTTTAAGAATGACAAAGGACTTTGAAAAAATTTATAATACAATAGTATACTATGAATTTAATGAATACAAATTAACTACCGAGCAAATAAAAATACTTGATAAGTTTGTGGCATATCTTAAATTGAATGCCCTAGATTTATTTGAAATCGGCGGGCATACAGATAATATAGCAAGCAAAGACTTTAATTTAAAGTTGAGCGAAAAAAGAGCAGAGCTTGTGAAAGAATACCTTGTTTCAAAAGGCATTGATGCAAAACGAATTACGATGAAGGGATATTGGTATTCTCAACCACAAGCTGACAACGAAACCGAAGAAGGGCGCGCGAAAAACAGAAGGGT